>CANDGE010000081.1 GCA_947384195.1 uncultured Clostridia bacterium
ATGACCGTCGTGTCCGCAAGCTTCGACTATACATCCGTCGCAAATATCGCAAAACGCCCAAGAATATTCGCCGTCGCCTACAAGCATTATCTTTTTGAAGTTGTACGCCAAGCCGTCGCCGCCGTTAGCTTCCGTTACGGGCGTAAACGAAAATTTGATAGTATTGAGTCCTTGAACAAGCTCTATATCTCCGACTTCTATCCGATCGTATACCGCCCACTCTCGTTTCGGATAAGCCTTAACGACGCCCGTACCGACATAAGCTCGATCGGAACCGTTGACGTACACTTTATAAATGTCCGTGAACGATTTTTCTTTCGTATCGCGCGATAAGTAAACGAACAGCGTGACGACGCCCGCTTTTTCGGCGATTATATTGTATGTGAATCTCGATTCGATATTCCACGAAGAACCGATCCCGTCCTTACCGGGCGCTTTGCTCACGTCAGTCAATCGATCGAGTCCGAATTCGTACCCGATCGCATTTTTACAATCGTAACAATAATGCATCGAGTTATTGCGAACGGCTATCCTGTTATGCGCCGCAGGGTCGATTTCGAGTACCGTATTTTCCGCAGTATCGTTGGCTCCCGCGTCGGCAAAGCGTTTATTACAGCTGCCGCACTCGTAATACTCGATATTTCCGGTCGCTATGCAAGTCGGCTCTACCCGCGCGACAACGTCGCCCAAAGAATGTCCGAGCGCCGCGATCACGGGATCGGTTATCTCGTCGGTCGCCTGCGCATCCGCATAATATTTACCGCATACGCCGCACTCGTAATATGCCGCATTCCCCGCAGTTTCGCACGTTGCATCCACCGCCGCAACAAGCTCGCCCAAAACGTGCGCATGCGCTACGTTTATCGCCAAAACATATTCGTAAGTCTTTCCGTCATGCGTATAACTTACGGTGATGCTCGAATCGGATACATCGAGCGCGGTAGTTTTGCTCAGCACGTACTGCTCGTCGGAAAGAACGATATCGCCGTCGTCACAGTTTTCGCAATCGAGCGCCACCGTCATTCCGCTCGTATCGAACGTGTCGTTAGGCTCGTAATCGGTTTTGGCGCCGTTGACTTTGAGTTCCGAGGCGTAGGAATGTCCCGTTGCGACGATCTTCGTAGCTTCGAGCGTTATCTCCGTCTTGCCGTCCGCGTCCGCAAAAGCCTTACCGTGACACGAACAAGTATAGTATTCTATATTGCCGTCCGAAGTACACGTTGCGGCTATCGCATCGTGTTTGGTCATTTCGTGACCCGCAAACGGCTCGAATACGAGCTTATCGCTCGCAAGAACGAGCGAACGGAAATTGACCGAATTATCGCTGTTCGGCGTCGTATATTCTATGACCACGGTATTGATACCGTCTTGCATATCGACCGCGCCGATATAAACGGTTTTGTAATCCGTCCATTTTACGCCCTTCGGTATTTTCGCGTCCGTGGATATCGGCGCGCCGTTTACCTTTACGGTATGGAATATCGTGTTGACATACGGCCCGCTCGGCAAACAGCTCACGTTAAACGACAGCCGCGCTTTGCCCGTCCCGTTTGATACGACCGTATACTCTATGCGCGAAAGCTTGTTATACGCCGCAACTCCGATACAGTTCTCCTTTTCGTTGGCTTTGTTAGCGCCGGAAATATCGGCATGCTTCCAACCTATATCGTACGGCACGCACACGCACTCTGCGTCATGGAACTCGCAGTTATCTTCGGGACAACCGCCGCATACCGCGCATAAATGCTCGTCAGCCGTATCCGACGGCTCGTCGATATGCCAGTCGTAAACGCCGTTGCCGAACAATACCATGGATTGGAAATTATACGCGCAGTTTGTCTCGTCCCTGCGCGGAGTTTGCGAAAACACTATTTCGTTCCTGCCCGCAACAAGCTCTATCTCGCCTATCACTACCAAGCCGTAATTGTTCCATTCGCGCCCGCCGCCGTCCGACACGGGAATAACGCCTTCGCCTTTAACGCTTTTGCCGTTGACGGTTATCACGAATTGATCGGTGAATTTGACCGCCTTGGAATCTCTCGACACCACTGCGCCGAGCGTTATTTTTCCCGCTTCCGACGCACCGATAACATACTTCATTCGCGTTTCGGCATTCCATGTACAGCCGATACCGTCAAGCTCGGCATTAACGGGTCGATTGGTTTCGCACCGCTCGTCGCACACCCAGAACAGAGTGGCGGGCGCGCCGCCGTCGCACGTACACTTAACGGCACAACCGTCGTTATAACATGTAAAGTCGTTACAACCGCCGCAGGTAACGCATACCGTCGAACATTCGTGCGCAAGCCCGGAGCTTTGCAACAACGTATAATACCCGTCGCCTATTATAGTCAATTTTTTAAAATCGTGCGAATTTTCGCCGTCGCCTTCCGCTACGAACGTAAAGTAATTTTCGCCCGCCGTAAGCTCTACGCACCCCAAGCATATTTCGGTAAACCTGTTGCTGTCGATCTCCGGCTCGTACACCGGTATAAAAGTACTGCGTTCGAGCCTTTCACCGTTCACGGTAAGTGCGGTAACGTCGGTAAACACGTCTTTTGCCGACGTCTTTCCTACCGTGACCATCAGCGTCACCGTCGCCGTCTCGCTCGCGTCCACCTTAAACGATATCGAGCTGTTGTTCGCTTTATTGAAATCCGTAACGCAACCGAGCGCCGTCGTTGCGGTAACGTTGGACTTGGCGACTTTTAAGTCAATCGCCTCGAACCCCGCGTCATACAATAGCGCGTCGCCGCATTTATCCCAACACGCGTCGGCATAGCAATCTACGTCGATACAGTATCCGCACACGGGACACATATTCTCGCACGTATGATCTCCGTCGCCGCCGTTATCGGCGCTACCGCACCCGATCGCAAATAACGTCATCGCCGAAATCGCGATCGCCAACGCCGAAATTTTACCTATGATATTATTCATGCTTGCGCTTCCCCCTTGTTTTTCTTTTTACCGAGTACGACGGGCAATACGAACGACGCGACCGCCATACCTATACACAAAAATGCGAAAATGCCCGTAACGATCTGTCCCGCAGTCAGCGCGCCGTAATACCACGGCGCAACGTATACCAACCGCGTCGAGCTGTTAAATCCGTTCATAGCCGACGAATGCAAAACAGTATACAGTATTCTGTGGCACGATTCGCGTAGCGCGGCGCACACGGTAGCATTGCTTTTATAATCGCCCCATAGCTCGGACGCATTATTTGTGCCGCGCAACCACAGATCGTTGCCCGCAATCACGGCGTTGGCTCGCGCGCCGCCTTCGCGCATATAAAGTCCCGTTGCCGCGTCCGTTTCCACCAAACCGACAAAGCCCCACTCGTTACGCAAAACTTCGGTCAACAAGCCTTTATGCTTGCCTGCCCACGTAGCGCCTATACGGTTGAGCGAACTCATCACGCCGTTGGCTTTGCCTTCGGTCACAGCCGCTTCGAACGCTTTCAGATATATCTCGCGTATGCTTTGCTCGTTAGCCCAAGTAGTAACGCCGCAACGGTATATTTCCTGATCGTTGAGTACCAAATGCTTGATGTTGACTATCGCGCCCTTGCTCTGCAAACCGCGAACTTCCGCCGCCAATATCTTTCCGGAAATAAATCCGTCTTCCGAAAAATACTCCCAATTGCGTCCGCCGTAAACACTGCGGTGTATGCCCGCGCCCGTACCGTAGATCTCGCCTACGCCCGCATGCAACATTTCCAGCCCGAACGCGTTGCCCACTTCTTGCACCAACGCATCGTCGAATGTGCTCGCAAGCAATACGCCGCACGGGAACGCCATAAAAGTATCGAGTTCGGCAGGCGTGTCGTTTTTCACGCCCGCAGGTCCGTCGTGCGCCGTCACTTCCGGCGAATTGACGCTGCTCGCCGCCGATATAACGTGATTTCCTATTCCGCACAGCGCGACCGTCTCATCCCAAGTGAGCTGATCGAGCAGATATCCCCACATCTCATGATCGTATTCCATGTCTTTGAGCATGATGAGCGAAAGTTTGCCCGTCGGCGAAGTCACTCTGTCGTATATCGGCATAGCCGCATCGGGATCTGCCGTTATCTTCGTGTAATACTGCATATCCTTTACCAAAATGCGGTTGCGCGCCTGCATCTTGTAATAGCTTTTGGGATATGTTCCCGCCCAGTCGTTACGCGACAAATACGTTACCGATTGATCGGACGTGCCGCGGTAAAGATTGATATCCGCATTGGAAAATTGATTTGTAACGCGCTCGCCGTTTGGCGATACGGAATATTTCGTGAAATCGTCGGCTTTGATGTGTTGCAACCGCGCGCGAGCTTTATCGCCCGATACGGGTTCGCCGTAAATATCCACCATGCCGTCGGCGGCATCGAAGCCTTTGGCGGCTAATATATTGTTTAGCGCGTCGTGCGCGTCGCGACCGACGGCGAGATAATAGTCGCCCTTTTCGAGAATATACGTCTTTTGTCCGTAAGCGTCATACGTCTTGAATTCGTATTTATCGACGGCGACGGTAACGGTCCTGCTGTCGCCGGGTTCGATAACGTCGGTCTTGGCATAGCCTACAAGCTCGACTGCCGCCTTTTCTATGCCGTTCTGTTTGTCGTAATCGGTATACGGCTTTTGCAAATATATTTGCACGGTATGCCGCCCCGCCGTCGCGCCCGTATTTTTAACGGTGACAGAACATACGTACTTATCGCCGTCGGGCTTTACGTCGAACGCCGTATAATCGAAAGTCGTGTACGACAAGCCGTGTCCGAACGGAAATTTGACCGTTTCGGAATAACGCCACTCATCATTGCCGTTTACCGTTCCCGCCTTGTCCTTGGCGTTGCCGTTGCCCGTTACGGTGTCCTCGTAGCGAGTTTCGTAATAGCGGTAGCCGACGTAAATACCTTCCTGATAAACTATGTACGCGTGATTATAAGCGTTGCTGCTACGGTTTTCGGTGGGCAATCCGCCGTATTGTTCAAACTCGAACGCGCCGGTATTGACCGACGACGGTGCGGAATCTCCGTCGTAAGCATACGTGTCTACAAGCCTGCCCGACGGATTCACGTTGCCGCTCATAACGTCGTACACCGCGGCATACGACGCGTTGCCGCCCATACCGACCCACAGGCATGCGTCTATATCGTATTCCGACAACGTTTTCATTTGGAACGGCGTGCCCGTGTTCAATACGAGTATCACCTTTTTGAACACACTGTCTTTCAATTGGACAAGCGCTTCGATCGTAGCTTTTTCGTTTGCTGTCAAGTCGAGATAATTATCGTCGACATTGCCGTCGTTGGTATTGATACTCGTATCATACCAGGTGTCGCCGTCCTCCGCGCCCGTGCGCGAAATAAAGTATACGGCGGCGTCGCCGTATGCGGCAAAGCTGTTGCCCGCCGCCTGTTTGACCGCGCTCCACGCCTTTTCGTTGACCGAGAACTCGCGGTAATGATTGTCGTCCGCATGCGGACTGAACATGCCGTAAGCCTGCGTATTGGAGTATGAATTCCACAGCGTCGGATTGACGGTAAACTTATTTTCCGACTCGAACTGCGCTTTGAGATCGGGAAAATCGGTGACGGTGACCGATACGCGTCCCGATCCGTGTCCCGTGAAAAACCAGTTTTTGGGTTTGCACGACACGCCGAAAAAGCTTAGCCTTTCCCCGTCGACCAGCGGCAAAGCGTTACCGTTGTTCCACAGCAAAACCGCGCCGTCCGCGGCGGCAGTGCGCGATATTTCCATAGACCCTTCGCGCATCGCTTTATCGTCGTACGTCTTTCCGTCAGATTTGTAATAGTCCGACTTGAAATATTCGGAATCGGTAACGGTATCGTCGGTCACGCTCGTGTACGTGTTGATGCCGAGCGCGTAATTGATGTTGTTCTCGTTTTCGCGGATAAATACTTCGCCCACGAGCGTTATTATAAACGCTATCGCAAAAAACAGCGACAGCACGCACCACACCGATCTATTCAGCGCTTTCGATAACAGCTTCACCGTTTGCGACCTCCTTTTGTTGCGCGACGGCGGCGGATATACGCGCCGTCGATCTTTTGCGTCCGATCACCGCCAAAACGATGAACGCTATCATGCCGCAAGCAAACAGTATATCGGCGACAAACAACAAAGTTTGCCACCAATTTCCGAATAAGCTTGCATGATTGTTGGTTTCCGCTTCGATCCTGTCAAGCACTTGGAAACTCGCGACGACGGCTGCCGTCAGGTAAAAAGCCAACACTCCGCAAACTCCCGCAAGCGCTCCGTACGGTACTTTGATCTTCATTTACACCTCCTTGCGATCGACCGCAGACGGTCTTTATACCCCTATTATAATAAAAGCAACAGCAGTGTCAATAGCTGTTGCATATTCTCGAAAACGAGATGAATATTCTTAATTTCCGGTCGACGGGAACATTATATTGAGTCTGAAAATCCCGTCGTTCGCCGCGACCGACATATTGCCGCCGTATTTATGTACGAGCGTTTGTATACTGAGCATTCCGTACCCGTGAAAATCTTTGTCTTTTTTGTCCGTAAGCGGCAATCCGTCGGCGGAAAACTTTATTTCGCCCGCATAGTAATTTTCCGCTTTAACACTTATCATAGCGCCCGCATTGCGCACGTTAAGACTGATGCAACGCTTTTGCACATCGTCGAGCTTGGACACCGCTTCGATCGCGTTATCTACAATATTGCCGAAAAGCGCGTACAGCTCGCCTTCGCGCATAAACTCAAACGCGCCGCAATCCGCCATACATGTCAGCGTTATGCCTTTTTCACGACATATCAAGCTTTTTTCCGTAAGAATTATATCAAGCACCTCGTTGCCCGTTTTTACCGTCGCATCGTAAATGGAAATGGCGTCGCTTATCTTACCGAGTTCTTCGTCGTCTATGGCTTTACCCGACGTCAACCGTGATATCTGATACCGCAGATCGTGACATTTGAGATTGATAAGATCGATATTTTCCTTTTGCAGTTTATACTGACGTTGCGACTGGCGGAGCATGTCCGACACCGACTGCATTTCCATTTTCATGTCCTTTACTTTTAGCATGCTCGCCTGTATGTAAAACGCCAGCATGCAACACAGGATATTATAAACGCACACTATAAGCTCGTAATCCTTGCTGTACGCGTTTATATAAACGGTAAACGCATTGAGAACTATATCTATGAGCAAAATAGCCGCTACGAACAACAGCAACGCCACATCAAGATCGACGTCCGCATAAGCGTTGAATCTTTTGCCCATTATCCAATACGACACGCCGTAAACTATTACGTACAGATCGAAGTATACGAGCGCGGCGATCACCGTTCCGCTGTTGAGAGTGGAAAAATCCAATATCCCGCTGTCGTACATATCCATACCGCCGAACGAAAATACGTTCGACAGCAACGCAAACAATTCGTACGACAAATGTTGGACCGTGTACGCCGTTATTCCGCAAAACAACAGCTTGACCGCCGAAATTTTGTATACGAACAACAATGCGCAAAACGTAGTCGCGAACAACACCAAAAACATCAACGACGCATACCAGCCCGAATACGACACCTTTGTCGGCAACGGGTACAACGCCGCGACCGCATAGCATACCGCCACGGCAATCGCCGCGCGCAACGCAAAGTATCCGCGCTTTTGCAAGCGGAAGGTAAAAAGCGCTTCGGCTGTCAACAGCTCGGTCATGAATAAAAGTTTGTACCACCACAAAGCGCTCATTCGGTACCCCCGCCGGTCGCAAGCCAATCGTTTAAAGCACGTAAAAATTCTTTCTTTTTCGGTATCGATATCTGCAACTCGTCGTCGCCGACGAATACCGAACCGCCGCGCACTTCCGTCACATATTTAAGATTGACGAAATAACATTGATTGCATAACGCAAACGACGTTCCGTCCAACTTTGACGCTACCGACTTCAATGTTCCCGTGCCGGTAACGGTTTCGCCGTTTGCCAAATGAAAAAGCAATGCGTGTTTCATCACTTCCACGTATTTGAGCTTATCGGCGGATACCAACTTTTTCCCCTGTCGCGACGCGACCCAAAGCTCGTGCTTGCACCGCTTATTCAAGCACTCGAACGCACGCCGCAACTTCATTGCAAAATCGTAATAGCCGACAGGCTTTACTATAAAATCGAACGCGCTGACCTCGTAACCCTTTACCGCGTACTGCGCGAGATTGGTGACAAAAATCACAAGCACTTTTTTATCGTTCTCTCTCAAACGCTTGACTGCGGTCATTCCGTCCGTATCGGGCAACTCGATATCCATGAACACAATGTCGAACGATCCGCATTTTTTCAAAAAATCGTCGGCGCGCTCGAAAATTTCCGTATGCAAAGCACAACCGCGTTCGGCTGAATATCTATCCAAATACTCTTTCAGTCGCGCGCTGTGTTCGCGTTCGTCTTCCACTATCGCAATTTCCGTCATTTCATTTTCCTTTTTGTATCTCCCGTTTTTCTATGCGCAAGCGCACCGTCGGCTCAAAACGCATACCGTGAACAATGATGCAATATCCCCGTATAAGATAGACCATACGCGCATAGTTTGTCAATACCGAACGGCATTTATTGCATATATTAAATGTTTTGACGCATATTCTTTTGCCTAAAACAAAAAAACGCATACTTTATCCGTTCGGTAAAATACGCGTTTTAAACCGCTGTTACAAAGCCGCAAAGCTTAGACGAGCTTTTCGAGCTGTTCCATGAGCGCGAGCAT
>CANDGE010000082.1 GCA_947384195.1 uncultured Clostridia bacterium
ATCAACGCGTTCGTCGACGATAAGTCTTTTGTCGAAACGGACGCGTTTGTATGTTCGCAAACCGAGCTTGCCGACGCGCCGGGCGAAGGCGTCGTGAGCGGTTTCGCGTCGATCGCCGATAACGGCGTGTGCTTGTTCGCTTTAAATTCCAAGGTGCTCAAAGGCGCGATAGGCGAGCTCAACGCAAAAAAGATAGTGCGCGCCATAAACAACGCCGTGCGCATGGATAAGCCGCTCATTGCGATTTGGGATACTTCGGGCGCAAGGTTTGCCGAAGGTATAGGCGCGCTCGAGGGCTACGGGTCTATCCTGCGCGCGTTTACCGTCGCTTACGGCGAAGTGCCCGTCATATCCGTGATAAAGGGCAGTAATCTCGGATTGTCGTCGTATGTTGCGGGGATCGGCGATTTCGTTATCGCGTATCCCGACAGCGTGATAGCGTCGGCGTCGCCGCTCGTGCTCGCCGCAAAGGCGGGCGTCGATACCAAGACCGTCGGCACCGTCAAGACGACGGCGAAAAACGGGATAGTTACCAACACCGTTAAAAACGACAAGGAATTGCGCGAAACGCTGTCAAAGATACTCGCGGTATTTTCGGGCGCGGGCAAGTCCGCCGACGATCCGAATCGTGTTTGCAAAGGACTCAAAGCGGGAGTTACGCCCGACGCGCTCATTAAAGAAATATTCGATAAAAACAGCTTTTTCGCAGTTCGGTCGGATTTTGCGCCCGTTGCGGTTACGGGTTTTGCGACGCTCGGCGATATCCCCGTCGGCGTAGTGGCTACCGATATCAAGCAGTCCGACGGACGGCTTACCGCAGACGCGTGCGTTAAGATAAGCGAATTTTTAAACGTTTGCGAAAACGCGGAATGCCCCGTCGTGTTTCTTACCGATTGCGTCGGTACCGAACAAACGACAGCCGATGCGACGCTCATACGCGAAATGTCCAATCTGATATACAGCGTCAATACGCTCGATGTGGATATGTTTTCGGTAGTTTACGGCAAGGCGATAGGCGGTGCGTACACTGCTTTGGTCGCGCCGTGCGAATATAAGATAGCATGGGAAAACGCAGAGATCGGCGCATTGGAATCGGAGGCCGCCGCACGGCTTTTGTACGCGGACGAGATCAAATCGGCAAAGAATAAAGACAAGACGGCGGCGACGCTTGCAAGCGCGTACGGCGGCGAGAATTGCTCGGCGCTCACGCTCGCGCGTGCGGGGCGGTTCGATAATGTTATCGAACCCAACCTGACCCGTTCGTATCTTATAGCCGCGCTTCTTGCGCATGTGGAGTAGACTATGAAAATGATCGCGATCTTATCCGCCGCATCGGGCGGCGGGCTGGGCGACTTGGGCTTCGGCAAATCGGACGTAGCCGTAGGCGACGCGGCGCTGTACGCGCTCGTAGGGCTTGCGATAGTCGTATCGGTTTTGGCGTTGCTCGTATTTGTATTTTGGCTTTCGGGCTTGCTGTTCAAGTCCAAGCTTATGAACAAGCCCGCAAAGGACAAAAGTCAAAGCGCCGTTTCGAGCGAAGCGGACGATGGCGACGACGAACAGCTGATGGCTGTGATAACCGCCGCGATAACCGCCGTTTACGACAGCGAAAACAACGGCGACGATGTGCGCCCCGAATTCGTGATACGCCGCATTTCGCGGAAAAAATAACAGGTAAAACCATTCTTTGGAGGAATTTATGCGTAAATTCAATGTGACCGTCAACGGAAAATCGTATGTAGTCGACGTGGAAGAGGTGTCGGACGGCGCGTCCGTAACGCCCGTCGTTACGACCGTCGCGCAGAGCGCGCCTGCGGCAAAACCCGTAGCGGGCGAAGGTACGCCCGTTAAAGCGCCCATGCCCGGGCTTATTTTGGGCTTGGCGCACAAGGACGGCGACGCCGTTAAAAAGAACGACAAAATAATCGTTCTCGAAGCGATGAAGATGGAAAACGACATCAACGCTCCTGCGGACGGCGTTATAACTTACGTCGTCAAAAAAGGCGATAACGTCGAAACGGGCGCAGTTCTTGCGTATATAAAGTAGGGTGTCCCGATGAATTTTGTCGAAATGCTCAAAAACCTGTGGGAAAGCACGGGCGTAGCTCAATCGGAATGGCAAAATTACGTTATGCTCGTCATAGCGTGCGTTTTGCTGTTTGTCGGTATCGGGCTCAAAAAAGAACCGTTGTTGCTTGTTCCCATAGGGTTCGGTATGCTTTTCGTTAACATACCGGGCGCGTACGCCATACTTATGAAAGAACCCACCGTTACCGACGGTGTGGCAAGCCCCGGCGGACTTTTGTACTATATGGAAAAGGGCGTCGAGTGGGTCATTTTCCCGCCGCTCGTATTTATGGGCATAGGCGCGATGACCGATTTCGGTCCGCTCATAGCAAATCCCAAAAGCTTCCTTATCGGCGCGGCGGCACAGCTCGGTATATTCATTACGCTGTTCGGTGCGATACTTATCGGGTTCGACGGCGCGGCGGCGGCGGCGACAGCCATTATCGGCGGAGCCGACGGTCCTACGTCTATTTACGTTACGACCATGCTCAACCAGTTCGATCTGTTGCCTGCGATAACGGTGGCGGCATACTCGTATATGGCGTTGATACCCATAATACAGCCGCCGCTCATGAAGTTGTTGACGACCAAGAAAGAGCGCGCCATAAAAATGGAACAGCTTCGTCCCGTCAGCAAGCGCGAGAAAATAATTTTCCCCATAGTTATCACGCTTGTCTGCGGACTGATATTGCCCGACAGCTTGCCGCTTTTGGGTATGCTCATGCTCGGCAATCTTCTCAAAGAGTGCATGGTGACCGACAGGCTTGCGCAGACGGCGAGCAACGGACTCATGAACGTAATAACCATATTTCTCGGGATATGCGTCGGCGCAAAAGCGTTCGGCACGACGTTCTTGGACGTCAAGACGCTCGCAATAATCGCGCTCGGACTTGTGGCGTTCATGATGGGCACTATGGGCGGCTTGCTCATGGCTAAGCTGTTGAACGTAATTTCGCACGGAAAGATCAACCCGTTGATAGGCAGCGCCGGCGTTTCGGCTGTGCCTATGGCGGCGCGCGTATCGCAAACGGTCGCGCAAAAGGAAGATCCCAACAACTACCTGCTCATGCACGCGATGGGACCTAACGTCGCGGGCGTTATCGGTTCGGCTGTGGCGGCGGGCGTGTTGTTGTCGATATTCGGCGTGTAACGCAAATGCGTATACATGGCGAGTGCGGTCGGCGGGCGCCGATGTAGTTTGACCTGCCGTTCGCGTTTGACGCGCGATCGCGCAACTGCAAGCAATTACCGCGATCGCAAATCGTTCTCCTTATAATCGAGTTATAATAACGGAGTTTAATTATGGCTAAAGTAAAGATCATGGAAACAATACTGCGCGACGCGCACCAATCGCAAGCGGCTACGCGTATGCGTACGGACGAAATGTTGCCCGCGGCTAAAATGCTCGACGACGTAGGTTTTTACGCGCTCGAAGCGTGGGGCGGAGCGACGTTCGATTCGTGCCTGCGTTATCTCGACGAGGATCCGTGGGAGCGGTTGCGCGCGCTCAGAAAGGCGATACCCAATACGAAACTGCAAATGCTGTTCCGCGGTCAAAACATACTCGGCTACAAGCATTATGCCGACGACGTAGTCGATGAGTTTTGCCGTATTTCGATAAAGAACGGTATCGACGTCATACGAATATTCGATGCGCTCAACGATATCCGCAATATGAAGCAAGCTATCGACAGCACCAAGAAGTACGGCGGCACCGTAGAGGCTGCGCTCTGCTATACGACGAGCAAGGTGCACACCATTGATTATTTTGTCGATCTTGCCGTCAAGCTCGAACAAATGGGTGCGGACATCATTTGTATCAAGGATATGGCTAATCTGTTGTTGCCGTATACCGTGTACGAGCTTGTTTCGCGCATCAAAGAGAAGGTGAAATTGCCGATACATCTGCATACGCACAACACTGCGGGTACGGGCGACATGGTCAATATGAAAGCCATCGAAGCAGGGTGCGATATAGTGGATACGGCATTGTCGCCGCTCGGAAACGGTACGAGCCAGCCCGCTACGGAATCGCTCGTCGCGTCGTTGATGGGCACGGAATACGATACGGGGCTAAGCCTTGAAAAGCTCAATAAGTGCACGGTGTATTTCCGTAACGTCGCGGAGCGGCTCGCCGCCGACGGAATACTCAATCCCAAAGTGTTAAAGGTGGACGTCAACGCGCTTATTTATCAAGTGCCGGGCGGCATGTTGAGCAACCTTATCAGTCAGCTCAAACAGCAAAACGCTTCCGACCGCTTGACCGAAGTGTTGGAGGAAGTGCCCAGAGTGCGCGCCGATCTCGGTTTCCCGCCGCTCGTAACGCCCAGCTCTCAGATAGTAGGCACGCAAGCAGTGTTGAACGTGCTCGCGGGCGAGCGTTACAAAACTGTCACCAAGGAAACGAAAGGCGTCGTCGCGGGCGAGTACGGCAAGCTGCCCGTCGAGCCCGACGCTAAAATAATCAAAAAAATAATCGGCGACGCTCCGCGCATAACATGCCGTCCCGCCGACAATATCGCGCCCGAGCTCGACAGGTATAAAAAAGAGATCGAGGAATACGCGATACAGGAAGAGGACGTGCTCACGTACGCGCTGTTCCCTCAGCTCGCCATACCGTTCTTCAAAAAACGCGAAGCTAAACTGCACGGCGTGGATAAGGTCATTTGCGACGGCGGTAACTTGGTTCAACCGATATAACGGTATTCGACGGCGGCGATAAGATCGCACGCCGTCGTTTGCTTGTACGGTAACAAAAAGCAAAAGGTAAACGAGTATGAAAATAGCCGTTATAGGCGGCGGCGCGGCGGGACTTACCGCGGCGGGCAGCGCCAAGGGCGCGAAACCGATAATTTTCGAGCATACGGACAAGATCGGAAAAAAGATATACATCACCGGCAAGGGCAGGTGTAATTTTACCAACGTGTGCGACAGTCAAACGTTTTTGCAAAATGTGGTGACAAACGCGCCGTTTTTGCGATCCGCGCTTTCTTGTTTTACGCCCGACGACGCAGTCGCGTTGCTCAACGCCAACGGCTGTAAGACCAAGGTCGAGCGCGGCAGGCGTGCTTTTCCTCGCTCGGATAAGGCGAGCGACGTTACAAAGGCTCTTCACCGCTATGCGGAGAGCAACGGCGCCGAGATAAGATTGTATCACGATATAAAAGAGATAGTACCGAATAACGGCGGATTTACCGTTAAATATATAGGCGGCGAGGAAAGCTTCGACCGCGTAATAATGTGCACGGGCGGCATGAGCTATCCCGTGACGGGGTCGGACGGAAGCGCGTTCGCATTGATAAAAAAGCTCGGGCATACGGTCGTTTCGCCGTCGCCGTCGCTCGTCGAGCTGTATACGCAAGAGGATCTGTCTGCGGCGGAAGGCTTGACGCTCAAAAACGTGACATTGCGCGCGGACGGGATCAAGCCTGTATTCGGCGACATGATGATCACGGATAACGGCATATCCGGACCTATCGCGCTGACGCTTTCGGCATATGCCGCCCGTCGCGCGTGCCCGTATCGCGTTCATATGGATCTTAAACCGGCAATGACTGTCGGCGAGCTCGACGATAGGCTGTTGCGCGATTTCGGGCTCGTATTGAACAAGCAGGTCAAAAACGCGCTTGACGCGCTGTTGCCCAAAGCGTTCATTCCGTTTGTTTTAAAAACGTGGGGCGTGCAATCGTCGCGGCAAGTGAATTCCGTCACTAAAAACGAACGTCGCTCGCTCGCCGAGCTTATAAAATCGTTCGCGCTCACGATAGTCGGGAATGCGGGGTTCGATCACGCCGTGGTGACGAGCGGCGGCGTGGACGTGAAACAGGTCAATCCCAAAACAATGGAATCGCGGTTGGTGCGCGGGTTGTATTTTGCGGGCGAAGTGCTTGACGTGGACGCGCTTACGGGCGGGTATAATTTCCATATCGCGCTCGCAACGGGATATGCGGCGGGCACGTTTGCCGCAAAGGAGCAAGGTCAAAACATATGAGTGAATTGGTGTCTATACGCGGCGCGGTGACGGCGTCGAACAATGAGCAGAGCATAGCGAGCGCGGCGACGCGGCTTGCGGACAGGCTTTATTTCAAAAACGGCATAACCGACGGGAACGTGATCAACATCACGATATCGGTAACGCCGACGTTGACTGCGGCTTCCGCGGCGCAGGCGATCCGCGAGAGCGGACATAATGTGCCTATAATGTCATGCGCGGAACCTATCGTCGACGGTATGCCCGCAAACGTGATCCGCTTGATGGTGACCGCATATTCGGATAATCCCGTGCGGCATATATATCTTAACGGCGCGAGAGCTTTGCGTAAAGATATCGCGGGCAATTACGCCGTCGCGTTGGACGGACCGAGCGGTGCGGGCAAAAGCACCGTCGCCAAGCTCGTCGCGAACGCGCTCGAAATAACGTATCTCGATACGGGCGCGCTGTATCGCGCGCTCGGCTTGAAGTGTCTTAACGCCAAGGTCGACACATCGAATGCGCAAGCCGTAGAAAACTGTCTGAAAGATGCCGCCGTCGGCATACGATACGTCGACGGCGCGCAACGCGTTACGCTTGACGGCACGGACGTTTCGGACAAGATCCGCACGCCCGAGGTGTCTATGGCGGCGTCTGTCACGTCGGCTATGCCGTACGTCCGCGCAAAACTGCTCGGCATACAACGCGATATCGCCGAACATAACTCTGTCATACTCGACGGGCGCGATATAGGAACGGTCGTGTTGCCCGCCGCGGAGTTCAAGTTCTTTTTGACCGCGTCGGCGGACGTCAGGGCAAAGCGTCGCTACGACGAGCTCAAAGCCAAGGGGCAGGACGTAGTTTACGCCGATGTTTATAACGACGTAGTGCAACGCGACAAAAACGACAGCACTCGCGCCGTTGCGCCTTTGAAGCAGGCGTACGATGCGGAGCTTATCGATTCGGACGGCATGACCGCCGAACAGGTCGCCGCGTTTATAGTAGCGCGCATAACGGGTGACGTTAAATGAATAAGTGGTTCGGCTTTTTGAAATTTATACTGTATCCGCTCGGCAAGCTGTTGTTTCCGTGCAAAGTCATGGATAAGGAAAAATACAAGCGGTACGACCGCGGGCGCATACTCGTGTCCAATCATTTATCGTGGATGGACGTTACGTATGTGTACTTCGGACTGCCCGGTTATGCGCGACCGCTGTCAAAAAAAGAAAACTCGGGCAAGGGCTTACAGCGCGCGTTTTTGCGCAGTGTGGGCGTGATATTCGTCGACCGCGAAAAGCCCGAGCTGTCGTCTATGCGCGAATGTCTCAGCTCGCTCAAAAACGGCGAAACGCTGTATATCTGTCCGGAGGGCACGCGCAACCGCGTCAACAGGGAGTTACAGCCGTTTCATTCCGGCGCGGCGTTGTTCGCATTGAAGGGCATGGCGTCGGTAATACCGTACGTTATCCATCATAAAGGTAAGATGTTTCGCCGCAATTATGCGGGAGTGGGCGATCCGATAGACATGAGCGACCTTTACGGCAAGCGCGTCGACGAGTCGGTATTAAAGGAAGCGACCGAACGGTTTCGTATAGGTATGCAGAAAACGCTCGATAAGCTCGACGAATGGGTCGAGCAAAAAGGTTATAAACGCGAAAAACGCGATAAAAAACGCGAAAAGCGTATGTTGAAGCGACAATATAAAGCCGCAAAGAAGGATTATGCTCAAAGTACTCGTAGCGAATAACGCCGGCTTTTGTTTCGGCGTGGAGAATGCCGTCAAAACGGCTATGGAGCATTCCCGCGACGGCAACTGCTATTTGCTCGGCGATATCATACACAATCAAACGGTCGTCGGCGAGCTTGCCGCGCGCGGCTTGCGCGTTGTACATTCGGTCGCCGAGTTGCCGCCGCTTGCGGACGGCGAGCGCGGAAATGTGATAATACGCTCGCACGGCGCGGACAGATCTACGTACGCCGCTATAGAACGCAAGGGCTACGACGTCGTCGACGCCACATGTCCGTTCGTGACCAAAATACACGAAATTGTCCGTAAACATTACGAAGCGGGTTATCATATAGTGATAATAGGCGAGCCGAGCCATGCGGAAGTGATAGCAACCGACGGTTGGTGCGACAATACTGCGACGATAATAGACGCAAACGCCGATCTATCGCGATTCGACGGGTGCGAAAAATTGTGTTTTGTTTGTCAAACGACGTATGACGGAAAAAAATTTAAAGAACTTTCTGAAAAAATACACAAAATCAAATGCAAAACGGTTGAAATTTTCGACACGATTTGCTATACTACTTACGAGCGCCAAAAAGAAGCGGTGGATCTTGCCGTCGGGAGATCGGAAGAGCGTCGTGTAGGGAAAGAGTGTCTACGACAGTG
>CANDGE010000083.1 GCA_947384195.1 uncultured Clostridia bacterium
CGCGACAGTCGGTGACGTACGCGGCAAAAGGATAGGGATAGCGGACGAATTTTTGCGTGCGGATATAACGAACGGCGTTCGGCGCGCGTTTGACGGCGCGGTCGAACGGTTGCGGGCGGCAGGCGCGAACATCGTGCGCGTATCGGTCAAGGCGTTCGACGCGGCGCTTTCCGCATACCACGTTTTGTCGTCGGCGGAAGCGTCCGAAAGCATTTTGCGTCTTGTCGACGGAGATAGGTCGCGCCTTAACAAGGTCGGCGCGGAAGTGCGGCGGCGTATCGTAACGGGCGTTGTCGTAAAAACGGGCGAAAACTGCGACGATCTGTATATGCGCGCCGCGAGAGTGCGCACGGTGTTGAAGCGCGAGTACGAAACCGCGCTCACGCATTGCGACGCGCTCATAAGCCCCGCAACGTCGACCGTAGCGACCGAAATAGGCGAAAAAACCGACCCGATCAAAACGCATAAAGGCGATTTCTTTTTGGCGGGCGTCAGTCTTGCGGGATTGCCCGCCGCGAGCGTGCCGTGCGGAGTGTCGAACGGCTTGCCCGTGGGGATGCAAATAATAGGTAAGCGAAATTGCGAGCGCGAAATACTTAGTATCGGTAAAGCGGTAATGCGCGTATAAATAAATTTAAGCAATGCAGAATCTTTAAATAACATACCGCCGTGCGCATTATTAATTTGCGATTGCGCACAATATCGGTATGGAAAACGTCGAGCGGATAACGGGCAAGTTTGAAACGCCCGAGAATATAACGACGCACGAATTTATGTGCGGACAAAAAGAGTGCGCGGTGCTCGTTCACCCCGATCTGAGCGACGTGCAAACGGTGCGCGCCATAATTTATGCGCTCAAACATTGCGACAAGAAAATAAATACGCTCGACGATTTTTCGGAGAACGCCGTATTGGAGTACGATATAAATTTGTCGTCGGATGCGGACGATTGCACAAACAAGCTGTTGAACGGCGACGTTATTCTCTGTCTTGACGGCGACGAGCGTTACGCCGTTATCAACGCGCGGTCGTATACCACGCGCGGAATAACGGAGCCGCCTACCGAAACGGTCATGCGCGGTCCGCGCGAAGGGTTCATAGAAGATTTAAAGACAAATCTTTCGCTGTTGGAGCGGCGGCTCAAAACGCCCGATCTCGCCATCGAACGGTTGGAGATAGGGCGTAAAACAAAGACCAACGTCGCGCTGTGTTATTTAAAGTCTGTCGCCGCGCCGCGCATAGTCAAAAAGATAAAGCAACGGCTCGAAAAAGTCGATATCGACGGCATAGTGGACAGCAATTATTTATTGCCGTATCTCGAAGAAAAGCCGTATTCGCTTTTTACGCAGGCAGGCATAAGCGAAAAGCCCGACGTGGTGGCGGCAAAGCTATTGGAGGGGCGCGTCGCGCTCGTCGTGGACGGCTCGCCGATGGCGGTCACTCTGCCGTTCGTATTGATAGAAGAGTTTCAATCGGGCGAGGACTATTATCAACGCTCGATGTACAGCACGTTCGTGCGGATATTGCGGTACGTCGGGCTGCTTTTGGCTACGCTTTTACCGGGCGCGTACGTAGCTTTGCAAAACTTCCATTACACGCTCATACCGGTGCGGTTCATGATAACGCTTATGACGGCGATCAAGGGATTGCCGCTGTCGCCGATGGCGGAAACGCTGTTCGTCTTGGTGCTGTTCGAGATAATACGCGAAGCGAGCGTGCGTATGCCGCGTGCCGTCGGTATGGCAATGAGCATAGTCGGCGCGCTTGTTTTGGGCGAAACCGCCGTCAATGCGGGCATAATCAGTTCGCCTGCGGTAATGGTGACGGCGCTGTCGTCGATCGCGCTTTTTACCGTGCCCAACCTGATAGGACCCATGAGCATACTTCGGCTTATATATACGCTCGTCGGCGGGCTGTGCGGCTTGTTCGGACTGACGATAGCGGTGCTGTTTACTTTGCATTATATTTGCGCGTTGAACGCATACGACGCGCCATATCTCGCGCCGTTCTCGCCGATAGTTTATTCCGATTTCAAAGACGCTATCGAGCGCGCGCCGCTTATCCAAATGAAAAAGCGCCCGCAAAGCATACCGAATATCAACGGCACAAGGCAAAGCTGACGTTAAATCGAGAATGCGGGATCGGGTCGATAAACGGGCCGTCTGCATTTTTACATATGGATAAGCAAGCGACAAATACGGATATAACGGAAACGAAGCAAGCGACGGGCAAGCAATTTATTGCTATCATATTCATACTCGCGCTTGCGACCAAAATGTTTTTGTTGCCTATATTTTTGATACAGGCGACGGGGCGCGACGCGTATATCGCCATGGCGATAGGCGGCGCGTTCGATCTCGCGACGCTCGGGGTAATGATCGCGGCGGTGTGTCTGAGCGGGGAACGAAATATTTTCGAGCTTATGACCGCGCTGTTGGGAAAGGTCGCGGCAAGGATAATAACGGCGGTTTTCGCGCTGTTCATGTTTTTCAAGCTCAATATTTGCGTAGCCGAAGCGTTGTTGTTTTATGCGGACAACGTATTTACCGATTTCAGCGTGGCGGTGCTCATATTCGTGCTGTTGTTCTTTTTTGTGGCGGTCGGCAAGCATACGTTGCGCGCGCTTTGTCGGCTCAACGAGTTGATAATACCGATAGTGATACTGTGTCTTGCGATATTGATAGCGATAGTGCTTATGACGGGATTCGATCTTGCGAATATATTCCCGTCGTTGCGCGATCCCGCGGGGTTCAAAAGCGGATTGTTTCGACATTCGGCTTGGTCGGGCGATTTCACGCCGTTGATATTGTTTGTGGGGCGCACGAAAACAAAAAAGTTCACGGGGCTGTTCGGTGCGGCGAGCGGCATTTTGGGTATGAGCGTCGCGGTGTTTTTTACGCTCGTCATGAGCGCGGCGTTCGGAAACGTGCCCGTGCTTGTGGATACGAGCACCAATCTTTCGAGCATTCTGCAATTTTCGATAGGCAACGTTTACGGGCGCATCGACATGTTTTCGTCCGTGCTGTGGAGCGTGTCCGTATTTATAGAAAGCGCACTTTTCTTTTACGCGACGTGCCGTTGCGTAGCGTTCGTTATAGGCAAAAACGCGCATGTCGCCATATCGCTCGGCGTATGCGTGCTGCTGTATTTTTCACAGGTGTTTTTCATGACCGATCAAACTGTATTTTCGTTTGTTGTCACGTCGTACGCGAGCGCGATCGCAACGCCGATGCTCGCCGCGGTCATCCCGTTGCTTTCGCTCGTTTGCGTGCTTATCGGGCGTAAAAAGCACGACGGGAGCATGTCGCCCGCGCAAACGGGAATGCGTGCGGAGGAAAGCAAATGACGACGCAAAAGAAACTGTTGATATATAAAATACTGATATTCGTTTTCGCGTTCATAGTCGCGTTTTTGCCGACTACGGTATCGCGCAGTCGCGAAGTCAACAGCCGCGTCATAGTCGAGATCCTCGGCATAGACGGCGGCGAAGAAATAGGCGTGACTGCGCAATACGTCATGCCTACGGGCGCGCAGGGTGCGACGAGCAAGGACACCGTGTCCGTCAAAGGCAAGACCTTGCAAGAAGCCGTGGAAGCGCTGTCCACCGCACTCGGGCGAAGAGCCGAGCTCGGACACTGCTCGATGGTTATAGTGGGCGAGAACGTCGAACCCGAATTGCTCGGCACGCTCATGACGGCGACCGACGTTACGGCGGACGTGTATCTTGCCGCCGCCGAGAGCAAGGCGGAAGAGCTTGTGGGACAATTGACCGACTTCATGAAAAAGACGGGTGCGACCGACGCCGATTTTATAGCGTACGGCGCAAAAAAGTCGCACGTCGCGACAAATACGCTTTTGGGATTTTTGTGCGACATAGGCAGTGCGTCGCAAAGCTCGTTCATGCCGGTAGTCACCATGATAGAAAATTCCGATAAGCAGTCCGCGCAGAGCGGCGGCGACGGCGGCGAAGGCGGGGGCGGAAGCGAAGGCTCGCAAGGCGACGGAAGCGGCAAACAGGGCGGCGAAGGCGGCGGCACGGGCATGAACGTGGAAAAGCTCGCGCTGTATTCGTCCGACGGACGATTGGGCGTGATCGACAAGGACGCTGCGCGCGGCGTTGCCTGGGTAAGCTCGCCGATAGAAAAGGGGATAGTGACGGCGACAGTGCAGGCGGACGGCGAAACGGTCGCCGAAGTGTCTGCGCGGCTTTTGAAAAAACACGTCGATATAAAAACGGACGCAAAAACAAACTCGGCGAAGATCAAGGTGCGGGCGATAATCGAGCCGCGCGGCGATAAGTTCAATAAGCTCGACGCAAAAAACAGCGCGGCGGCGAGCAAGGCGATAAAGGACGGGTTTTCCAAGGCGATAGAATCCGAACTGCGCGCGGCGAAAGAAAGCGCGGATCGGTACGGGTGCGACCCGCTGTTCGTCGGCAAAACGTTTTACCGCTATTCGCCCGATTATTTCGAGAAACTGTATAACGCGAATAACATCGACGTTTCGTTTGAAGTGGAAATAGTGATCAAGTGATTTAAAAAAAGTTTAAATAAAGCGGGCGAGTGAGTTTAAAAAACTTGACAATCATCGGATCATCTATTATAATGGTTAAGCATTCGGAGTTCCGTGCAAAGGAGGTGTGAATAATGGCAGTAATCCGTGTAGGAGAAAACGAATCTCTCGACAGCGCGCTCAAACGCTTTAAGCGTAAGTGCCAAAAGGATAATATCCTTGGCGATATGCGCAAAAAGGAGTACTACGAAAAGCCCTCCGTTAAACGTAAGAAAAAGAAGGAAGCCGCGCGCAAACGTTTTCGTTAAGTGATTCGTCGTGTGATACATCGTCAAGCGGCGAGTAAGCAAACGTATCGGCAAAACATTGTTCCGAATCAAGAAGAATTATATACGGCGGTTGCCGTACTTAATTTATTTTCGCGGCGTCGACATTGACGCCGCTTTTCCGTTGCGCGAAAAAAATTTTTTGATAGGTTTTGAGAATATACCATATATTCATGCGGCGCGGCGTTTGCGGACACAGCATATTGCG
Organism: uncultured Clostridia bacterium; assembly: GCA_947384195.1. Lineage (GTDB taxonomy): Bacteria > Bacillota > Clostridia > Christensenellales > Pumilibacteraceae > Anaerocaecibacter. The sequence goes on from CANDGE010000083.1 coordinate 5,047, forward strand.
GTATACACAAAAATACATAACTCGACAAAAATACCCATATTTTTATTATTGACTTTTTCGTAAAATTGCGATTTAATGGGATTACTCTTCGAGCGATCGAAAAAGGAGGTAGCAATGGAAAGACGCGATTTTATAGTCGGAACGTTAGTGCGGACGGGATTCCGTTCATCGCTCAAAGGTTTCGGACAATTCTGTATGTGTGTTGAAATGTACACCGACGACCGTTCGGCGACCATAGAAAGCATATACTCGCGCGTGGCGCGGTATTGCAATTGTACAAAAAGCTCGGTCGAAAAGAATTTGCGCCGACTGTTTGAGAGTTCCAATGCGCGTTCGGCGATAGGCGGGTTGTTCGGTATGGATTGTACCGAATCGGGCAACAAAGAGATCGTCGCAACGTTTTCCAATTACGTTGAATTGCAACACGACGAGTACGCTTAGTACGTTGCAATACAAAAACGCCCGCCGTTATTACCGTAGTTCCGATAGGGAATTTTAGGTAAGCCGCAGGCGAAGAGAAAGGCGTGGCGTGAAACTACGTCTTTTTCTGTATTTTTGTGTGAACGAATTTATCGAACGGCGCAAGGAAAACGCCGTTCTCCGTCATCGCTCGCGCGGCATAAAGCGCTCACCCGTCCGGCAACTCCAAAGCGGCGCGCCGTGCCGTTTTGAATAAAGCGTTGCTCGCCCGCAGGGCGAACGAAACTTATGCAGCTAAACGCTAAAAGTATAGTGCGCTATACTTACGGCTTGTTTTTTTGCTTCCGATATGCTATAATGACTGTACGATAAACGGTAATTTATAGGAAATATCCAAAATGATAATACGCGACTTAAAATCAGAGGATTTCGACGCAGTAAACGATCTTTTTTTGCAGTTACATACTTTACATGCCGAACAACGCCCCGATATATACAGAAAAATAGAAAAACCGACTACATCTAAGGCATGGGACTATGAGGCATCGCTTGCAGATAATAATTTTATCATGATTGGCGCGGAAGTTGACGGTAAAATTGTAGGTTTCTGCATCATTCGGATTTGTCAAATGACAAATAAAGTTACAACCGCGCGCATTTTTGCATTTCTTCAAAATATTGCGGTTGCCAAAGATTACCGTCGTAAAGGAATTGCAACAGCTCTCTATCGAGAGAGCGTAAAGCGTGCAAAAGAACAAGGCGCAACTTCTATGGAATTGAAGGTGTGGAACTTTAACGTTGCCGCAATAAGTTTTTATCAATCGCTGGGCATGTCGGTGCAGAGCTTAAATTTGGAACAAGCCTTATAAATTTCGATTTGGCGTAGAAAGCCGAGAGCAAATATCGTTTACTAAGCAGTTGCGAGAATTAGAGAACGACGGTTTTATACACCGTGATATCTATAAAGAAGTGCCGCCGAAAGTAGAATATACTTTGACTGAACTCGGTAAGAGTTTTGTTCCTGTCTTAACGCAAATGATGATGTGGAGCCAAAAGCATTTATGCGCACCCGATTATGTAAGTCCGTATACGGAAAAACAAATCAAAGAACTGCTTGATAAGTAGATTTATAACACAAAAGGCTCTTGAACTATTTGTCCGAGAGCCTTTTGTTTCGCTTGAAAGTGCAACCATTAAAAATTCGGTTTTTAATTCACTATGGAAATTGCGCTTTACGGCGCGAACTTTTGTATTTGCGCAAACATTCCGTTTATTTTGTTTTTTCGACCGCCGCGCGCAGAACGCTTATTTGGCGTTTAAGCTCGTCGGGCGCGCAACCGCCTATCGTTTTGCGTCGGGCGATGGCGCTTTGCGGGAGTACGGCGGTAAGTATCCCGTCGTCGAACAGGTCGGAAAAAGTTTTGTATTCGGCTACCGTCATTTCTTGCAGGGTTTTGCCGTTTTGTATGCACCACAGTACGATCTTGCCCGTGATCTCGTGCGCCGTGCGAAACGGCAAGCCCTTGCTCGCGAGATAGTCGGCGCATTCCGTCGCGCACGAGTATCCGCCCGCGGCGGCGGCGTTGAGTTTGTTGCGGTCGAACTCCGCCTTTTGCACGAACGCCGAAAAAATACGCAAGCACAGCGACAGCGTTTTATGCGCGTCGAATATCGGTTCTTTGTCTTCCTGCATGTCTTTATTGTAGGCGAGCGGCAGACCCTTCATCAAAGCGAGTACGGATGTAAGATCGCCCAAAATGCGTCCGCACTTGCCGCGGAGCAGTTCGTTCACGTCGGGATTTTTCTTTTGCGGCATGATCGACGAGCCTGTGCTGTATTCGTCGGGCAAGATCAAGTAACCGAATTCTTCGCCCGACCAGTACACGAATTCCTCGTTTATGCGCGAAAGATGCAACATTATCTGCGCCGCGCACGACAGATATTCGATAACGAAGTCGCGGTCGCTCACGCCGTCCAAAGAGTTTTGCGTAACGCCGTCGAAGCCGAGCAGCTTCGCGGTCAATTCGCGATCGATGGGGAAGGTGGTGGACGCGCACGCGCCGCTGCCGAGCGGCAAAACGTTTACGCGCTTGCGGCAGTCTCGGAGCCGTTCGGCGTCGCGCGCGAACATGAATGCGTACGCGCACAGATAGTGTCCGAGCGTGGTGGGCTGTGCTTTTTGCATGTGCGTGTATGCGGGCATTGCGGTCGCGCTCTCGCTTTCCGCCTTGTCGGCGAGCGCGGTAACGAGCGATCTCAACAGCGCGATCGTTTCGTCTATCGCGTCGCGCACGTACAGTCGCGTGTCCGTCGCTACTTGATCGTTGCGGCTTCTCGCGGTGTGCAGTTTTTTGCCGACGTCGCCGACGCGCGAAACGAGCTCGTTTTCTACAAACGAATGAATATCTTCCGCGCCGACGGCGTCAAGCTTGCCGCAGTCTATGTCGGCGAGTATTTGTTTTAACGCCGTCGTTATCGTTTGCGCTTCCGCGCCGTCTATTATGCCGCACTCGCCGAGCATGGTGCAGTGCGCTATCGAGCCCGTTATGTCCTGACGGTACATCGCGCGGTCGAAAGGTAGCGAATCGTTAAACTCTTCGGCGAGCGAATCGAGCTGTTGGGTAAATCTTCCCGACCAAAGCTTCATGGTTTTACCTCGTGTGTATTTTACGGTTTATACGAAAAAGCGAATATATCGCGCGGATACGTTCGCTTTTTGCGTGGTTGGCTTAAAGTTATTTCTTTGTTCTTTCGAGCATTTTTGCGCGGACTTTGAGCGGCAAGCCGAACAGATTGATAAAGCCCGCCGAATCCTTTTGATCGTAGACTTCGTCGGCGCCGAACGTCGCGATGTCTTCGTCGTACAGCGAGTACGGGCTTGTCATGCCTGC
>CANDGE010000084.1 GCA_947384195.1 uncultured Clostridia bacterium
TTCCGCGACGGTGTATTGCGGCGACGACGCGCTAACGCATGTGCTCGACGCCGCCGATACCGCGGTGATAGCCGTGGTCGGCATGATAGGGCTCAAAGCCGTATTGTACGCGATAGACCGCGGTATAACGGTGGCGCTCGCCAATAAGGAGAGCTTGGTCGCGGGCGGCGAGATAGTCATGTCGCGCTTAAAGCGCGGCGGCGCGCTTTTGTGCCCGATCGACTCCGAGCATTCGGCGGTGTGGCAGTGCTTGCGCGGCGAAACGGATTTCAAGCGCATAATATTGACGGCGAGCGGCGGTCCGTTTTTCGGTACGCCGATAGACCGATTAAAGCGCGTAACGCCCGAGCAAGCCGTTGCGCACCCGAATTGGCGCATGGGCAAAAAGATATCGGTCGACAGCGCGACTATGGTCAACAAAGCTTTGGAGCTTATCGAGGCGCGTTGGCTGTTCGATACGAAAAACGTCGATTACGTTATCCATCCCGAAAGCATAGTGCATTCCATGGTCGAGTTTGCCGACGGATCGATAAAGGCGCAAGCGGGTTTTCCCGATATGCGTCAGCCCATACAGTACGCTTTGACTTATCCCGAGCATGCGCCGCGCGAATATACGCCGTTGGATCTGCCGCTGTCGTTGCGGTTTTATCCGCCCGACGAGCAAAAGTTCCGCGCGCCGCGCCTTGCAAAACACGTCATAGCAACGGGCGGGCTTGCCGGCACGGTGTTCAACGCCGCCAACGAAGCGGCGGTCAGGCTGTTTTGCGAACGCAGGATAGCTTTTACGGACATTACGGATATCGTCGAAAACGCGCTCGAAAACGAGGACATTTCGGGCAAATGTACGGTCGACGGGGTTTTTGCAACGCATAATCGAGTATACGATAAAATATACTTGAAATATCAAGGAGAGTGAGTTGGAGTATTTCGGGTATATAGTTCTATCGCTTGTTATCTTGCTCGTTATGGTGCTCATACACGAGCTCGGTCACTACACCGCCGCCAAGATCCTCGGCTTTACGGTCGATGAGTTTTCGATCGGGTTCGGACCCAAGCTGTTCGGTAAAATCCGCAAAAACGGCGAACGGTTCAGCTTGCGCGCCATTCCGCTCGGGGGATTTTGCGCGTTTATGGGCGATGATGACGACGAAAACGTCGATAAGTCCGCTAAGCCCGCGACCGAGCAGACCGAGAAAAGCGGTATAGACGGCAAGACTGCGGATAAGCCCGCAAAGGACGAGGATCTTTTGTCGTACGTGATGCGTGCCGAGATAGCGGAAAACAAAGCCGTCGAGCAAGCAAAGCAGATCGAGCAAAAGCCGATACGGCTCGATAAGCACGGAAATCCCGCGAAATCGTTCAATCAGCAAAAGCCGTGGAAGCGCATTATCGTGTTATTGGGCGGCGTGGTGTTCAACCTGTTGTCGGCAGTCGTATTTTCGCTTATATATATCGGCGCCGTCGGGTATTCCGTGCCCGTTGTCGGCGAAGTGTATAAAGATCCCGCGGGCAATAATTATTGCGCGCTCGAAAAAGGCGATATTATACTCGCGGTCGACGGCAAGGATATCGGCGTAATGGCTTCGTTTTCGGAGCTTACGCAAGGCATCGCCGAGGAGCAAACGGTAACGCTCAAAGTCGAACGTGACGGCGAGATTGAATTTGTCGACGTAAAACGTCAAAAGATAGAGCGAGTCGACGACGACGGCGAAAAAGCCGATTATGTAGGGTTCGGCGTAACGATGCCCGATGCGGTATTTCGCGGCAACGATGCGGGCACGGCGTTCAAATACTGCGTGCCGTATACATTTAAGCTGTCGTGGTCGATACTCGGTTCGTTCGGCGGACTGATAACGGGCAGGATACCAATCACGTCGATGTCGGGTCCGATCGGGTCGATAAAAATGATGGCGGACGTTTCGATAGCCAACTGGCGAAATATTTTGATATTGTTGCCGTTGTTGGCGAGCAATCTCGCAATGTTCAATATTTTGCCGTTTCCTGCGCTCGACGGCGCACGCATCGTGTTTACGGTGATAGAATGGATACGCAAAAAGCCGATGAACCGCAAGGTGGAAGGCATGATCAATTTTATCGGTTTGGTCGTTTTGATGTTGTTCGTCGTGATCGTTGACATTTTGTCTTTCGCGTTGTAAAATATAACCGTGAGCAAAACGATCGGAATAAAAAATATATTTATAGGCGGCGGTAACCGCATAGCGGTGCAGTCCATGACAAATACGGACACTCTCGACGTCGACGCTACATGCGCTCAGCTTAAAAGCTTGCGGCTTGCAGGTTGCGATATCGCGCGCATAGCCGTATCGTCGGACGCCGAGGTTCAAGCCGCAAAGAATTACATCGGCAAGTTCGACATGCCGTTGGTCGCCGATATACAGTTCGACCATCGGCTCGCGGTAGCGTGCGCCGAGATCGGGTTCGATAAGATACGCTTCAATCCCGGCAACATAGGCGACGAGCGCAAGGTCAAAACGCTTGTCGACGCGTGCAAGGCGCACCGCGTGCCCATACGCATAGGCGTAAATACGGGCTCGCTCGAACGCGAGCTTGCGGGGTTGCCCAAAAGCGACGCGCTTGTGCAAAGCGCGTTAAAGCACGTGCGGCTTTTGGAAAAGTTCGGGTTTTACGATATAGTCATATCGGTCAAATCGTCGGACGTCAAAACGACGGTGGACGCGTACCGAAAGCTCGCGGCGGAAGTCGATTATCCGTTGCACGTCGGAGTGACCGAAAGCGGTACGGACGAGCGCGGCGTGGTACGGTCTGCGGTAGGCATAGGCGCGTTGCTCATCGACGGCATAGGCGATACGGTGCGCGTTTCGCTGTCGGGCGATCCCATAAAGGAGATCGCGGCGGCTAAGACCATATTGCAGGAATGCGGAATAGACAAAAATTACTGCGAGATAGTTTCGTGTCCCACGTGCTCGCGGTGTAAGTACGACTTGAAGTCGATCGTGGACGAACTGAAAGCGGCGACGGCAAATGTGCGGTATCCCGTCAAGGTCGCGGTAATGGGTTGCGTGGTCAACGGTCCGGGCGAGGCGGGCGACGCCGATTTCGGCGTAGCCGGCGGCGGCAACGGCAAAGCGGCGTTGTTTATCGACGGTAAAGTAGTGCGCACGATAGATACTGCGGATATTGTTTCCGAACTGCTTGCGCTCATAGATAAAAAGCAAACGAAAGAGTGATCGGACATGAATAAGATATATACGGATATAAACGCCGCAACGGGCGGCAAGTTCAAGGCGCTAAGGTTTTCGCGCGTGTCGTTCGACGGTAAAAAAGCGCTCGTAACGGTGACTTGCAAGCCCGCCGACAGAGCGTTCGTAAACGCCAATCGCGCCGAGCTATCGGGGCTGATTTGCGACATTTGCGCGTTTCATGCGCCCATAGATATAGAGGTTAACGACGAAACGCCGACGGCGGGAACATTGCGTTCGGCGGTCGTAAAGTTTACCGAAAAATTCAGTTATGTTTCTTCGATATTGCATACGATCTCGGCACAGACCGAACCCGAGTATAAGATATCGCTCAAAATGCACAAGCCGATGTACGAGCTCGCCGAAAACGATTACATACCGCGCTTAAAGGAATATCTGGAAAGCTCGTACGCTTACGATATCGCGCTCGATATCGACGTCGTGGAGTTCGAGAAAAGCGGCACGGAGTACGCGTCGGCGAGCGGCGGCGGACGCAAGGAATACGCCGTATCGAACGTGACGCCCGTTATCGGCTCGCTGGCGCCGAGCGTCGCGCGGTCGATATCGAGCCTTACCGCCAACGAATTCAACATCGTCGCGTGTGGCGTATTTGTCATGCCTACGGCGTTTACGAGCAAGGGCGGCAGACGGTACGACAGGTTTTTGATATACGACGGCGATACTTGCCTGCAATGCAGGTGGGGCGCGGAAAACGGCAGGAGCATAGTCGATCCGTCGCTTATAAACAAAAGGGTTTGCGTGCTCGGCAGCATAGAGTACGACAGCGTTCGCAACGAGGCGAGCATGGCGGTGCGCGAGATTTCGCTTTGCGACGTCGACGGGCTCGACGTTTTGCAAAACCGTCCCGTGCCGACGCGATACGAGCGAGTCATGCCCGACGATTATCTCGAATACGTGCAGTCGAGCATGTTCGAGATCGCGGCGGAACTGCCGACGGTACTTAAAGGCGAGTTCGTGGTGTTCGACTTTGAAACGACGGGGCTGTCGGTGCAGTACGACAGACCGACCGAGCTCGGCGCGGTCAAAATAGTCGACGGCGCGATAACTCAGCGTTTCGGCACGCTCATAGACCCGCGCCGCGAGATCCCGCAGGAGGTCGTCGAAAAAACGGGCATAACCAACGATATGGTAAAAGGACAGCCGCTGTTCGAGGACGTGTTGCCCGATTTTTACAAGTTTACGCAAAACTGCGGCTTGATCTGTCATAATATAGCGTTCGATTTCCCGTTCCTTATAAAAGGCGGAAACAGGAGCGGTTGGGCGTTCGGCGACAGACCTACGTACGACACCATGGGCATTGCGCCCGCGGTATTCCCGGGCATACAGCGCGTATCGCTCGCGAGCGTGCTGGACGAGCTCGGATTGGTAAACGACGGCGCGCATCGCGCCGTGTCGGACGCGGCTGCTACCGCAAAAGCTTTTATCGCCATGCACCGCTTGCTCGCCGAGAAAAATAAAGGTAAAGCGCCGCTTAAATAATTACGTAAATCATCTGTAAAACGCTTGCAAATAGTTTGCAAACGTGTTATATTATAGTAGTACTATAAGGTTTAGCATGAGAGTCGGTTTTGTCCGGCTCTCAATTGCTGTGACGGTACTTTTACGTTTTATGTGCAAAACGCACGGCGGAGGGGCATTATAAACGGCGTTATAGAAAGGGCTAAGCCCGTTATAGAAAGCGTTTTAAACGGGCTCGGCTACGAACTTGTAGACATCGAGTACAAAACGCAGTACGGCGACAAGCATTTGACCGTGTACATCGCGAGCGAGCGCGGCGTTTCGCTCGACGATTGCGAGCTCGTGTCCAACGCGCTCGACGCGCCGCTGGACGCGCTCGACCCGACCGACGGCGTTCCGTACTGTTTGGACGTATCGTCGCCCGGGCTTGACAGACCGTTCAAGACGCAACGCGATTTCGAGCGCAATTACGGGCAAAAGATCGAGGTCAAGCTGTATGCGCCGCTCGAAGGGAGCAAGGTAAAGCTTTACGTCGGTACGCTCGTCAGCCGTGACGAGCAAGGCATAACGCTCGCTACGGACGACGGCGATACGGTATTTATAGAAAACGCAAAAGCGGCGCTCGCTCGACCGTATGTCGAATTTTAGAGCGGGCAACAACAAGAAAATAATTATTCGGGAGAATAAAAATGGCTAAAAAGAGTTTGACACGCACTTGGCAATCGGATTTTTACGACGCATTGTGCGATCTGGAAACCGAGCGCGGTATCAAGAAGGAAGTGTTTTTGGACGCTTTGCAGGACGCGCTCGCAAGCGCGTACAAAAAGCAGTACGGCGTGCCCAAATCGGTAAAGATAATCGTCACGCCCGAGCTTAAAACGTTTAATATCTACACCTGTCAAACGGTAGTCGAGCAGGTGGTCGAACGCGAAACCGAAATCAGTCTCGAGGACGCGCGCTTGCTCGATAAAAAGCACAAGGTGGGCGACGAGATATTGGAACCCGTAGATACCGCCGACTTCGGGCGCATCGTAGCGCAAATGGCTAAGCAGATCATCACGCAAAAGCTTCGCGCCGTAGAGACCGAAAAGGCGTACAGCGATCTCGCCGAAAAGGAAGAACAGCTCGTAACGTGCGTCGTTCAGCGCATAGACGGGAAAAACGTGTGCGTCGAGATCCAAAAAATGGAAGCGGTGCTGTATCCCAAGGATCAGTTGCCCGGCGATAAGTTCAAGGTCGGCGACAAGATCAAGGTGTTTGTTCGCGGTATAAAATCCACAACGCGCGGACCGCAGGTGCTGGTTACCCGCACTTCGCCGGGATTCGTCCGCAGATTGTTCGAGATGGAAGTGCCCGAGATCGCGAGCGGCGTCGTTGTGATCAAAGGCATCGTGCGCGAGGCGGGCTTGCGCACGAAAATGGCTGTATACGCGACTGATTCGAGCGTCGACGCCGTCGGCGCGTGCGTAGGTAATCGCGGTGCGCGCGTAAACGGTATAATTTCCGAAGTGGGCGGCGAAAAGATAGACATCATACCGTGGCATGAGGATCCGTTGGAATACATCGCTCGCGCATTGCTCCCCGCAAAGGTGGTCATGGTAGAAGCCAAGGAAGACGAGCGCTTGGCGCGCGTGGTCGTAATGGACGATCAGCTAAGCCTTGCGATCGGCAGAGAAGGTGTCAACGCGCGGCTTGCGGCTAAGCTCACGGGCTGGAAGATAGATATCAAACCGTATTCGGCGATGGAAAAGGAAGTCAAGGCGGCTACCGAACGCGCCGAGCAGATGGGCAGCGACAACTTCGACGTATTCGAAGAGGATCTCGGAGAGCTCGACTAAATGAAACACGTTCCCATGCGTTCCTGCATAGTATGCAGACAGGTAAAAGACAAGTCCGACTTGTTGCGCATCGTGCGCAAGCCCGACGGAGAGATAGCGCTCGACGTGACGGGACGCGAAGCGGGCAGGGGCGCGTACGTTTGCAAGGACGGCGAGTGCATGGGCGCGATGGCAAAAAAGCGCGCTTTGGCTCGCGCGTTCAAGCAAGAGATACCGCAGGACGCTTACGATAAGCTGCTGCGGGAATACGGATCGCTCGGAGCACATGACTGAAAAAGATACGTTCGTTACGATGATAGGCTTTGCCAAACGCGCGGGCAAGATAGTTTACGGTTACGATTCGCTCGTTAAAGCGCGCGGGGTCAAACTGCTCGCGGTAAGCGACACGGCGTCCGACAATCTTAGGTCGGGCATGGACGCGCTGGCTGACAAGACGGGACTTCCCATCGTTTATGCCGAAAGGTTGGAAGATATAGTCGGAAAAAACGTCAAAGCGCTCGGCTTGACCGATGCGGGCATGGTCAAAGCCGCGGTCGGTTATGTAACGAACAGCACGCAATATAAATTAAGACACGGGTTACGGAGGTAATATTGAATAACACGAATAACAATACGACGAATAACGAAGATGTGTCCAACAACATCAAGCGCCTCCATACGCTGTTGGAATCGAACGAGATTCGAGACTGTATCCGACGCTTGGCGGATATAAAAAAGCGCGTCGAAAAGCTGTACGCTTCCGAACGCGCGCGCTTGGGCGAGCTCAATGCCGAGCGTGCGCGCCGCGAGCAGGAAGAGCGTCGCGTCGACGAGATCGAGACGGCAGAGCCCGAAGTCGAACGGCAAGCCGAACCCGACGGACCCGAAGTCGCCGCACCCGAAACGGATATCAAAGTGGGCGTTGCGGATACCGCGCCCGAAAAGCAAACGGCGGTGCCCGAGCAGAGCGTCGAAACTCCGTCGGACGCCGAGCAAAAGCCCGCGCCCGAAAAGGCGGAAACGCCCGCGCCCGAAAAGCCGATCGTATCGACGAGCTCCAAGGTCGCGCCCGTGCCGGAAAGCACTGCGGGCGGCGGAACTCGCACGGCTATACCCAGTTATATCCGCGGCGTTATAAAGCATACGCCGCGTCCTGCGCCGGAAAGCAAACCGCGCGCGGAAAGATCGGTCGGAGCGGGACGTTCGCCCGCGCGTCCGCAAACGGGCGCGCCGCGACCTGTCGGACCGCGTCCGACGGGCGGTTCTCGACCTGCCGCTCCCGTCAAGTTCGAGCCGCCCGCGACTCAGCGCAAGCAGCGCGATGCGGCGGCAAAAAAGACTGCGATCCGTCCCGACGACAAGCGTCAAATGAATAAGCGCACGCTCATTCGCAAGGGCTATATCCAAGAGAGCGTAGACGAAGAGCGTATGGGCACGCGCAAGCTGAAAAACAAAAAAGTCGCCAAAGTAGTCCCGTTTGCTCCGATCAAGATCGAAAACGCGGTCATCACGACCGAAAACCTTACCGTCAAGATCTTGTCGGAAAAGATAGGCAAGACGGCGCAGGAGATAATCAAACAGCTCATGGAGCTCGGTATAATGACGACCATCAATTCGGTCGTGGATTTTCCTACCATGCAGCTTGTTGCGGACGCGCTCGGCGTTAATATCGAGTTAAAACTCGAAAAGACCAAGGAAGAGCAGTTGCAGGACTTGCATTCCGAGCCCGATCCCGAGGACAGTCTTGTCAAGCGTCCGCCGATAATAACCGTTATGGGTCACGTCGATCACGGCAAAACATCGCTTT
>CANDGE010000085.1 GCA_947384195.1 uncultured Clostridia bacterium
AATACTATACAACGTTCGGTCGCGCACGTGGTTGGATATACTTCCGAAAACGCTCGACCGGCTCGCTAAGGTCGAGGTGTTTGTCGGGATAAAAGAAGCGAGCGGCAACATTGACAAAGTGCAAACGACCGCCAAGGTTTGCGCCGATACGGGGCTTGCTATGTACTGCGGCGACGACGGTCTTACGACGGTCGCCATGGCGCTCGGTTGCGACGGCATTATTTCCGTCGCCGCCAACCCCGCCCCCGCTTATATGAGCAAGCTGTACGGACTGTGCGACAAAAACGATTACGCATCGGCGCGCGCTTTGCAATTCGAGCTCGCGGAATTCATCGACAGCCTGTTTTGCGAGGTCAATCCAATACCCGTCAAAAAAGCCATGCAGCTTATAGGTTTGGACGTCGGCATACCGCGTTTGCCGCTGACCGAGCTCGAACCCGAACACACCGAACGGTTGAAATCCGCCATGCACAAGGTAGGACTTATATGAAAAAAGCTTTCGTTTTCGGAATAAACGGCAAAATGGGCGCGGCGCTCGTCCAAAGCGCAAACGCATACGGCTACGAGATATCGGGTGGGTTCGACATATCGCCCGCCGCGACAAACATACCCACTTTTTCGGACGTGCGAGATATAAACGTGCCGTACGACGTAGTACTCGACTTCTCGCGCCCGCAATCGCTGTCGGCGATCATAGCGCTCAACGAGCTCAAAAGCGCACCCGTCGTGATAGCGACGACGGGCTACAACGACAGCGAGCTGAAAAGCATACACATGCTCGCCCGCCGCACGCCCGTTTTTCTTTCCGGCAATATGAGCTTGGGCATTGCCGCGCTCAAAGCCGCGGCAAAAGCGGCGCAAGCGGTGCTCGGCGACGCTTTCGATATAGAAATAGTCGAAAAGCACCATAACCAAAAGGTTGACAGCCCGTCGGGGACGGCTATCATGCTTGCGGACGCGCTCGCTCCGCGCGACAGGCATGTGACCGAACGCTCCGGCAAGCGCAATCGCGGCGAGCTCGGCATAACGTCGGTGCGCGGCGGCGGAGTAGTCGGCGAGCATGAGATCGGCTTTTACGGCGAAGACGAAATAGTTACGGTCTCCCATTCCGCGCGCAGTCGCAAACTGTTTGCGGCGGGCGCGTTTAAAGCCGCCGACTTTTTGCTCGGCGCCGACAACGGGCTTTATAATATGGACGATCTTGTAAAAAAACTGCTCGACGCATAAACACGCCGACAGCCGTCGCAGTTAATATATACGCACAAACGCATTTTAAAATTCGGTCGACAAAACGCAACTCCCCTATGTACACAAAATCGTATCATATATTTGCATTTTAAACTATAAAAGGCTTTCAAACAGTTTGTTTGAACGCCTTATTAAATATCGATAGAAATTCGGCTTAGCCGTTACTTATTAAACTCAGCCGTACCGCGATCCATATATCCCAAGCAATTACGGCGACGGAGACTATCACGCTTATTATACACCGAACAAACACGATACGGCTCATTATCTCCCCGCCCGATGCCGATATTGCTCCGTTTTTTGTACGTACGTGCCGTAACATGAGAACAATGCCGTAACAAAGAGAAAGCAAACAGAGCATAAAACACACACTCAAACAAAAACCGACCCATATTTTATAAACCGAACCTAAACACAATATGGCGAAATAGATAAAAATAATACAAAGAAAAACATGGCGCGTGTGTCGGAATAATCGCCGACGCAGATACGCTCGACAACATAAGTTGCAAACCACGCAATCAAAAACCAAACGCAACCGAGTACTGCGAAAAGAACGCAATTCTTTACGTATATTTTCGATTTGACGTGTTCTTGACGTGCGACATCATTTTCGTTGCTTACGTCATCCGAAATAAATCGATCAAAATCTTATATCGAGCGCTACGGGCTTACCTGCCGCGAGTTTAAGCCCGACAAGCAGACCGCGCGTATCGTCGAATCTTTGCGCATCTACCTTTTTGGGCGGTTTTGCCGTTCTCGGGAACTGCACGTCGATCACGGTAGCGCGCTTCGCTTTGAGCTTGACGGACAGCGTGCCGCGAGCAACGTCCCAATCCATAGCCGTTATTTCCACGCCCGTACGGGTCTGGAAACCCGCGAGCGAACCCTTGCCCATTTCCGCAGGCACTGCGGGCAACAAATGTATGAGTTCGGGCGTAGACTGCACGAGCGCTTCCTGCATCGCGCCCGCGATCATAACGTTGACAAACGGAACGGGCTGAGCCCACACGTCTTTTTTGCCGCTGCCCATACCGCGCCAATCATCGGCGGCGAACATGAGATTGTTCATAGCCATGCCGCGAACGAGCGCGTTTATCTGCTCGTACACCTGGTCGCCGTCGCACAAACGCGCATAGACCTGCGCGTAGCGCGCGAGATCGGACGCCGTCATATTGGCTTTTGCGCTCAGGCATTTTTTGCGCGCCGTGACGTTAAAAGCCTTATTGAGCTCGAAGTTTTCGCGATTGCGATAATCGGGATAGACCGCATAATACATTGCGAGCGACGGCGCGGCGGCATTATCGGTGCACCTGTCGTCTATATACTCGCTGATCGTTCCGTCCGAATTATATTTGAACGGCGGGATCTTTTTGAGCATGTCCTCCCACTTCAATATGTCGGCTTTGTTGACGCCCGCCGCCTTGGAACCTTCTATAAGATTGGTAAACAGATTGCGCGCGACAGAAAAATCGACGGTCGCGTTTTTCGCGATAGCGTGCTCTTCGCCCGTGCCCGCAAGATTGCCGGGCGTGGAATCGGGCGAATACGACGGGGACGATTCGTAATATTTAAGGTCGGCAAGCTTAAAGAACTCGCCGTAAAACGCCGCGGCCTCCTGCATGAACGGGAGCGCACGCGTTTTCAAAAACTTTTGATCGCCCGTAAACAACGCATAATCGTAAAACAAATTGGCAAGCCAACCGGCAACTCCCGTAAAATGTATCAACGATTCGCTGATATCGCCCAAATACCCCGTAGACGGCGAAGTTACGGCAGGAACGAATATGCCCCTGCAACCGTAAAGCCGCGTGGAATTGGTTTTGAGCGACGGCATGACGGATTCGTACAAGTGAAACACGCTTTCCGCAAAATCATTGAGATTGCCCGTTTGCGTCATATCGTACACCGATTGAAGATCGCCCGCCGCATTGATCTGCGCGTTTTCGGCTTTATAGTCGCCGCACCAAAGTCCGTACGGCGCAAACGGACGTGCATCGGGACGCGAGCCCGTTATCATCAAATATCTGCCGTAAGTCCAAAGCTTTTCGAGCACGGCGCGATCGGTATCGCCGCTTTGCACCGCCTGCGCTACGGCAACGTCGACAAACTCGTCGCGCTTTTGCGCGTCCGCGCCGAAATCGAGTTCCGCCGCATAAAACAGCTTTTGGTGCAACGTTTGGTGTTCTTTGAGCAATTTATCGTAGGACAGCTTATTTTCCGCGAGCGCAGCCTTGCAATCCTTCCACGCCTTTTCGCGCTGAGCTTCTATAAACGGCTTTATCACGACGAGTATCTTTTCCGCACCGGTAACGACAAGGCTGTCGCCCACGACTTCCTGCTTGCCCGCAAAGAACGTTATCTTTGCGACCGCGCCGAAATCCGCGCCGGTAGTCGAGCGCGCCGAAAAATACAGCCAATAATTTTCTGTTTTGAGATTTACGTTTTCCGGCGTAGCGGACATCGCCACTTGCGTGCGGGCATTGAACTTATCGTGCAAAGCAAACCTGAAAGCGGCGTCGATATTTTTCTGTCCGACGCGCGTTATCTCGTATACTATCACGTCTTTCGCGCGCGAAACGAACGCATTGCGCTCATAGCGCGTCGCGCCGTCCTTAAACGAAACCAACGCTTCGGCGTTTTCCATATCCAAAACGCGCGTGTATTCCTTTGCCGCGCGATCGAGCTTCATGTCTATGATAAAATCGCAAAGCGGCAACGGATACGACAGTTGCGGACGGTAACCTTTACGTATAAGCTCGGTGGAGAGCATTTTTTCCGCACCGAGAAAATCCCCGTCATCTAACTTTTTGCGGACGGCAGGCACTTTGTCCGCAACGTCTTGCAATGCGGAATCTTTGCCCTGCCACCACAGATCGCCGTGAGTGATCATCACCACGTCGCTCGCCGCGCCGCCGTAAACGGACGCGCCGATAACGCCGTTGCCGATAGGCAACCCTTCGCGCCACTGACTTCCCCACCATGACGAGGGCTGTGAAAATTTCAAAGTATTTTTAGGCTTGCGTGCAACTGCCATTAATCTATTCCTCCGATGCTTGCTCTGTATGTAAATTATAGCACATAAAATTCGGTTTTGTCCACTGTTCGGCGCTCTTTTTCGGGGCGAAAATATCATTTTATTTAAAAAATACACGTTTTTTTGCCTTAAAACGCGCCCCACGCCCGCGCTTACGCTCGGTCAATGATTTTACCGTCCGCAACGACTGCCCTTTTAGCACAAGCCGTCATCCGCGCCACGCCGCTATCCTTCGGCGGCACGACGAAAGCCGATCGGCTCGCACTCGACCGAACAAGCGTTTTATACGACAGGAAATAACGCGCGTAAGCGCGAACGATATGCTGTTTGTGCGCGCCGTCGACAAACTTACGTTTATACGACGGCAACAAAAAACCGCACTGTCGGTGCGGCTTTTTATCGTTATCGGTTTATCAAACATTCATCGTGCGCTTGATCACTATCGCGCCGCGAAGCCCGCTATACACGGTAGTACCTTCGTAGTCGCGTTTTAACTTGTTCCAATCGTCGACGGGATCGAGCGCGGTACCCTGCTCGCTTACCGATACGTTGAGCTGTTCCACGTAGTCGATACGCGACGGACTTCCGCCTTCAAACGTCATTATAAAGCTGTTGTCGAAACCGTAAGGCAACCGCAATGTTATGGTGTCTTGGTTTTCAAACTCGTACACATGGCCTTCGTAATCGTCGTTGCCCGATTTGGACTGCTCTTTGATCGTGATCTTCTTGATAGACCGCGCGGACGGTATGGTGAGCGTAACGGTCGACCATGCGCCTTCGTACGTCGTAACGGTGTACTCGTCGCCGTCCTTGCTTATCTTGGGCTCGTTTATGTCGATCGCTTTCACTGTCTTGACATAGCGCGAACCGTCCCATTCAAGCTCCGCTATCGAATAGCGCGCATACTTATAAAGCGTAAGATCGTCTATCACGAGCTGTTCCGTAGCGTTGCCAGACGAATCCTTGACCGACTCGTAAACGAGCGCATTGTTGTAAACGGCGTCGTCGAAAGCACGGAACTCGGTAAGCGTCTTATCCGACGTTACTCCGAACCCGCCCGAGAACAACGCGACTACTATACCGAGCACCGCGACAAGGCTTACGCCGAAGTAGTTTTTGTAATTGACGGGGATCTTTTCCTTTTCTACGCGCTTGAACGTTTTCTCAGTGAACTTGCCCTTTTTGGCTTTATCTTCCACACGCTCGGTAACGACGCGTTCGACGCGTTGCGTGCGCATGGGCAGTTTTTTGGCAAGCTTGTCGAACGTCGCGCGAGTGCGGTCGAGATACGGCACCGCAACGCCGAGCATACCCGTAAACGGCATCATAACGAGCGGCAACATAACGAGCGGCAACAACCACATAAGCATGGATATCTGCGACATGACGAGCGGCATACACAATATCACGGGCAATACGTAAAGATACAGTCTGTCCATACCGAACCCGAATTTGTTTTTGAACGTCTTGTGCAAGCACACCGTTATCAAAAGCACGGCGACCGACAACATGCCGAGCCACGACGTTATAAGCGAGTATGCGGGGCACGCAAAGCTCATTATTGCGCCGACAACGCCGAACAGAATTGCCGTGCCGCGAACAGTATCCGACGAAGTGACTTTAAACAGCTTTTTGTAGAGTATGGTAAACCCGAACGACGCCGCGAGCGAAACGAGCATTGCCGCGATCAGAATTCCCGCATTGAAGTATGTTATGCGCGTTATCGCGTGTATGGGCAGTACGCCGAAGCCCGTAAGCATGAGCGTTACAAGGAAGTACGCCGCAAACATCGCGACAAGCGTGCTGACGACAACGAGTAATTGCGCCGCCGCGGCGAGCATCATACTTTTAAACGAGAACGTCTTTTTTACTATCGTCAACGCGATCGTAACGCCTAAAAGCGCCAATATCAATGCGCCTATAACATACGAGACTACGTCGGTATATGCGATAGAACCGCCGTCGAGATACGAGAAGTACACGGTGTCTACGTCGCTCTTCGCATCGAAATCGAGCTTTGCGGCGGCGAACTTATCGGTATAATCTTTAAACAAACGCGCCTGTTGACGCACTATCGCCTGCGAAATATTTTCGGCGGTGTCGGTGGACGATTGCGCCGCATCCGATCCGCCGAGCACGGCGATTTGAACCGCGGGCACGTCGCCGAACGCTTCGACCGAGCCCTTGCCCGCAAGATTGTCGGGCAGGCTGTCGCCGACTATCGACGAAATCAAAGTACCGCCCGCAACACCCGTGACCGCGTTTATATAGTCGAGCCCCGCGCCCGAAGCGTCGGTAAGCGCGAGCGTGCCCGAGTTGCCGAACGCGTCGAGATCCAACCCGACCTTTGCACGCGACGCCGTATCGCGCAAGCCCTTAAAGCTGTCGAAAAACGCATATGCGCCGAACGATTCGTCGAGATCTTCGGTAAACACGACTATGAGATCGTTCTCGAATTTAACGCCGTTCTTTACGTACTCTATGAGCGATTGCAAAACATTTGCGACGAACGCCGCGTTATCGGCTGCACCGACGGTATCCGACCTGCTGTCGTAACGCACTGTCACGATCACCGAATCCGCATCGTTTTTGCCGCACGGTATTGCCGCGATGATATTAGTAAGCTGATACCCGACGAGATATTTATCCACTCCCATCGTATTTTGAAGCTCTATCGACGGCGTTGCCGTATGCAACGTAACGGTGGGAACGAAAGTCCCCGCCTGCGACATGCTCCAATCGGTCACCGTAACTATGCTCTCGCCTTCTTCTACTTCTTCGGGCTTGTTTTCCGCAACGGACGTAAATCCGCCCGCCACAAGCTTATCTACTATATACTCGCGCGCGGCGACAATACCTATCGCACCGTTTTGATCCACGGACGGCGCCATGCCCGAACGCGGATGCTCGGAAAGCTGAGCTATATGCGCGTTGACCGCCGCATAATAGTCTTCGTCATAGGTCGACGGGCTGTAACCGTAAACGCCGTCGATCACGGAAAAAACCAACATTAACACAGCCGCGAGCGCGAGCACGGGATAATAAACGAGCTTGAATATTTTGCTCATGCCGCGCTTCCCGCCCGAAGGCTTGTCCTTTGTCTTTGCGGGCTTACGCTCGGATTTGGGCGCGCTTTCGACGGAACTGTCGACAGCTTGATCGACGGCAGTCGCGTCGTCCGTCTTTTCCGTCGCTTCCGCTTCCGCAGTCTCGGTGTTATTCTCGACATCGGGCGTTTCCGCTTGTTCAACGTCGGACGGCGCTGCGACGTTTTCGGTCGAACCCGCGTCGTCGGCTTGTTGCGCGACGGGCTCTGTATTTTCAGAAGTTTCCTGCGAAACGGGTTTTTCCGTTTCTATTTCGTTAAGATTTTCTTCGTTACTCATTACGGCTCCGAATATAATGATAGTTATTACCGATATTTTAGCATACTTTAAAGATTATTACAATCGATTTGACGGGGTTTTGCAAATTTTTATCTTGACAGCGCGCGCTCGATGCTTTATAATTATACAACTTATACTATGCACGAAAAGAGTGGAAGTCATGCAACAGTCCGTTTTATTCTCCATATTGACGATACTGCTAACCAAACGCAAGGTTTCGCGCGACTATCTTGCCGAACGCTTTTCCGTAAGCAAGCGCACCGTGTCGCGGTATCTCGCCGTTCTCGAAGATTCGGGAGTACCTATAACTTCCACGCCCGGACGCGGCGGCGGAGTCATGCTGTCCGACGATTACACGATAGATAAAACGTTTTTGTCGGAAGCCGAGACCATGCGACTGCGCGACGCGCTGTTGCGCACTTCATCACAATACGCCGACAACGTCAACGCCGCGCTTATGGAAAAGCTCGACAACGTCAATAGGACGCGCGAGCGCGACAACTATGCCGTAAAGCAGGATAACCTTTACATAGACTGCGAATACGAGCAGGCGGCGACGATACGTCCCAAGATCAAAACGCTGTCCGAAGCGATAGAACAAACGCGCGCCGT
>CANDGE010000086.1 GCA_947384195.1 uncultured Clostridia bacterium
CTTGAAAGTATAACTCTTAATAATTTAGTTTTTTAATTCCCTATGGGAAGTGCGCATTACGTCGCCCGTTTTTTTTGCGTAACGTTATAGGCGCAAGCCGATGGCGGAACGTAAAATAAGAGCGGCGGGCGGGCTTTCTTGTAAGAGCGGCGGGCGGGCTTTCTTGTATACTTCTTTTCCGAAAGGAGCGAAAAATGCTTGCAAAAATCGTGCGGCGGTGTTATAATTTTATTTGCGACTAAATATGTATGGTCGCGTCCTTACCCGTATAAGCAGCGGGTCATAGACCGAAAGGAGGGTATATGAATAATTACGAAATGCTTTATATCCTGTCCGACAAACAGGACGCCGAAGCGAAAAACGCTTTGGTGGAAAAGTTCAAGTCGCTCGTCGAAGAGTACGGCGAAGTGACTGCCGAAGAGTGGGGCGGCGGCTCGCGCAAGCTCGAATATCCCATTCAGACAAAGATCTCCGGCAAGCACTTGACGGGCTACTACGTACTGATGAAATTCACCGCGCCGCCCGAGATCCCCGCCGAGCTCGAACGTCAAATGCGCATAAGCGACGACGTGTTGCGGTTCATGATCGAAAGAGTATAAGCAAATAAAATCGCGGTTTGCGTCCGCGCTTGCTCGCCGTTTGCGAGCGGTCATGGCGCGAACGGCATGATCTAAGGAGAATACAGAGAAAATGAATAAAATCATACTGATAGGTAATCTTACGCGCGACCCCGAGTCGAGCAGTACGCAGGGCGGAGTAAATTTTACGCGGTTCAATATTGCGGTCAACCGTCCGTTCACCAACGCCAACGGCGAGCGCGTCGCCGATTATTTCGACGTTATTTGCTGGCGTCAGCTCGCAGAGCGTTGCGCCAAGTATTTGTTTAAGGGAAGCAAGGTCGGTATCAACGGTTCGGTTCAGCGTCGTCAGTACGAGGATCGCGACGGGATAAAACGCACGTCGTTCGACGTCGTCGCCGACGAAGTGGAATTCCTTACGCCCAAAAATACGGGCGGGTTCGGTCGCGAAGGCTCGCAAGGCGGATATACGCCCGAAGAGCCGCATCAGGTGTCGGACATGCAACCCGTCGATAACGACGACTTACCTTTTTAAACAGGTATGCTCCTAACGGCTTACGCATTGTCTTGCTACCGATTTTGCCGCAAAGCGTGTTGGCGCATCTTCGACGTAGCGCTGCTACGACTTCGATGTGCCGCCTTCTTTGCAACAAAATCGCCGACGCAATACTAATGCACCGCCGTCTGTCGCATACCGTACATCGCGCAATAGTGCGTCAGCCGTCGCGTCGTGCTCGGTCATGTACGTTTATGTACGCTCCCGTCGCCCGACGCTCGGACTTCCTGCTCTTGCGCGCGTCTGATTGTTTAAAATGCTTTGCGACAACAAAATCGTCAACGCAATACCGATGCGCCGCCGTCTGTCGCATCCCATAGTCGCGCAATAGTGCGTCAGCCGTCGCGTCGTGCTCGGTCATGTACGTTTATGTACGCTCCCGTCGCCCGACGCTCGGACTTCCTGCTCTTGCGCACGTGTCAAATTAAAATACCGCTCGCTTTGCGAGAACAATAAAAATCAAGGAGAATTTCCGTCATGGATAAGAATAAAGGCAGAGTTAAGCCCAACGACGGCGACGATAAAGTCCGCCGCACCCGCCGTCCCGCAAAAAAACGCGTATGCGAATATTGCCAGGGACATATCGAAAAAGTCGACTACAAAGATGTAGAGCGGCTTAAAAAGTACACCGCCGAAAACGGCAAGATCTTGCCGCGCCGCGCTACCGGACTTTGCGCCGAGCATCAGCGCGACGTTACGACCGCTATCAAGCGCGCGCGAGTTATGGCGCTTCTTCCGTTCCGCGGAGAATAATCTATTCGCAAACAAGCAAGCTTGTGCGCCGATCTTGCTGTAAAATTCCGCGCGGAATGCGTTGCGCCGCATTCGACGTAGCGCTGCTACGAGTTAATGCGGCGCGCCTTTTTATCACGAAATTTTGCGACGCTATCTCGACGCGTCGCTTGCATGTTTGCTCATTAAACTTATTTTAATATGATCGAGTTTAAACGGGCAACAGAACGGTTGTCCGTTTATTCATTGAGAGAGTAAAGACATCAAAAAGGAATAAAGCATAATGATCAACGTATCCAACGTCAAATTGCAGTTCGGCACGCGCGTGCTGTTCGAGAATGTAAATATCAAGTTTGCCGAAGGTAATTGTTACGGCATTATCGGCGCGAACGGCGCGGGCAAGTCCACATTTTTAAAGCTGTTGTCGGGCAAGATCGAGCCGAGCAAGGGCGATATTACGATGGGCAAGGGCGAGCGCATGTCAGTGCTCGAACAGAACCAAAACGCTTACGACGGGTATACCGTGCGCGAAGCGGTCATTTGCGGGCACCGCGAGCTTGCCGATATAAGGCGCAAGCGCGAAGTCTTGTATGCCAAGACCGATTTTACCGAAGAGGACGGAAACCTTGCCGCCGAGCTCGAAACCAAGTACGGCGAGCTGGGCGGATATGAGTGCGAGATCGACGCCGAAACGCTTTTGAACAGTATAGGTATCGATCAAGGCTTGTTCGACACGCTCATGGGCGATATCGAGCCTAAGATAAAGGTCAAGGTGTTGATAGCGCAATGCCTGTTCGGCAAGCCCGATATTTTGCTTTTGGACGAGCCGACCAATAACCTTGACATCAAGACCGTGCGGTGGTTGCAGGAGTATATAAAGAGCATGGAGCAGGCGACCGTCATCGTCGTGTCGCACAACCGTCACTTTCTCAATCAGGTGTGCACGCATATTTGCGACGTCGACTATTCCGCGATCAATATGTTCGTCGGCAACTACGACTTTTGGTACGAATCTTCACAGCTCATACTTCGTCAACAGCGCGAAGCGAATAAAAAGGCGGAAGCGCGTATCAAGGAATTGCGCGAGTTTATAGCGCGGTTTTCGGCTAACGCGAGCAAGTCCAAGCAGGCGACCAGCCGTAAGCGCGAGCTCGATAAGATAGAGATCCAGGATATAAAACCGAGTTCGCGCAAGTATCCGTATATCGACTATAAGTTCGAGCGCGATCCCGGCAACGATATACTGCGCGTCGAAAAGCTGACCAAAAAAGGCTTTTTCGAGAACGTGTCGTTCAACGTCGGACGCGACGACAAGATCGGGTTTTTGACGGACAACAGCCTTGCTGTCGCGGAGCTGTTCGACTGCATATTCGGCGAGAGCGAACCCGATTCGGGCAGGGTCATATGGGGCAAAAACGTCAAACCCGCTTACATGCCGCAAAACTACGATAAGTTTTTCGACGGATGCGATCTTTCGCTCGTCAAGTGGATAGACCAATGGTCGGAGAATCACGAGCAAGAATATTTGCGGTCGTGGCTCGGACGGTTGTTGTTCTCGGGCGACGAGGCTTTAAAATCGGCGAGCGTGCTGTCGGGCGGGGAAAAAGCGCGGTGTATGCTCGCGCGCATGATGTTGCTTTCGCCCAACTTCCTTATATTCGACGAGCCGACCAACCATCTCGATCTCGAAAGCATAACGTCGCTCAATAAGGGCATGATAAATTTCAAAGCGCCGATTTTGTTCATAACCGCAGACGAGGAGATCATGTCGTCCGTCGCCAATCGCATCATAATGATCGAGAACGGGCAAAAGTCTTACGACAGACCCGTTACGTACGACGAGTATATTGCGGCGTTATAAGTATCGCGAATGCGATCGCGGACGATCGGCAGTCGATCGCGATCGGCGATTTTGCCGTGCTTTTTCCGTCCCGATCGAAGCGAACGATCTTATGCGCGGTGAGTCGATAGCGCATGGAAATATCCGTTGCGCTCACGGTCGCGTTCCTGTCGAAACGGCGGCTGTATACGGTAAAAAATATTAGATCGTTCGTTCGGTATTAATAGTCTTATTCGGTTGACTAAATATCGGCAAAAGTATATAATAAGTACATGGTCGATTTAGGTATAAACGTAGTCGTTCTTCGCGTAAAAAGCAATATGCTCGGCGAGGTTTGGAATATCCCCGTGCTCGGCAAAACGCTCGAGGGTTGGGTCGCGTCCGCGCTCAATGCGCCGTACAAAACGATCGACGCGTCGCCCGTCATAGATATTGCCGACAAACTGATGTCCGCCGTCGACCGCAGCAAGCCCGTTACCGTTGTATTGTATTGCGACACGCCGTTGCTGACAAAGGGAACGGTCGCCAATGCGATAGAAAAGCTTACGGCGCAAAAGCTCGATATGCTCAAGCTCCAACGCGGATGCGTGTTCAAGACCGAATATTTATTCGGCGCGGAATCGTTGTATATCCAAGAACCGTCGGGGAGCGGCGAGTTCGAGGCCGTCACCGATTGCGAGGGGCTGTCGCGCATTACCGATAACATACGGCGCAGGATATTGCGCTATCATGCCGCCAACGGCGTGAAGATATTCGACTTCGCCAATACGCATATCGATTGCGACGTAGTCATTTCCAAAGGCGCGACGGTCGAGCCGTATAATTTTATCAAGGGCAAAACGATAATCAAGTCCGACGCGCATATCATGCCGGGCAATTACATAGAAAACTGTATAATCGGGCGCGGCGCGCGTATAGACAGTTCGCGGTTGTACGACAGTCTTGTCGGCGCGGGAACGCGCGTCGGACCGTTCGCATATCTGCGTCCCAATACCGTAGTCGGTTGCGATTGTCGCATAGGCGATTTTGTCGAGCTTAAAAACTGCGTGATAGGCGACGGGTGCAAGGTAAGTCATTTGACGTATATAGGCGACGCAGAACTCGGTAAGGATTGCAACGTCGGGTGCGGCGTGGTTTTCGCCAATTACGACGGGAAAAACAAATACAGGTCGGTCGTGGGCGAGCGCGTGTTTATAGGTTCCAACGCGAATATAGTCGCGCCCGTGACGGTTGCCGATCGCGCGTTTATCGCGGCGGGCTCGACGATCACGAGCGGCGTGCCCAGCCAAGCGTTGGCGGTCGCGCGTGCGCGGCAGACGATAATCCCGGAATGGAAAGGGAATATGTATGCGCCGCCGAGCGGCAATCCGCAACCGCGCGCGTACGAGCTCGTAAGCTATTCGGACGGCATAATCGACGGGTCGGCGAGCGCCGATAACAATAACGATCGGGGTAACGACGGCGAATAGCCGTAAACAACAAACATATTTTTCGGAGGCACCAATGATAGCTCACGGCAACAAGATCAAACTGTTTTGCGGCAACGCCTGTAAGGGTTTGGCGGAACAAATCGCGGCACGGCTCAAAATGAAATTATCGGAAGCGGAAGTCGGCAAGTTCAGCGACGGCGAGATATCCGTTTCGATAGGCGAGTCCGTTCGCGGTTGCGACGTGTTTGTTATACAATCCACGTCCATGCCGACCAACGATAACCTTATGGAATTGCTCGTTATGATCGATGCGCTCAAACGTGCGTCGGCGGGGCGCATAACGGCGGTCATACCGTATTTCGGCTATGCGCGTCAGGACAGAAAAGCGCGTGCGCGCGATCCGATCACAGCAAAGCTCGTTGCCGATCTTATAACCACTGCGGGTGCGGACAGGATACTCACCATGGACTTGCACGCCGCGCAGATACAGGGCTTTTTCAGCATTCCCGTCGATCATCTTTTGGGCGTGCCTATCCTTGCCAAAGCCATCGCAAACGAACAGTTTATCAAAGAAGCGGGCGATGATCTCGTAGTCGTGTCGCCCGACGTCGGTTCGGTCGGCAGAGCGCGGCAGATGGCGCAAAAGCTCAATAAGACGCTTGCCATCGTCGATAAGCGCCGTCCCAAAGCCAACGTCATGGAGGTCATGAACATCATAGGCGACGTCAAGGGCAAGCGTTGCCTTATCGTTGACGATATGATCGATACGGCAGGCACTATCGCGCAGGGCGCAAAAGCGCTCGTCGAAGTAGGCGGCGCGGCGGACGTGTACGCATGTTGCACTCACCCCGTGCTATCCGGTCCCGCTATCGACAGGCTGGAAAACTCGGTCATCAAAAAATTGTTCTTGCTCGACACCATCGAACTGCCCGAGGACAAAAAACTCGATAAATTCATTTCGGTCACCGTCGCGCCTATCTTTGCGGAAGCGATCGCCGCGATATTCGCAGATCTGCCCGTATCCAAACTGTACGATTGATCCCCGCAGTTATTGCGGCCGTATGCGTAAAATAAAATAGATCTACACAATGACCCATGTTCAAAAGCATGGGTTTAATCTTGTGCGAAAATTTGTTCGTAGCTGACGCCGAGTATTTGCTTTATGAGCATTATTTCGTCGGGGTAGACGTGGCGTTGCCCGACTTCTATCTTTGCTACCGCGCTACGCGTGATGTCGCAACCGTTTATTTGAAGCTTGGCGGCTAAATAATCCTGTGTGACGCCCGCTTGCTCGCGCAGCCTGCGTATGTTGTTGCCTATGCGTTTTTCTATGATGTCGTTCATAGTGTATGCTCCCATGTCGATTTGCACTTATTTAAGCGCAAACGGTTGACTTAATTATAATATTTTGTTATTATGGAATTGCACCTATACAGGTGCAAACGGAGCAGATGATATGAAAACGAAATGTATTGGCGGTCCGATAAAGCAAATGGTTGCGGCGGCGTGTGTGGTCGGGGCGGTAGCGGCGTTATGTTCGTGCGGACATGTTGCGGAGCATGAACACGATTTGGCGTGGAGAGCCGACGGCGACGCGCATTGGCGGGTGTGCGTTGAGTGCGATGAGAGCACGGAAGCGGTCGAGCATATGTTTGCGGACGAAATTTGCGTCGAATGCGGATACGTGTCGAATTATACGGAAGGTTTGGAATACTCGGTAAATGCGACGTCGTTCGACAAGCCCGCATCTTATAAGTTGACGGGCGACGGCGGCGTAAAAGCCGAAAAAATCATAATCCCGTCTTATGTGGGTGGACTGCCTGTGGATGCCGTAACGGGCGCGGTGTTTTTCAATAATTCGAGTTTGGCGGAAGTCGTCGTCCCCGATAGCGTGACGACTGTGAGCGGAAACGTGTTTGCGGGATGTTACAAATTGAAAAATGTAAAACTGTCGGATAATATGACGAGCATCGACAACGGGTTGTTTTACGGCTGTACGGGCTTGAAAGAATTTACGGTACCTAAGTCGGTTGCGAAAGTAGAACGTGCGGCGTTTGACGGATGTACCGATCTTGCTTATATTCGCGTACACTCTGAAAACAAAAGCTTTGCGGAGCGCGACGGCATACTGTACGACAAAGAATTTGCGACGATAATATTCGCGCCTCAAAGCACGCGCGGTCGCATTGTCGTTCCGTACGGCGTTACCGATATATCCGGTGCGTTCGGCGGATGTAAAAATATAGAAAGCGTCGTGCTTCCGCAGTCCGTGAAAAGCATAGGCGCGGGTGCGTTTCGCATGTGTACGAGCTTAATAAACGTGGCTTTACCCGACGGGTTGGAGCATATCGGCGTTAATGCGTTTTGGGGATGTTCGAGTTTGAAAAACATAGAACTGCCGTCGAGTGTGACGGAGATATGGAACGCCGCTTTCAAACGTTGTTCGGCGTTGACTTCGATCGCGCTTCCCGAAGCGTTGAAAGTGCTTGGCGGCGGGGCTTTTGAGAGTTGCGCGAGCTTGTCCGATATATCGTTGCCTGCCGCTTTGCGCACGATAGGTACCGGTGCGTTTGTCGGGTGTAGCGGATTGACAACGATGCGCGTCGATGAAGAAAACGGATACTTCCGCTCTGTTGACGACTGTATCATCGATATCGCGAGCGGGACTGTTGTTGCGGGTTGCATGTCGAGCGTTATTCCCAACGACGGAAGCGTTACTGCGATCGGAGACTATGCTTTTTGCGGCGCGTCGAGCATGACCGAAATACATATCCCGTCGCACATAGTCAGCATAGGGCATTCGGCATTTCGCGATTGCGAAGCTTTGCGCTTTATCGTTTACGACGGGACGAAAGCCGATTGGGAAAGGATAGAAAAACGCGATCATTGGGATCTCGGTCACGGCGGCTATACCGTCAAATGTGCGGACGGGGGATCGATCGTCGAAAAACGATAACATTTGTAAAACAAAAACGCGCTCGATTTTACCGTAATTCCCACAGGGAATTTAATAAAACGCAAATAAAAAGGTTTAGGCATGGCGTTAAGCTGTGCCTTTTCTGTACTTTTTTCGTGGACGAATTAGGCTACTCGTAGCCTAGTGAGATATAGATATGTTTT
>CANDGE010000087.1 GCA_947384195.1 uncultured Clostridia bacterium
TCTACACTGTCGTAGACACTCTTTCCCTACACGACGCTCTTCCGATCTTATCATCGGTATGCGCAACGTCGGCAAAAAGCGCGATCCGTTCGAGTCGGTGCGGCGCACGGGTATGCAGGAGCTGCCGAAGCCCGGGGATTACGTCGTGCACGAAACGCACGGTATAGGCATTTGCGAAGCCGTCGGCGCGGTCGACTTCGGCGCGTACGAACGCGATTACATTACCGTCAGGTACGCGGGCGGCGACGAATTGTTCGTGCCCGTCGAAAACATGGCGCGGCTCAGCAAGTATGATTTCAACGACGTTCCGCCCAAGCTTAGCAAGCTGGGCGGCGGCGAGTTCGAGCGAGTAAAGGCAAAGGTAAAGTCGCGGCTCAAAGCGATGGCTTTCGATCTTGTGGAACTGTACGCCAAGCGCGAAACGGTAAAAGGCAAGGCGTACGCGACCGACGATATAGAGGACGAATTCGCCGCCGACTTTCCGTATACCGAAACGCCCGATCAGCTCGCGGCGATCGATGCGTGCATGGGCGATCTTACGAGCGGCAAGATAATGGACAGGCTTATTTGCGGCGACGTGGGGTTCGGCAAGACCGAAGTCGCGTTGCGCGTTGCGTTCAAGGTGGTGTCGCAGGGCGGACAGGTGGCGTTCATGTCGCCGACTACGGTGCTTTGTCATCAACACTACAACACGACCAAAGCGCGTATGGAGCGGTTCGGCGTGAACGTAGCGGCGCTGTCGCGCGCCGAACCCGATACAGCCAAAACGTTGAGCGGGCTTGCCGACGGCAAAATAGATATAGTATGCGGCACGCATAAGCTTTTGGGCAGTTCGGTCAAGTTCAAAAATCTCGAACTTTTGATACTCGACGAGGAACAAAAGTTCGGCGTGTCCGATAAAGAAAAGATCAAAAATTTAAAGACCGATATCAACGTACTCACGCTTTCGGCTACGCCTATCCCGCGCACGTTGCATATGGCTATGTCCGGCATACGCGACGTCAGTATGCTCGAAACTCCGCCTACGGGAAGATTGCCCGCGCAGGTATACGTGACCGAGTATTCGGACGCGCTTTGCGTGGACGCCGTCACTCGCGAGGTCGCTCGAGGCGGGCAGGTGTTTATAGTGTACAACTATGTGACGGGCGGCGCGCGCGGCGGCGGCATTGCCGAATATGCGGGCAGGCTCCAAGCGCAAATGCCCGACGTCAAGTTTATTTATGCGCACGGGCAAATGGAAAAGAGCAAGCTCACCGCCGCCGTCGAAAGTTTTGCGGCGCATAAGGCGGACGTGCTCGTCGCGACGACTATAATCGAGAACGGTATAGACATACCCAACGCCAATACCATGATAGTGTACGGCGCGGAAAACATGGGACTCAGCCAAATGTACCAGTTAAAGGGTCGGGTCGGCAGATCGGACAGAGTCGCGCAGGTATACTTTACGTACGGCAGCGAAACGGCGTTGACGGGCGCGGCGCTCGAACGGTTGGAAGCCGTGGCAAGGTATACGGAGCTCGGCAGCGGCGTCAAGATAGCCGAGCAGGATATGCGCATACGCGGCGTCGGCAACGTGTTCGGCGCGGAACAGCACGGGCACATGGTAAGCGTCGGCTATAACATGTATTGCAAGCTGTTGCAAGAAGCCGTCGCCGAGATAAAGGGCGCGACGGTTCGCGCGAAAAAAGACCCGACGATGAAAGTCGATTTTACGGCGGTCATACCCAAGGATTATTGCGACAGCGAAATGCGCGTCGAGCTGTACAGGCGCATTTCGGGGCTTAAAAGCGAGCGGGAACGCGACGAGCTGTTGTTCAGACTGAAAGACGCATTCGAGAACGTTCCGACAGAAGTCAAAAACCTGACGCTCGTCGGACTCGTGAAAAATCTCGCGGCGGAAATGAATGCGTCGACGGTAACGCTGTTGCGCTCGGGTGCGAAGATAGAGTTTTCCGAAGTGCAGGATATCCGAAACGGATTCGAGAAATTCGGCGGCGTGCTCAACGCGGTCAAGACCCCTACGGTCGTGTTCGACAGCGTAAAATCGCTCGTTCGCTGGCTGGTGAGCGAGCAAGATAAAATAACAGAAACCGAGTGATCGAAAATTTTCGCAAAGAGTAGGTGAAGCATTATGAATGAAGTTTACGAAAATATCAAAGCCGGATTGGAGACCGAGATCGATCTTGCATACAAGGCGTTCAACGATCCCATCGCAAAAAGCGAATATAAAACGTTGGGCGTACGGATCCCCGCGATCAAAAAACTCGTCAAGTCGATAGCTGTCGCCGATCGCGATCGATTCATGCGAGATTTTTTCGCCGATCCCGATAAAACGTTTGAAACCGTTTTGATCGCGGGCATGCTTGCGGCGAAAAAGGGCGAGCGCTATTCGCAAACGCGCGAATATCTTTCGCGCGTAGTGCCGTTGTTCGGATCGTGGGCGCACGTAGATTGCGTCACGCCCTGTCTTAAATGGGCGGATAAGAACGCGCTGTTCAATGATTTTCGATATTTTTTGGACGGCGACGGGCAGTACGAGAAACGGTTCTACATAATGATAATGTTTTCGTGTTGTCTTAACGACGAGTATATAGATAGAATATCGGAGACGCTTTGTAACGATGTTAAGTACGGGCAGTATTACGTAGATATGGCGGCGGCATGGTTGCTCGCCGAGTGTTTGGTCAAATATTACGATAAGACATTGCCGTTATTCACGACGGTGCATTTTCCCAAATTCGTGCACAATAAGGCTTTGCAAAAGGCGCGCGAAAGCTATCGCATAACGCCCGAAACGAAAGCATATCTTAATACACTCAAAGTAAAATAAACGCGGCATTGACACGGTTTGGCTTGTATGATATAATGCGGATAAGATTCGGATCGATCGTTTAACTGCGTAGGGGGTATATCATGGGAAAAAACGAAAACGAAAAAAAGCCGTTGCCTATCGTATCGGTAGTCGCATTGTCGCTTGACGGCGGTGCGGTTTTATTGTTTGCTCTCGGCACGCTTATACTCGAAGTCATAGGATGGGGCATAGGCTGGCTGTGTTATCTTTTAGGCATATTCGCTATTCTTTCCGCCGCGCTTATGGGTGTGTGCGGAGCGATCGCTTATATCAGATCGAGCAGGCTCGGCTTGGTACTCGGCTTGGTCGCATTTGCATTGCCCGCGATATTTTTGCTCGTTCTTATATTGTTGGCGCAAAACGGGATCGCGGTCATAAGGTTTATGTAGCGTCATGAAAAAAGGGGTTTTTGACCATACATTTATATATTTCTTATTGGGCGGAATATTATCGGCGTTTTGCGCCGTCGCCGCCGCGTACATGTTGTATGCTTTCGGATACTTGTCCGCGCTCGGCGATATAGATAACGTAATAGCCGTGATACCTATTGCAATGGCGGTCGCCTTTGCGGCGGGCGTTCCGATCTTATTGTTTGTAAAGCACAAGCCCGAACGCGCGCCGTTGTTTATTGCGGTCGGTCTTGTCGTGGCGTTATCGATAGTGTTGATGCCCAAAGCCGTGCGCGGCGATTGGTGGCTCGTCAAAGATTACGACCGCGGCGACGGACAACAGCCCGATATTTCCGTGTATGCGCCGTTCGCCGAAAATTCGCTCGCGGCGACGCTCGATGCGCCGAGCGAGCTTGTGCTGACAAACGATCTGCCTACGCTCGACGGCGCGCTCGCGCTGTATCCCGTATACGCGGCGTTTGCGAAAAACACGTACTCGCGCGATGCGTTCGATGCGGATCCAGACAGCGTGACATTCACCGATACGTTAAAAGCGTACGACGGGATAATGACGGGCGAGCGCGACGCGATATTCGCGGCGGGCGCGTCCGCCAAGCAAAAGCAAAAGGCGGCGGAACTCGGCGCGGAGCTTGTGTTCACGCCGATAGGCAGAGAAGCGTTCGTGTTCGTCGTCGGCAAGGACAATCCGATCGACGATATTTCGGTCAAACAGATCCGCAATGTTTATTCGGGCAAAACGTCAAGGTGGTCGACGCTCGGATGGCGCGACGGCGGGGAAATAATAGCGTTTCAACGTCCCGAAGGTTCGGGCAGCCAAACGGGTTTACAGCAGGTTATGGGAAATATCCCGATTGCTGCGCCGCGACCGTTGCCCGATGATTCGCTCATAGGCACGAACAGCTTGATGAAGCAGATATCGGTCGTGTATAACGGCGTTATGCCCGCGCTCGGCTATACGTACAGGTTTTTCGCGCAAACGATGTACGGCAACGCCGACGCGAAAATACTGTCGGTCGACGGCGTCGCGCCTACCGACGAGAATATAAAAAGCGGCAAGTATCCGTTTTCGGTTCGATTCTATATCGTGACGAACGGCGAACCGAAGGGCAATGTAAAACGGCTTATAGACTTTGCGCTTTCGTCGCAGGGACAGGAGCTTGTGGCAAAGTCGGGTTACGTTCCTATCGTTTAAATCGATCAAAGCAAAAACATCCGACAATCTTGCTCGGATGTTTTTCTGTAATAATTATTTTTTCGGTTTGACGGTGAACGTCGATCTTGCTTTGTCGGCAATGCCGTCGATAAGTTTTTTATCGAATTTGTCGGCTTCTATATCGAGATATTGCAAGCCTTCGTAGCCTTTCGGAAAGCCTTTGTCGTCCAAGTGCACTATCAATGTATCTTTATCGAAAGATTGAGCTTCCGTATATTCATACATCACGTACGGCGAGCTGTGCGACTTTTCGGAGCTGAACAGCAACACTAATTTACTGTTTCTTATTTTCGTGCGTATGGTTTTTCGCCAATTTTCTCCGCCTTGAATATCGGCGTCGTACCAAATACGGCACTTATTGAGTTGGAGCATTTTAAGTATAGGGTAGACCCGAAGCCTGTCGTCGTGAGAATAGCTTATGAATACGTAGCCGCGCTTGCCCGTATACGGAAGCTCTACATACTTGCTATTGTTGAGTTTTTTTTCCAATTCGTCGTAGCGGTCTATGATGCGTTTATACTGCTTTTCGAGCTCGGGGTATCCGAATTCGCCGCCGAAAACGACTGTTTCGTCGAAAAGCGCCGCATTGTCGGCGTAAACGTTTTTTATATTGCGTCCGAGCTCCGCGCGCTTGTCGAGTTCGGTTTGCGGCATGTCGGGATATGCGTCGAGCAACGCTGTTTTCAACGCGTTATCGTAGATATGCGCATAAATGAGCACGACGTAATCGCCGAACGCGTCTTTCAGGTTTTTTACAACGTCGATATTATCGGTGGAAACCGTCAACAGCCGTCTTTCCTTACCGTAAACGGCGTTTACTATATCTTGCTCGTTGAAGCCGACTTTGCGGTTGAGCACATTGTACGAATATTGACAGCGGTCTATTTCGTCGGCGGTGACGCACTTTTTGTCGCGACCGATGATCATGCCGTTTTCGATCACGTATGTTTCTTTTTGTATCCATATAAACCCGTGTCGCTCGAAGTATAGGCGGCTTTTGTTGCCTATTTCGGCGACCGTGCCGAATAAGATATATAACATTCTTTTTCTCCGCGGTTTTACTTTTGCGATCGATTTCATTGTAACATAAACGCGCCGCAATGGCAACGGTTTTTACGGTATCGATTGACAACGGCGGCGGCGTGTGATAAAATATTGCCATGAAGATAAACACGATCATTTTCGATCTCGACGGTACGCTGTTGAATACTCTCGACGATCTTACTGCGGCGGTCAACCATGCGCTCGGCGCGTTCGGTTTGGGCGCGCTCGACGTAAACAGGGTGCGACGGTACGTCGGTAACGGCGTGCCCAAGCTTATGGAACGCGCGCTGTATTACATCGATACGGGCGTCGAGCCCGATCTCGACGGCGGCGCGTATGCCGATAAGGCAAAGCTCGACGCGTGTCTTGCGGTTTTTACCGAGTACTACGACAAGCACAATGCGGATCTTACCGCGCCGTATGCGGGCGTTGCGCAAATGCTCGATGCGGTCAAGGCTAAGGGCTTAAAATCCGCGATCGTCACAAACAAGTACGACGGCGCGGCGCAAGCGTTGAAAGCCGTATTTTTCAAAAGCGTGGACGCGGTAGTCGGCGCTCGCGACGGCGTGCGCCCCAAGCCGTCACCCGACGGGGTGTATAAAGCGCTCGAAATTTTGGGCGCGGACAAAACACGCGCGGTGTACGTCGGCGACGGCGAAACGGACGTGGCGACGGCGAAAAACGCGGGCATGCCCGTCGTCGCGGTCACGTGGGGTTTTCGCGATCGCGACGTGTTGCAAAAACTTTCGCCCGACTTTATGATCGACGCGCCGAGCGAACTGTTGCCCGCGCTCGCCGCGGCGGGCTTTATAGATCTGTGATATGACTGTCGAGCAGTACAAAGCGCGCGCGGAACGCGCAAAGCGGATAGTATTTTTCGGCGGGGCGGGCGTATCTACCGAAAGCGGCATACCCGACTTTCGGAGCGCGGACGGGCTGTACAGCCGAAAATACGACGTGCCGCCCGAAACGCTGTTGTCCGCCGAGTATTTTTATGCGCATACCGACAGGTTTTTTGAATTCTACTTCGATAAGATGATATGCCCCGACGCCAAGCCGAACGCGGCGCATATAAAGCTTGCGGAATGGGAAAAACAAGGTAAGCTGTCAGCCGTCGTTACGCAAAACATAGACGGTTTGCATCAAGCGGCGGGGAGCAAAAACGTGTTCGAGCTACACGGCTCGGTGCACAGGAACACCTGTACGAAATGCGGTAAAAGGTACGGGCTCGCCGAGCTTTTAAGGCAAAAGCCGAATATCCCGCGTTGCGATTGCGGCGGCGTTATAAAGCCCGACGTAGTGCTGTACGGCGAGAGCTTGCCGTATGCGGCGGTCACGGGCGCGCTCGACGCGATAGCAAACGCCGATATGCTCATAGTCGGCGGGACGTCGCTCACCGTCTATCCCGCGGCGGGGTTTGTCGGATATTACAACGGCGCGCGGGAAAATTTGATAGTAATCAATATGACCGAGATCTCGGGATTCGATAATATGCTTATCGGCAGGATAGGCGAATTGCTGTAAGCGCGGATACGGTTCGACGGCGCAAGCGGAAAGGAGAGATCATGCTCGACGGACAAACGGCTGGGCAAAGAATAAACGCGGGCAAGGCGCGGTCGATGGATATGATAACATCCGCGTTGTTTGAACTGCTCGAAAAACGACCGTTCGTGGATATTTCGATAACCGATATTTGCGAAACGGCGGGCGTTGCGCGCAAAACGTTTTACAGAAATTTCGATAATAAGATCTCGGTTGTGGAGCGGCTTGTCGATCAGGTGTTTTTCGAGTTCATGCAAAAGTACGACTTTAAGACGAGCGGCGCGCGCAAGATATATCTGTATTGGTTCGAGTATATATTGTGCACGCGCGAGTTCGGCTTGATATTTTTCGATCCGACGCTGTACGAGTTCATAATGGGTAAGATATGCGAATTCGTCGAGATCGAGCTCGCCGAAACACTGCACAGCTCTGCGTCGTTCGACCCTATGCTGTCCGAATATTATTTGCGGTTCGCGGCGGCGGGCATCGCGTCGATCATGCGCGAGTGGATGAAAAACGATTGCAAGACGCCCGCAAAGACGATGGCGGCGCTTACGGCGCGACTGCTTTCGGGCGTGACGGCATAAATACGATTTGCGGGCGCAAAAGATTTAAAACGTCGCAAAACGGCAACGATCATAAAACGCTTGCAAATTCGGCGGAACAACTGTATAATATGTAATAAGCGGTATGCTTGACGTTCGGGGATGTATAGGCTTCGACGGCGCGGCGTAGCGAAGGAAAGCAAGTGGTAGGGTCGGCTGCCTTAAAAACGCAAAAGGCTTTAATTGCCAACAACAATGAAACCGCCAAAACGGTAAAGTTCGCAGCTCCGGTTGCGGCTCCCGCAATGGCATTCGCGGCTTAGTTTAGCTACGACGTCCGTACCCGCTACCTATCGGCGGGACTGCGGGCGTAATCGAACGGTAGGCAACTCGGCGCGGCGGCGGTCGTTCCGCGTCGAGCAACAAGACCTTGCGTGTGCAGACCTTTGTTTATTGCGGTCTGCGCTCGGACTTCGAGCGATAAACTAAACTTGTAGAAGTCCCCGTAAACCCGTGTCGGAAATCGGTTCAAATCCGATCATCTCCACCAATGCCGTTAAAGTTTGAACACCGAAAACGTAATACATTTTCGTGAAC
>CANDGE010000088.1 GCA_947384195.1 uncultured Clostridia bacterium
TATAGCCGAGCTGGAAGCACGGCATATAGCCGAGCTGGAAGCATACTTAACTGTTACAGGATTAAAAGACTATACATTAACAAAAGAAGAAGAAAAAGCGCTTGTAGATTTCAATACGCTTAACTGGATGAACTATAATCTTGAAGATTTGTTCAGTAAATCTACACGCGGTAAACGCCTAAAAAGTGCGGATAGAGTTCAAGGCGATTTGCCATTCGTAACTGCCGGTGAAGCGTGCGAAGGCGTGTCGGCTTACATAGGAAACGATGTCGAAATTTTTGAAAGTAACACTACCACTATTGATATGTTTGGCTCCGCAAAATATCGCAATTTCCGCTATGGAGCGGATGACCACGTTGCCGTAGTCCACACCGAAAAACTGCCCAAGCACGCGGCTATTTTTGTAACTACGGCGATTCACAAATCATCTCATACGGGTAAGTTCGACTATTCACGAAACTTCTATGCCAAAGATGCCGACGAATTGGACATCTTACTTCCTACTAAGGAAAGCAAACCCGATTATTCGTTTATGGCAACGTTCATATCGGCAATACAAAAGCTAGTAATAAAAGATGTTGTGTTATATGCGAATAGAAAGATTGATGAAACCAAAGCAATAGTGTCAAAGGAGTATTAAATGAACATAAGACATAGAACTAAACTTCAAACATATAAAGAAGCTGGCTCAAAACTTGTAGATTTATTGGGAGAAACATTACTTCCACAAGTATGGAAAATTAAAGATGCGTTTTCTATACTCTATTCTTCCGCCAAAAATAATGCTTTTCAAGATTTTTTAGAAGGCATAGCAATCGACTTTTTGATGAACGATTTGACGGAAAATGATATAGAGCAGTTATCTACTCAAATTTCCCATAATGGCAACAATCAATTTTTAACAAATATTTTAGACTCTGTTTTTTTCTCAAAAAGCAAATTGTGTCGTTGTATTCTTGGAATTATTGCAGGAAAATTTCTAACGACCAATAATGTTGACTATGAAGATTTGACATTAACAGTTGCCCTAAAAGATTTATTTGATGACGATTTGAACGAGTTTAAGTTGTTGTATAATAGACAACCCGCTAAAACTAATGTTGACAATTCCACAATATTTGTGGGAAGCTACACGGATACTCAAAGAATAATCGTTGAGAAATTGCAGAACTCAGGGATATTAGGGCGAGATTTAGCCCCCAACAGGTTAATGGGATCATCGGGAATACTGCCGTTGCGTTACAGCTTAACAGTAGTGTCTAATCGACTATATAGTTATATAGAGATTTTCAACAGTGATAATCAATGATATTATTCAGCAAAACTTTGAATAGCATTATAATGGCAACACTATCCCGAAATACTCTTTATGCATAAAAAGTTCAAATTCGGGTGATGACTGCCCGCCAAAATAACCTAAAACGTTCTTAAAGGATTTGTTTTAGGTTTTTATATTAGGAGAATGATAAATGGCTATATATCTGATAGATTACGAAAACACGACCAATTTATCCGGCATAGATAAACTGACCTGCGATGACAAAGTGGTCATATTTTACAGCAAAAAAGCCGACTCTATATCTTTCGACTGTCATAAAAGTATTTTATTCTCGCAAGCGTCCGTAGAATATAAATTAGTCGACGTAGGCGGCACCAATGCACTCGACTTTCAACTGAGCACGTATATCGGTTACTTGATCAAGCAAACAGAATCTGAACCGCAAGAAATTTACATAGTATCAAAAGACAAGGGGTACACGTTTGTAGCATCTTTTTGGAAAAATGAAAAGGCTATTTCAATAGGTTTGATAACCGACTTGAATAAAACGAAACCGCCCGAAGAACAACCTAAAAAACAAACAACATCAATTACAATCGACGACCCTATCGAAACAGCTCTTAAACAATCGAATATATCATTAACAAATAGCGAGCTATCTTCTGTAATTGTTACAGTTAAAAAATTTAAAACTATTCAAGCTATCAATTCTAATTTGAACAAGCTTTTGAAAGACAGCACAAAATGCGGAGAAATCATAGCGATCATCAAGCCTATAATTAAAAAACAATAACTCTATACACGACAAATCAATTACACATGACTCAAAGCGCACCCGATCGGGTGCGCTTTGCATACACAAGCATTATAATAACACTGCTTGATTATATCACAGCCAATCACAACCTTCGTTGCGCAGGTCGTGCAATACCTGCGATTTGATTCGCTCGTCGGTCCCGTCCGGAAAAAACACGCCCAAATCTTTGATCCTTTGCGTAAGTTCGCGAACGCACTCCCCGTTCAGTCTTATGTTAAGCCCCGCGAAAAAATTTTCCAGCCTATCGAACGACGCATAGTTCAGATTGGTATGCGGCGTTTTACTGCCCGCCGCGTTCTCGTTGACTTCGTACGCAAAGAACTCGCGCCGCCTGACGGGACAATCGTTACACGCCGCCGCGCCGCGCGGATTAAAACACCGCAAGCACTGCACCCTATCCGCGAATTGCGCCATCAAAACCTTAGGATTATACGAACACCCGTCGATGATTACGGTATTAGGGTACAAATTGACGTAAGCGTTCCATGCTTCCCTTGCGATGTCGCCTATATCCGAAAGCCGCAAACCGTCGTTCGGGTGCGCCGCTTGCAATTCTCGCAATCGCGAATAAAATCTCAACGGTGTTTTTGACACCTTTATCTCCAAAAAATATATTTCCTGCGGCTCG
The DNA here is from genome assembly GCA_947384195.1 of uncultured Clostridia bacterium. GTDB lineage: Bacteria > Bacillota > Clostridia > Christensenellales > Pumilibacteraceae > Anaerocaecibacter. The sequence goes on from CANDGE010000088.1 coordinate 2,725, forward strand.
CCTTTTTTGAACAAAATAAAATCGGGCGCAAACTTGACAAGCATCGACGAGTGCGACATGTTCGATCTCGGCGTGCTTATATATTCGCGCAAGCACGCGCTCCGATCGGCAATGCGCTCGAAACCGAACGGTATTATTTCCGCATCTCGCGCGTCAAACAATCTATTAAGACTTCCTGCGATAATATCCGACAGTCTGTATCTTTGCGAAAAATCCCGAATGCCCGTCATGGATGCGCTCCTTTTTTCTAATATTATACTATAAAAATCACAGCTTGTAAACTTATACCCGACACATTTTGATGCGGCGGCGCATAAATTTTGCAACAAACAAACGCCGACTGCCCGTTTCCGAGCGATCGGCGGTTGTTTTGCTTTTCCGTAAAATCATCATCGATGATATCGGGTCTCGGTCGGCGGTCAGTCCGCGAGTTGCCTTTTGCCATAGTATCTATGCCCGCAGGCTGTTCGTACAGAACATTCCGCAGTCGCAAAACGGCGCGGACAGCATAAACGCCTTATGCCTTTAAACGCAGTTTTGCCTGTCATCATCCCGCACGCCAAAAATCTTTAACGTCGAGAAACATGATAATACGTTAATCATCTTGCAAAAAATTTCGATATTCGCGTATACAATATATTACTTTTAAAAAATTTATAAACTTAAAAATCCCACGATAATTTTCGGTCCCGTATTCCGAATTACTATCTATCCCGTATCCCCGATACGCGATCCTTTAATATCCGCCGTCGACGTGCAGTAACGCGCCATTGACGAACGACGATTTTTCGTCGGCGAGAAACAACGCCGCATGGCTTATGTCGTCGGGTCTGCCTATACGGCGCACGGGCGTGTTATCCACTATGCGCACAAGCGCGTCGGGCGGCACGGGATCGTTCATGTCGGTCGCTATCAAACCCGCTACTATCGCATTGACGGTGACGTACTCGCCGATCTCGCGCGACAACGCTTTTGTCATTCCGTTGACGCCCGCCTTTGCCGCCGAATACGCCGTTTCCGTGCTCGAACCGCGCTCCGCCCAGAACGAACTGATATTGATTATCCTGCCGAATCCGTTGCTTATCATGCTCGGCAAAAAAGCGCGCGTAACGAGCCATACGCCTTTAAGATCGACTGCGATCACGCGGTCGAAATCGCTTTCGGTATCGGTCTGCATTAGTCCGAAGTGCGCGACGCCCGCATTGTTTATAAGCGTGTCCACACGCCCGAACGCGACGGAATCTGCCATGCGCTTTACCTGCTCCGCGTCCGAAACGTCCGCCTGTATCGCTTGGCAAGCGATCTCGCGCGCACTCAGCTCGTTGACAAGCTCCATTGCCGCTTTTTGCGACCTGTTGTAGTTAATTATCACATTGTATCCGGCATTGCCGAAGTCGACGGCGAGCTGTCTGCCTATGCCGCGCGCTCCGCCCGTTATCAACACTGTCCTTTTCATATGCTTATCCTTTTGTCAAACGATATTATCGGGCAGGTCGTTCTCGAACAGTATCACGCGCGCACCCGTTATATCCTTTAACGCGGCGACGGCTTCGTCGCGCGACGCGCAAACGGTTATCACGCCCTCGTTCATGCCCGCCTTGACCGCGCCCTTTTTTATATCCGCCGCGCGCGAGCCGACTAAAAACGCATAATCGCACACCGCCGCTATCTGTCCGCCGAGCGCCGTATTGCACTCCTTTTCTATGCCGCCGAGCTCGACGAACCCGGGGGTGATTATCACCTTTTTGCAGTCGAAGCAACCGAGCACGTCCAACGCGTTCTTTGCTCCGACGGGATTGGAGTTGTATGCGTCGTCGATGACGACGACCGACGGATCGGCGGACGGGATCAATTGCAAACGGTGTTCTACCTGCGGCGCGCTTTCCACCGCTTTTACAATATCCGCAACATCCACGCCGAGCTCTACCGCTATACGTGCGCAAACGCACACGAGCTCGGGTATATGCCCGCCCAAAAGCTTGCACGTAACGTCGTGCTTGCTCTCGCCGATAACGAGCGTAAAGCCGGTGCCGGAACCGTCTATCGTTAAATTTTCGTATCCGACGTATAAGCGCGCGCCGTCGTCCCCCGTCGTTTCCACGGCGCACGCCGCATCGCGCTCGCCCAGCTTGCGACAATCGGCGTTGTAACCGTTTAGCACGAGCAAGCCGCTTTGCGGCAACGACGCGCCCAGCTCGAACTTGGTATCGGCGACGCCGTCGCGACTGCCCATCGTTTCTATGTGCATATCTCCGACGGCGGTTATTATGCCGTAGGTCGGCGACGCTATGTCGCACAGCTCTTTTATATCGCCTTTATACCGCGCGCCCATTTCCGCTATAAACACATTCTCGTCGAGCGCCGCGCCGTTGATCGTTTTGCATATGCCCATCGGCGTGTTGTAACTGCCCGGCGTCGACAGCACCGTATACTTGCTTTCGAGCATTGCTTTGAGCAGGTTTTTTGCGGTGGTCTTGCCGTAACTGCCCGTTATACCTATGACCGTAGGATCTTTATCCGCAAGCTTTTTACGCGCGCGTTTTACGTACTTGCCGTTATTGAGCCGCTCGAACGGCGACGTTACGGCGTTTGCGACTATCGCGACAAACGGTGCAAACATGGCGAGCGCGGCGGTCAGCGTTTGGCAGTACACGTTATATCGGCACGCCCAAGCTATGCCCGCGCCGAGCACGAGCGTCAACAGCATGTCTGCGACAATTAGTCGAACGGCGCGCCCCGTCGGCTTGACGGCGTTGCTCCCGCTCTTGCCCGCAGATACGATAAACACGATCGCGAGCACGACGTACAGCGCCGCCGCGCAATATCTTACGTACTCGAACGCCGAAAAACATCCGACGAATACTATCATCGAAATGAACGAAAACAGCATGAGCGCCGCGTAACGCACTATCACGTCGTACGACGAACCCTTCCACCACGCCGCGACGCCGCGCGCACGGTAGCCCGAAAGCTGTATTATTTTGAACATCGGCAAGCCGATAAAGCACGAAAGTATTGCCGACACGGCTATCAAAGCGACCGAAACGTAGTATTCCATAACCTATTCCATAATAAATGATTTGAGCGCGGATGCAAAACCGTATCCCGATTCGGCATAGGCAAAGTGCCCGCCGTCGGCAACTATCAGCTCGCTGTCCGCGATTCCGCGTTTTAAACGCTTTGCCATGTACAACGGCGTATCGCGATCGCGCCTGCCCCAGTACAACAACGTCTTACACCCGATATACGGCAACAGTCCGTCGAGATGCGTATTGACGATACGCACGAACACGCCGCGCATTTCGGGCTCGAGATTATTATAATCCAAAGAGCCCGCGCCGTCAAGGGGTTTGCCGCGTTTCTTTTTTCTGCGGTACGCCGCTATCCTGACCGCGCGTTTAAGACTGAACTTCGGTTTCATGCCCGCCGCGGCGGTCAGCACGAGTTTTTTGCACTTGCCCTGCGCCGCGAGTATGAGCGCTATCCGTCCGCCGAAGCTGTGCCCGACGATTATCGGATCCGTTATGCCCAAGCTTTCCGTAAACTTTTCGACGAGCGTCGCATAGTCGTATATACCCCAATCGGGCGGGACCGTTTTCGGAAACGCCAATCTCACGCACGACACGCCCCAATCGCACACCGCCGAGTACGCGCCGGCAAACGACCTTAGATCGCCGCCCCAACCGTGCAAAAAAAGCACGGTGTCCGCGCTGTCAGTCTTGTTCATTTCGTATTCGCAAACAACGTCGCCGAGCGTAACGCGCATTATCGCCTCGCATCAAAGGATTTTCCGCATTATCGCGGCGTCTTGTCCTTTGTAGTATCGCGGGCGCACGCCCACGCGCGCAAACCCGAGTTTTTCGTAAAGCGCTATCGCGGGCGCGTTATCCGTGCGCACGAGCAAATACGCCGTTTTAACGCCGCGCCGCGCAAGCTCCGCAAACAATTCGCCGAACAGCATGACGCCCGCGCCGCGCCGCCTGTACTGCGGCAATACGGCGATGTTCGATATCTCGCACTCGTCGGCGGCGATACAGCCCGACAAATATCCGACAAACGCGCCGTCCTGTTCCGCCGTCAAAAACACCGAGCTCGCGCTTTGGATCTCGTCGAGTATCTGCCCGACAGTCCACGCGCAATCTATATACTCGCGCTCCGCCGCCGCTATGCTTTGCGCATCGGTCGGCAAAGCCGAACGCACGATCAAGCTCACAGGTCGCCTGCGCCGCGCTCGGGCTGAGCCTTGCGCACGTACAGCGGCAAAAGCTCCTTGGCGTCGATCGTTTCGTCGGCGTGTTTTCGCACCGCCGCGCTAAGCTCATGCTTGCCGACGCCGACTACGCCGCCGAAAACGTCCGCAAGCTTTTTATCGACCGACACCGCGTAACCGTCGTGCGCCGCGACATAAGCTTTTGCGTCGTCCGCCGTCATGCACGTCGGCGGATCGAGCTCGACGTCGCCGTCGTAGCTCGCGACGTAGCACACCTTGTTTCCCGCGTCGGCTATCGAAACGACTTTTCCGCCGTTATTATTATATGAACACAACCGCAGATTGTTGACTGCAAAGCACGGCTTATCCGTACAATAACAAAACGCCTTGACGGTAGCCAGCCCTATCCTTAGCCCCGTGAACGAGCCCGGTCCTATGCACGCGCCGAACAGATCGATATCGGCAAGCTTGACGCCCGCATTTTTAAGTAAGCCGTCTATCATGGGCATGAGCGTTTCCGACCCCGCATTCCTGTCGTTCTCGTCGTAAAATTCGGCGTTGCCGACCGTTAGCAATGCGCGCGTCCCGCACGCGGTATCTATAAACAACACGTTCATTTAAGTATCGTCACCTCTCGCGTTTTTTCGTCGAGCTTGTTTATCGCGACGCGCACCGTCGAACACCCGTCAAACAATTCGCGCACGTTCTCCCACCACTCGACTGCGCAAACGCAGTCGGGATCGCCTATAAAATCGGTCAGTCCCGCGCCGTACGCTTCGTCTGCGTTTTCCAACCTGTACGCATCGAAATGACAAAAATGCACTCGTCCCGAGTATTCGTTCATTATAGTAAACGTCGGCGACACCACGGGCGAAGTCA
>CANDGE010000089.1 GCA_947384195.1 uncultured Clostridia bacterium
CTACACTGTCGTAGACACTCTTTCCCTACACGACGCTCTTCCGATCTTATAATCTTTTATAAGTCGAATGATCGGACGTAAATTCGTCCGTCGATTCGGCTTGAAAAAACAGGCAAGGAGAAAAGGGTGTTAGAGGTAAAGCATTTACGAAAAGAGTATAAAACCAAAAAGGGCGTTATCACAAAGGCGCTCGACGACGTGTCGCTTACGTTTGCGGAAACGGGCATGGTTTTTATACTCGGTAAATCGGGCAGCGGCAAATCGACGTTGCTCAACGTTTGCGGCGGACTGGACAAAGCGGACTCGGGCGAGATAATCATCAAAGGCAAGAGCAGCGCCGAGTTTTCGGGACAGGACTTCGACAGCTACCGCAATACATACGTCGGATTCGTTTTTCAGGAATACAATATTCTCGAAGAGTTTACGGTGGAAGAGAACATTGCGCTCGCTTTGGAACTTCAAAACAAAAAGCGCGACAAGGCGGTAATCGAAAAGATACTCGCCGACGTCGACATGACGAGCTTTGCGAGCCGCAAGCCGAACACATTGTCGGGCGGGCAAAAACAGCGCGTCGCAATCGCGCGTGCGCTTGTCAAAGAGCCCGAGATAATCATGGCGGACGAGCCTACGGGCGCGCTCGACAGTAAAACGGGACAGCAGGTATTCGATACGCTCAAAAAACTTTCCGAAACAAAGCTTGTTATCGTAATATCGCACGACCGCGATTTTGCCGAGCAGTACGGCGACCGTATAATCGAGCTTAAAGACGGAAAAGTAATATCCGATCAGACGCGCGCGGAAGAAGGCGACGGGGCAAATAACGTACGGTTTTTCGGCACGGACACGGTGTGCGTAGCGCGCGGCGCGGAGCTTACCGACGCCGATATGCAAAGCATACGTCGATTTTTGAGCAAGTCGGGTGGCGCGGCGGTGATATCCACTTCGCGCGAGCGCATTGCGGAAATGAAACAGGATCTGCCCGAGCTGAGCGTCGGCGCGTTCGAGGACGTTAAGGCGCAGCCGCAGAGCAAAGCGTATCCGCAGCAAAAGCTTATACGCTCGCACCTGCCCGCGCGGCACGCGATAAGAATGGGCGGGAGCAGTCTTAAAATAAAGCCCGTTAGGCTTGTGTTTACGATATTTTTATCGGTCATAGCGTTCATACTGTTCGGGCTCGCGTCCACGCTCATGCTGTTCGACGGTAAGTCGGTCACCAAGGAAACGCTTAACAATGCGCCCGACGAGCAGTTGGTCCTTTCCAAAGCGTATTGGGAAACGACCAAAGTGTACGAGGGCGACAAGCTCGACCACGAATACGAAAACAAGCGCGAAACATCGTTTACTTACGACGAGTTTTTGAAAATACGCGAAAAATATACGGGCGCGTTGGCGGCTGTCGGCGCGAGCATATTTTTGAACGAAGTATCGATGCCGAATACGGTGCAACAGTTTTATACGACGTCGCTCGACGGACTTATCATCAACGACGATTCGCTCGAATACATTGCGGGCAAAGCGCCCGCCGCGCTCGATGAAGCGGCGATAACCGATTTCGTTTTAGACGGACTTAAAACGGATAAGACCGAAGTGCGGATGTTTTCCGAAAAGGCGAACGATAGAGTCGTCGTCGACGTAAAGACCGCGACGGATATAATCTATACGGCGGAAAATCCCGTAAAGATATCCGTCGGCGGAGGTTATTTCAAGATAGTCGGTATATTTAAGGGTATGGCTGTGCCTACCGAGTACGCCGCGCTCAAAGAAGCGGCGGATAAGTGCTTGCAGTTCGACGGCGATTATCAATTGACGTGGCAGTGGCAGCAAGCGCGAAGCAACGGCATGTATGCGCGCGTTGCCGTCACAAAAGAGCTTGCCGACGAGTATGTAAGCGCGGGTGGCGGCAATAATGACGATATCGATATATATAAATATTTCGACAGTAGTTACGGTTCCGTTCAGTTTGGATTTAAAGACGATAACGAAGGATTCGTTGCCAGAAGTTATTTGAGTAATTTCGCCAAATATGCCGAGCGCGACGGCTTGCGGCCGTTGGATATTTTCGACAGCAACGGCGACAAAGTAACTGCGTTGTCGAGCGGCAGTGCCGCAGTCAACTATACGATGTGGGCTGAGATACTGAGCCAAAAAATGAACGACGCGGTTTGGAACGCAAACAACGAAACCGCCGTTCGCGTATACGAAGAGTGGCGAAGCTCGTCCGAGCAAGCGGCTCGCGAAGAATACGAAAAGCTTAATCCCGAGCCGTCGCAGACCGATTGGGAAGAATGGGACAAATGGAATACCGCGCTCAACGATTATATATGGAAAGTCGTCGACGAGCAAGACCCTATAAGCTCTTTGCGCCGCGTAGCATACGGTGAGATCACCGATATGAAAAAAATCAAGAGCGTGATAAAAATAGCGGGCGATATGGCGGCGAGAATGGAAGTCGACGCGTCTTGCACTATTTTCAGCGAGTATAACGGCGAAGAACGCCCGGTAACTTTTGCCGCAATGTTCTTTTTAGGCAGGTATGATTACGTCGCATATCTTTCCGACGAGCTATACGATCTGTATTACGTCGCGCAGCCTTATGACAACGATTGGCATAGCGAGTCTTCTACCGATTACGTAGTGCCCGAAGATGCGTTTATTTCCACGGTGTTTATACCGAAAAGTTCGAGCGCCGTCAACGAGCTTGTCGATCTGACTTACGAGCGCGGTAAGGACGATTCTACTTTCATGATAAGAAACACCGTTATGTCGCAGCTCGAAATGCTCATCGATTTGGCGGATGCGTTGGAAACGGGATTTTTGGTCGCGGGCTTGGTGCTTGCGCTGTTCGCGTTCCTGTTGATGTTCAATTTCATTTCGGCGTCTATTACAGCCAAAAAGAAAGAGATAGGCATATTGCGCGCAATCGGTGCGAGAACGCTCGACGTGTTTAAGATATTCCTGTCTGAAGCTATGATAATCGCGCTGATTTGCTTTATAATTTCCGTGGCGGGCGCGTTCGGCGCGTGCATACTGCTCAACACCACGCTTATATCGGACACGTTTATCAAAGTGAGTATTTTCGTGTTCGGTCCGCTGTCGGTCTTGTGCATACTCGGCATTGCCGTATTGACAGCCGTCGTTTCGACGGTGATCCCCGTAGGATTGTATTCGCGCAAGCCGCCCGTTGCGAGCATACGCGCGCTGTGATCGGATCCGAGAAGCGGGATCGGTCTGTCGAGATATTCCGTATGTGCTTTTCTTTGCCGTCCCGAGAAACCCGACCGATCTCGACCTTATAATAAAGCTAAAACCGCCGTAACGGTGTATGGTCGTATACGGCGGTTTTCATATGCTGTTTTCGGTTTGTTTTACCGTTTGTAAAACGAGTTTTTCAAACTCGCTCTGCGGCATATCCGAGCTTACGATAATATCCGATCTGTCGCGCCGTTTTTCGTCGGGCATTTGCGCGGCTATCATGGCGCGAGCGTCGGACTCGCCGATGCCGTCGCGGCGCATAACGCGCTCCGTTTGCGATTCGAGCGAACAAACTATGCAGATCGTTTTGTCGCATACGGCGTCCAGTCCGCTTTCAAACAGCAACGGCGCGGACAGTATGACCGTCGTTGCGTCGGTGTTTTGTATGCGGTGCTTTATCTCATGGATGATTTCGGGGTGGGTGACGCCGTTCAGTTTTTTCCGCGCCGCTTCGTCGGTCGCTATCAGCGCGCGGAGCTTGCCGCGGTCGAGCGTGCCGTTTGATTGTGCTTGCGGAAACGCCGAACACAGGGTGCGCTCGCCGTCGGATCCGCGCATAAAAAGCTCGCGCGAGATCTCGTCCGCGTCGACAATGCAATATCCCGCGGCTTTGAGCGCGTTTGTCGCGACAGTCTTGCCGCAACCTATGCCGCCCGTGATCCCGATGATTTTGGGCGATTTGCCGTTGATGACTTTGTTCATGGCGTCAATGAGCGATAGATAAATATCGGTGTGCGATCGCAGATCGCTATTTGCATTCCATCCAGTTTTTGCCGACGGCAACATCCACGTTGAGCGGAACGGAAAGCGAAACGGCGTTTTCCATTTCGGTCTTGACGATCTCGACTACGGCGTCGACTTCGTCGGGCGCGGCGTCGACTATAAGCTCGTCGTGCACCTGCATTATAAGCTTTGACTTAAAGCTTTTCAAGCGCGATTCCGCTCGCACCATGGCAATTTTGATGATATCCGCCGCCGAGCCCTGTAACGGCGTGTTCATCGCTACGCGCTCGCCGAACTTGCGCTCCATGAATTTGGACGAATTCAGCTCGGGGATAGTGCGGCGTCTGCCGAACATGGTGACGGCATAGCCGCATTTTTTTGCGCTCGCAATGAGCCCGTCCAAATATTCCTTGACGGCGGGGTAGCGCTCGAAATATCGTTTAATATATTCGTCGGCTTTTTTGGGCGCGATATGGATATTCTGACTTAGTCCGTAATTGCTTATGCCGTATACTATGCCGAAGTTGACGGCTTTCGCGTCGCGTCGCATTTGCGCGGTCACAGCGTCGGGCGCAACGCCGAAAACTTCTGCGGCGGTGGCGGCGTGGATATCGCTGCCGGAGCGGAATGCTTCCGTCATTTTGGGATCGCCCGAAAAGTGCGCCAAAAGTTTTAGTTCGATCTGACTGTAATCGGCGTCGACGAGCATGTTGCCGCGGCTTGCGACAAACATCGAGCGCAACAGCTTGCCTTCTTCTGCGCGTGTGGGTATGTTTTGCAGATTGGGATCGGTGGACGACAGTCTGCCCGTAGTGGTAGCCATTTGATTGAACGACGTGTGCACCGTGCCGTCGTGCCTGATCGTTTTGCGCAGTCCGTCGATGAACGTCGATTTCAGTTTGGAATTGAAACGGTATTTCAATATTTCGTCGACTATTTCGTATTCGCCGGACAGCTTTTGCAGGACTTCGGCTTTTGTGGAATAGACCTTTGCCGATCTGTCGGGATACGGTATGCCCATGTCGTCGAACAACAGCTTTGCGAGTTGCTTGGGGGAGTTGAGATTGATGTTGACGCCGCTCAGCTCGTTTATACGCTTGACGTTGCGCTGTTCGAGCTCGGTCAGCTTTGCGTCTATCTCGTCCAGCCTGTCGCGGTCGACGGCAAACCCGCGCTTTTCCATATCGAACAATACGTGCAACAGCGGCAATTCTATGTCGCGGTAAAGCTTGGTCATGCCGCGCGCATCGAGTTCTTTGAAACATTCGTCGCGGAGCGAAAACAGTTCTGCGGCGGTGGCGGGCGACAGCCTGTATTCCAATAGATACGCCATGAGCGCTATATCGTCGGCGTCGGGCACGGAGTGCGGCGCGACGGCGTGCAACAGCGCTTTAAGCTCGTACGTCAGTATGCGACGGTAAAACAACGGCGACAGCGCGGTCACGCAATCGGATAACGTAAACACGCTCATGATGTTGTTTGCGATCGGCGCAAAGTAGTCGGTCTTGCCGTCGAAAGCAAAGTGAACGCCGTCGGGCTTGATCGTCACAGCGAGATCTTGCGTCGACGGCGCGGCGGAGATAGCGGAATACAATTCGTCTATCGAAGTCAGCTCTATCTTTTCGATGTTCGTGTTGTCGAGCGTTTTCATCTCGGCGGGCGCGATGGCGAAAAGCTCCGCGCGTGATGACAGCGATTTGAATTCAAATCGCGCAAACATATCGTGCACGGCGGCATGGAAAGGGAAGTCGCATTTGCACTCGTCGAGCGAAAATTCGATGGGAACGTCGGTGTTTATCTCGGCGAGCTTGTACGAAAGATATGCGTTATCCTTGCCCGCTTCGAGCTTGGCTTTTCGCGCTCCCGCGATCCCGTCGATTGCGGAGTATATCCCGTCGAGCGAGCCGTACGCCTTTATAAGCTCGACGGCGGTCTTGTCGCCGATGCCCGCAACGCCCGGGATATTGTCCGACGAATCGCCTGCGAGCGCTTTGAAGTCGACTACGCGCTCGGCGGGCACGCCGAAAATATCGGGCACGGTTTCGGGCGAAACGTCGAGTATGTCGGAGATCCCCTTTTTTGTCAACAGCGCGTGCGTCTTTTCGTTTACGAGCTGTAAGCTGTCGCGGTCGCCCGTAAGGATATACGTGAATACGTCGGCGCGGCGCGCGATCGTGCCTATTATGTCGTCGGCTTCGTAACCTGCGAGCTCGAACGTTTTTATGTTCATCGCGGCAAGCAGCTCTTTGAGCGGTCGCATTTGCGCCGCAAGCTCGTCGGGCATCGGTTTGCGCGTCGCTTTGTACAGCGGCGTCAGTTCGTGCCTGAAAGTGGGCGCATGAACGTCGAATGCCGCCGCAATATATGCAGGGCGATACTGTTCGAGCAGTTTGACGAGCATAGTCGTAAAGCCGTATACCGCTCCGACGGGCTCGCCGCGCGACGTGGTCATGCCCGACATCGCGTAAAACGCTCGGTTGACGAGCGAGTTTGCGTCTATAACGATAAAGCTGTTTTGTTCCATATCTCGATTATACACTATTTACGCGATAATTACAATGGTTTTGAATAATGTCGAAAATGTATTTCGTTCACAGTGTATGTCTATCATAGTATAGCACATTGCGCCGACGGCAAACAAAAAACCGCCGCGCGGCGGTTTTTGCCCGAGCCGTTTTCGCTGTTACGACAAAGCTCGTATGGATAACACAACAACCTTTAAGCAAGCCGATCGCCGTCGATTGCTCATTATCAGTGTATCATAGAATATTCTATATGTCAAGCACATTAATAGAATATTCTATATAATGTTTTTATGGAAATGTCATTCGCTGAGATATTAAAAGAATACTTGATATACCGCGGCTTGACGCAAACCGAATTCGCGAAAAAGATCGACGTCAAACAGAGTCAAGTGAGCGAGTGGTTGAGCGGCAAGGCGAAACCGAGCTATGATATTTTAAAGCGCATAGCTTTGGAGTGTAATGTTTCCGCCGATTATTTTTTGGGGATAATCGACGAGCCTAAGTCTTATAAGTAAAAAGCGGTAACGTTGCGCGCGGCGACGGTGTGTCCGAGCTTTGTTTGCCGATGGGCGAGTGGCGATCGCAAGCCCGTAACGTTCGTACCATGTCGTGTTCCGCACCGCATGGTCTTGCCACTCATTCCTACCATCGAAAAACGACCCTTGCGGGTCGCTTTTCGGTGGTAGAGCATACCCGACCAAAACGAATAAAGCTATTAATGAGCGGACTGCCCGCGGAACTCGCGGGCGGGCTTTGCGCACGATGTTTACAGGTTTGTATTGCTCGATAACAGCAATCGCTATAACTGTTTGTACTGCTTAACAACGCAAGCGCCTAGCGAACCAAGCGGTGATGTTGTTTTTCTATTCTTTTTATGCCTATCTCCGCACCGCATGGTCTTGCCACTCATTCCTACAATCGAAAAACGACCCTTGCGGGTCGCTTTTCGGTGGTAGAGCATACCCGACCAAA
>CANDGE010000090.1 GCA_947384195.1 uncultured Clostridia bacterium
CATCAATCAAAATAATTGACGCACCTTTTTTGTTACAGTAATTTTCCGAGTTTATTCATCATTTCGGACTTATGTTCCCAGAGAGAGTGAGCATAACGGTTGAGCGTAATCGTGGCGTTTTTATGCCCCAAAATCTCGGATAGTGATTTTACGTCCATACCGCACTCGATAGCACGGGTAGCAAAGGTATGACGCAAAGCATGGAAGCCTTTATGCGGAATGTCTAACTTTTTAAGTAGCAGTTCAAACGTCCGCTGGTAACTTCGCACGAACACGGAAGCGTTTTTGTCTGAAACGACATAGATGCTTTTGCTTTCCTTTTTCCATTCTTTAAGCAATGTGAGTAATGGTTTGGAAAGGGGTATGTTTCGTCGTGAGGTTTCGGTTTTTGGCGTGTCTATGATAATGCAGTGTTTACCATCCACATTTCCGTCGTGGCAAGTTTTCGTTACCGAGAGCATACCCTTTACAAAGTCTATATCGTCCCAAGTGAGTGCAAGCAATTCACCGATACGCAGCCCCGTGTAAAGGCACAAAACTATGCCCTTTAATTTAGGCTTTTTACTTTCTAAAACATATTGCTCGATTTTCTTTTGCTCGGCAAGCGTAAAGCATTCGACTTGCTTTTCTACTATCTTCGGACGCTTTATCTTATCCGCAACGTATTCGTTTGTAATCCCCAATATATGCGCCGTTTTCAATGAGTTTTGCAAAACCGAAATAACCGATTTTACGAAGTTAGGCGAAAGGCATTTACCGGTGCGCTTATTGCCGTTTGCAAGCAACTCCGAAATAAACCGTTGCAATATAATGGGCTGTAATTCGTCTAACTCATACTCGCCGAGATGGGGAATAATGTGTACTTTTGCGGTTTGACAATATCGCTCATAGGTTCTTTGTTTATTAGACGTCTTGACGTAATGATTAAGCCATTCGTCAAGCCAATTTTGGTATTTCATAAATTTGTAGCTCCTTAAAGTGAATAGTTAAATTTTATCATTTTGCCGCTTGTTGGCAAAAACGACAAAAGAGAAAAAGCCGAAACTGTTTTTACAGTCTCAGCCTTAAAAAGATACCGGACAGCCATTACGACTGCCCGGTTTTATATATTGTTAAGTATTAAGTTGTAGCGTAGATCCGTTTGGCTTTGACTTTCATAAATTCTACGTAATCAAAGTATTCGTCCAAAGTTTCAAATCCGAGCCGCGCCATTTCCGCTTTTGCCTTTTTGTATTCGGTAACCGAATCGCTTTCGGCAGAGACTGTTTGTATTGTAACATTTTGTTCGATTTGCTCGGTTTCATCGTCTGCGGACGGAATATCTTCTATGCTTTTATTCGACAATGTAAATCAAATTTACACAGTATAATAGAATAGAACGCTGTATTTCCAGTGATATAATTGTCGTGTATGATTATATTTTTTTGCCGTAAGAGTTATATGGATCTGTTATTTGATTGTGCTTACCGTTCGGGGACGGAATATGCCGTGTCGATAAATTGTAAAGGGTGGCTATTTCCTTTACAAAGACCCTGCAAAATGTTTGCCTAAATACACTGTTTTAAGAGTTGACAACAATCGGTAAGGATCGATGTTCCAATCGAATCGTATTATTCTTTTTTGTTATTTCGAGCGTTTTTTGATCGCCGAAGGATCTCGACCGAATAAAAAATAAAGATTAGACCGCCCGCTGAGCCGCGCTTTTTTCGGAATGCCGCATGTTAAAAGAATTTCATTGACTTCACATGGCGGCAGGTAGTATAATACGTATATACTTTTGAATTATCGGAAAATGTCATGGCTCGAAAAAACGATAAAAAATTGCCCGATGTTCCGAGCGGCGATCATAACATTTTGAAATTCATGCTCAAAACATTGTACGGGCGCGATCGCGACGATCTGGCGACGCGGCTTGTCGAGCGGTTCGGCGACGCGAGCGGCGTATTTATGGCTACGCACGAAGAGCTTATGAGCGTGTGCGGCATTACCGAGCGTGTCGCGACGTTTTTCAATATCATGTATCCGCTGAAACGTCGCGTCGCATTGGACGCGTTGCCTAAGGATATCACCGACGGGCGTGTGCTTGACGGGTTTGCGGCGGCAATGCTTGCGAGCGAACCGTATGCTGTCGAAGTCGCGGTGTATCTCGACGGCGACGGCGCGCTTATTTGCGCCGAGCGTTTGCCCGAGACGGAGCGCATACGCGCGGCGGTGGCGGGCGTGTGCAGGCACGATGCGCAAAAGTTCGTGTGGATATCGCATACGCCGTACGGCGTCACGCGTACTGCGGATGAGATCGCCGAGCTTGCGCGCACGATCGTGAAGTTAAAAGATCTGCTTGGTATATTCGGCGTCGAGTTTGTCGAGCATGTCGAGCTTTCGGACGGCAAGACATCGCGCCGTGCAAGCGAATCGGGTTTTGAACGCGATATACGCGGCGAGCGCGAAAACGTCGAGCGTTCGGTCGGCGCATAAACGTCGCATATGCTCGTTTGTGTTCATATCGGGGCGAGTATTTGCGCGTTTGTCAACTTAATAAACAAAATCTTGAAAGATATTGACAAAAACCAAGTAATATAGTAACATTGACATATAAATATCATATTCGGTATCGTGTAATAAGGGAGATCATGAAAATAGTCAATCTTTCAATCGAAAACAGTTCCGCAACAGTCGTTACAGACAATGCGCGCCCGCGCGTTTCGTTTGCGATCGCGTCGGATAAACGCGACGTCGTGCTTGCGGATGCGGTCATATCGATAGGGGATAGGAGCGTGCATACTCAATGCCAAACGGGCGTCGAGTACGACGGCACGCCGTTAAAGCCGTTTACCGAGTATACCGCAACCGTCACGGCTACCGATAATCACGGCGAGAGCGACACGGCGAGCATTTCGTTTCGCACGGGGCGGCTCGGCACGCCGTGGCAGGCGAAGTGGATAACCGATACGTCGTACAGGTTTACGGAAAAGCGCGTGTCGCCCGTTCCCATGACGTTCCGCAAAGCGTTCCGTTCGGATAAGAAGATAGCGCGCGCGGAAATATACGCGACGGCTCTTGGCACGTATAATGTTTACGTCAACGGGAAAAAAGTCGGCGATCGATATTTCGCGCCCGGCTTTACTTCGTATAAAACAACATTGCAGTATCAGGCGTACGACGTGACTGAGCTCGTGCGCGAAGGAGATAACGAACTGTCGGCGGTCGTGGCAGGCGGCTGGGCGGTCGGCGCGTTCGTGTTTACGCGCAAAAACCGCGTGACGGCGGACAGGCAGGCTTTGCTTGCCGAGTTGCGTTTGACGTATGCCGACGGCAGTACGGAAACGATCGGGTCGGACGCGAGCTGGCAGGTGACGCGCGACGGCAATTATCGCATGTGCGATTTTTACGACGGCGAGACATACGACGCTACGGTCGAACTCGATAAAGCGGTGTGGCGCAATGCGGGGGTCGAAAAAGTAAAGATACGCCCGAACATAACGGCGGAATTCGGCTCGCCCGTCGTCGCGATCGAAAGGCTTAAGCCTATATCGTGCGTCAAGCGCGGCGACGAGCTTATTTACGACTTCGGTCAAAACTTTGCGGGCGTTATCGCCGCAGAGATAAACGGCGCGCGCGGGCAAACGATAGTGTTCCGTCATGCCGAGATACTTAAAGACGACGGCAGTCTTTGCGTCGAGCTTTTGCGTTCGGCAAAAGCGACGGCGACTTACATTTGTCGCGACGGCGCGCAAAGCTATTCGCCCGAGTTCACGTATATGGGATTCAGGTACGTCGGTGTGCGCGGCATCGAGCAAGCCGATATCGAGCTGACCGCGCTCGTTTTAAGCTCGGACATACCGAGCATCGGCGAATTTTCGTGCTCGGACGAACGCATAAACAAATTGCAGGAAAACATATTGCGCAGTGCGCGTTCCAATTTTATGGACATCCCCACCGACTGCCCGCAGCGCGACGAGCGTATGGGCTGGACGGGCGACATTTCGGTGTTTGCGCCGACGGCGTGCTTTAACTACGACATGTCGCGGTTCTTGGAAAAATGGCTCAACGACGTTAAGGCAGAACAGCTCCGCACGGGCGGGATCCCCAACACCGTGCCCGTTCAGGGCTACGGTTTTCCCGCGACCATGCCCGTCATGGCGGTAGATAATTGGGGCGATGCGTGCATCACCGTGCCGTATGCCGAATATCTCGCGCGCGGCGATATACGCTTGCTCGCAAAAATGTACCCGACAATGAAGAAGTACGTCGAGGCTTGTCGCAAATGGGCGAGCTTTATGAGCGTCGGCAAGCGCAGATATATTTGGAAGTCGATATCCATGCTGCACTTCGGCGATTGGCTCGCGCCCGACGAACCCAAAATGAGCGGATGGCAAAAGCGTCATCCGTGGACGGCGACGGCAAGCCTTTGCCGAACGAGCGGACTTTTATCGCGCATAGCCGAGTTGTTGGGCAAGTCCGACGACGCGCGAAGATACGGCAAGCTGTCGCGCAAGGTCGCCGACGCATATGTTTCGGTATTTACCGACGGCAACGGCAAGCTTAAAAACGAGTTCCAAACGGCGTATGTTTTGCCGCTCGCTTTCGGCATGTTCGACAAAACGACGGCGGCAAAGGCGGCGGACAATCTCGAAAAGCTGGTGGAACGCAACGAGTATAAGATAGGCACGGGCTTTCCCGGAACGCCGTTCATACTGTTTGCACTTGCCGATAACGGCAAGGTCGATACCGCGTTCAAAATGCTGACGAATGACGAATGTCCGTCGTGGCTGTACGAGGTCAAGGCGGGCGGAACTACCATTTGGGAGCGGTGGGACGCGATGACCAATAAGGGCGGCCAAGACGGTACGGGCGGCATGATCTCGTTCAATCACTACGCGAGCGGCGCGGTGGGCGAGTTTTTGTATAAGCGCGTAGCGGGCATAGAGCCGACGTCGGCGGGATATAAGACGTTTAAGGTAGGGCCGCTTGTCGGCGGCGGTATAACGCATGCGCACGGCGCCGTTCTCACGCCGTACGGCAAAATAACGAGCGATTGGGAAATTAACGGCGATAAGTTCGAGCTTAAAATAGGCGTGCCGCCGTGCACGACGTGCAACGTTGTTTTGCCGTCGGGCGAAACGAAAACCATGGGCAGCGGAGAGTACTCGTTGGGGTGCGCGCTAAGCTACGGCGGTGAAGAATGAAATTTGCGCTCGCGATAGATATAGGCGCGTCGAGCGGTCGGCATATCGTAGGATATATCGAGAACGGCGAAACCGTCGTCGACGAGGTGTATCGTTTTAAAAACGGCGTTACCGAAAGCGGCGGGCATCTCGTGTGGGATACGGACGAGCTGTTAAAAAACGTCGTCGACGGGATCAAGGCGGCGTTTGATAAGTATCCGAACATACAAAGCCTTGCAATAGACACTTGGGGCGTCGATTACGTGCTCATGCGCGGCGACAGGGAAGTATCGCCGTGTTATGCGTACCGCGACGGACGCACGGAAGCGGCGATAAAAAAAGTGCACGGCGTTATGCCGTTTGCCGAGCTGTATGCGCGTACGGGCATACAGTTTCAGTCGTTCAATACCGTTTATCAGTTGTACGACGATATGTCGCGTTCGCGGTTGGACGGTGCGACTGATTTCTTGATGATCCCCGAATATCTGACGTATAAGCTGACGGGCGTGAAAGCGCACGAATATACCAATGCCACGACTACGGGGCTGGTAAACGCCGCTTCCTGCGAGTACGACTGCGATATCATCGACGCGATCGGATTGCCGCGCGGGCTTTTTTGCAAGCTCGTAAAGCCGGGCGCGATCGCGGGGCGGCTGTTGCCCGAGATAGCGGCGCGCGTCGGCGGGAATTGCGACGTTATGTTTTGCGCGAGCCACGATACGGCGAGCGCGGTGGAAGGCATACCGATGCGCGACGACGAGCTTGCGGCGTATATATCGTCGGGCACGTGGTCGCTTTTGGGCGTCAAGTCGCCCGCGGCGTTGACCGATATCGGCAGTATGAACGCGAATTACAGCAACGAGGGCGGCGTAGGCTACGTGCGCTATCAAAAGAACATAGCGGGCATGTGGGTGGTCAATTCGCTCAGAGCGGAGCTGTGCCCCGATAAGGATTTTAACGATATCGTTTGCGGCGCGCGGCGCAGTGAGTTCGACCGATATGCCGATCTTACCGACGATGTTTTTCTCGCGCCCGACAGCATGGTAGGCGCGTTCGACGGCATACTCGACGTCAAGCCGACTACGACGGACGACTATTTCAATTGCGCGTTTTTGTCGCTCGCGCACGGTTATAAAAAAGCGCTCGACGAGCTCGAACGCAATACCCGAACGAAGTACGCGGCGTTGTACATAGTGGGCGGCGGCGCGAAAAATACCTTTCTCAACGAACTGACCGAACGCATAACGGGCAAGCGCGTGATAGCTTTGCCGATAGAGGCGACGGCGTTGGGGAATCTGTCTGTACAGTTAAAAAACGAGAGGTGATTTATGGATAAAACAATGTACGAACACGCCAAGCGCGCGTATGCCGAATACGGGCTCGATACCGAAAAGGCGCTCGCCGCGCTCGCGGATATACCCGTTAGCGTTCACTGCTGGCAGGGCGACGACGTTATAGGGCTGGACGGGAGCGACAGCCTTACGGGCGGGATACAGACGACGGGCAATTATCCCGGCAGAGCGCGCGATTTTTCCGAGCTTAAAGCGGATATAGAAAAAGCGTTTTCGCTCATGCCCGGAAAAAAGCGGCTCAATCTGCACGCGAGCTACGCCGTGTTGGGCGCGGACAAAGGCAAGATCGACAGGGATAAGTACGAGCCCGAGCATTTTGCGCCGTGGGTGGAGTTTGCCAAAAAGTTCGGTCTGGACGGCATAGATTTCAACCCGACGATGTTCGGTCACGGCATGATGACCGACGGCTTGTCGCTGTCGTCGCCCGACGAGAAAACGCGCGGGTTTTGGGTGGAGCATTGCAAGGCGTGCATAAGGATATCGGAGTATTTCGCGACCGAGTTCGGCACGCCGACGCTCATGAATATTTGGATACCCGACGGGTATAAGGACGTGCCCGCAGACAGGCTTTCGCCGCGCTTGCGGCTTAAAAAGTCGCTCGACGAGATCTTGTCGATAAAGTACGACAAGCGCAAGGTCATAGTCGCCGTCGAAAGCAAAGTGTTCGGTATCGGCGTCGAAAGCTATACCGTCGGAAGCAACGAGTTTTATCAGAATTACGCGGCGAAAAACGGCATATGCTGTCTTTTGGACAACGGGCATTATCACCCGCTCGAATACGTAAGCGACAAGA
>CANDGE010000091.1 GCA_947384195.1 uncultured Clostridia bacterium
CCCTACACGACGCTCTTCCGATCTGGAGAATTTTATGTCGGGACACAGCAAATGGGCGACGATAAAACGTCAAAAAGGCAAAACGGACGCGGCGCGCGCCAATGTATTTACAAAGATAGGCAGGGAGCTTGCCGTAGCGGTCAAAGCGGGCGGACCCGACCCCAATAACAACCCGCGGCTTCGCGACGTTATCGCCAAAGCGCGTTCGGCAAACATGCCCAACGACAATATCATGCGCTCGATCAAAAAGGCGAGCGGCGAGGAAAGCAACGTCGTATACGACGCCATAACGTACGAGGGCTACGGCTCGGGCGGCGTTGCGGTGATAGTGGAAACTCTTACCGACAACAAAAACCGCACTGCGGCGTCGGTCAGGCACATATTCGACAAGTGCGGCGGCTCGCTCGGCACTACAAATTGCGTTTCGTACATGTTTGAATCGAAAGGCATCATAACGGTGGAAAAGAGCGCGTCGGACGACGACGAAGAGGTTATGATGCTCGCTTTGGAGTGCGGTGCGGACGACTTCGACAGCTCGGAGACCGAGTACTACATCACGGCCGCGCCGAGCGCGGTGTCGCTTGTGCGCGACGGTTTGGAAAAAGCGGGCAGGAATATCATATCGGCGGAAGTGCGGCAAGTGCCCGCGTCCACCGTCGACGTAGACGAGGCGACCGAAGCCAAGATAAAAAGAATGCTCGACATGTTCGACGAGGACGACGACGTTCAAAACGTGTATCACAACGCCGATCTTGCGGACGACGACGATGAAGAATAACGGCGTTGCTGTCGGGCTGTTCGGCGATCTTGCAGTAGATAAGCACAGGCTGACCGTAGGCGGATGCTATGCTAGCGATCTCGCCCGCGAGTACGGCACGCCGTTATACGTGTTCGACGTCGATCGCGCCGTAAAAACGGCTAAATCGTATGTGGACGTGTTGGCGCGCGAATATCCCGATTTTACCGTATGCTATGCGTCTAAAGCGTTTTGCTGTGCGGGCATTTATTCGTTGCTCGCGCCGCTCGGACTGGGCGCGGACGTTGTGTCGGGCGGCGAGCTTTATACGGCAATAAAGGGCGGCATGAGTCCGTCTAAGATATATTTCCACGGCAACAACAAGACCGAAAGCGAGATAGCGTTTGCGCTCGAAAACGGCGTGGAATGCTTTGTCGTCGATTCGGAGCGCGAACTCGAGCTTATGGAAAAGCTCGCCCAAAAGCCGCAAAACGTATTGGTGCGCGTCAATCCCGGAGTGGAGGCGCATACGCATAGGTTTATACAAACGACCACCGTCGACAGCAAGTTCGGATTTTCGATAGCCGACGGCACGGCGGAAAGCTTTATTCGCGCGCTCGGCGCACGCAAGAACGTCAGATTCGTCGGGATCGCTTGTCATATCGGCTCGCAGATATTTGAAAAACAATCGTTCGAGATCGCTATCGATAAAATGACCGATTTTATATCGCGATTGAACGAGCTCGGTATAGCCGTAGAGCGGCTCGATCTCGGCGGCGGGTTCGGCATACATTATATCGAACAAGATTTGCCGCTTACGCCCGAACGTTATATGACCGATTCGGCGCGTTATTTGGTAAAGGCGATCGAAAAACGCGGTATTCGGCCGCCGCATTTGATAGTAGAGCCCGGTCGGTCTATAGTCGGCGAGGCGGGGATCACTCTGTATACCGTGGGTGCGATAAAGACGATAAAAGACGTCAAAACTTATGCGGCAGTCGACGGCGGCATGTTCGACAATCCGCGCGTCGCGCTGTACGACGCCGATTATACTGCGGTCGTTGCGGACAGAGCGGACGCGGCGGGCGACCGCGAATATGACATTGCGGGCAAGTGTTGCGAAAGCGGCGACGTTTTGATACGTTCTGCGAAGCTGCCCGAGTTGCACGCGGGCGATGTTCTCGCCGTGCTTTCGACGGGCGCATATCATTATTCCATGGCGTCCAACTATAACCGCAACGCAGTCCCGCCCGTAGTGGCGGTCAAAAACGGCAGATCTGCGTACATGGTAAAGCCGCAAACATACGATGACATTACGCGCAACGACGTTATACCGATGTTTTCGGAGGATTGACACACAATGATTTTCGCTTTCAGGTACATCAAAGATCCCGTCGATTATCTTATATATTTGATATTTACGCTCGTTGCCGTAACGATCTCGCTCGTTTTGCACGAGGTCGCGCACGGGCTCGTCGCCAAGTGGAACGGCGATTATACCGCCAAATACGAGGGGCGATTGACGCTTAACCCGTTAAAGCACTTCGATCTTATCGGGTTCATAATGATGATGCTTATCGGGTTCGGATACGCAAAGCCCGTGCCGGTCAACCCGTATAACTTCAAACACCGTACGCGCGGGCAAGTGCTCGTATCGATAGCCGGCGTCGTAACTAACCTAATTTTGGCGTTTTTGGCGGCGTTGCTTTACTGCTTGATGTATTTCGCGTTCGTTCAAGCCGTCGGTAACGGCGCGAGCGCGGCGGGTATAAACACCTGCATGTATTTGGCGAATTTCTTCGAGCTGTTGGGATCTATCAACCTTTCGCTCGTATTTTTCAATATCCTGCCGTTTTACCCGCTTGACGGGTTCAGACTGATAGAGTCGCTCACCAAGCGCGGCAATAAGTTTTGCTCGTTCATGCGCATCAACGGTCGGTATATTTTATGGGGCTTGGTCGGACTCAGCTTCGTCGTGTCGGTGGCGCGCGATTACGTGCCGACGTTGCCGTACTGGTTCGAGTATATAGACGTTTTGGGCACGTATCTTAACTTTTTCGTCGGGCATCTCAATTGGGTGTTCGTACAGTTCTGGTCGTTGATGTTTTAGGTGAACCATGCAAAAAAACGCTAAAACTCAGCAACAGGACGCGGAAGAAACGTCGCTCGAAGAACGGTATGCAAAGAGTTATCACGTTGTTTTGTCCAACTACGACGGTCCGCTCGATCTGTTGTTGGACTTGGTCAAGCGTGAAAAGATCGACATAGCCGATATTTTTATTTCAAACATAACCGAGCAATATTTGCAGGCGATGGAGCAGGTCGGCGAACTCGATATGGAGCAAGCGGCGGACTTTATCGTGGTGGCCGCGACGTTATTGGAGATAAAATCGCGCAAGTTCCTGCCTAAGCCCGAAGTGACGGAAACACCGGAGGACGATCCCGAAAAAGAGCTCATAAACCGCTTGGAAGAATACAAGATATACAAAGAAGCGGCGGAGCGTATGCGCGAACAGGAAGTTATAAACATGCACTTCCGCGCGCCCGACGATACGGTCGGTCAGCCGCGGCTCGTGCTCAAAGACATGACGACGGCGGGGCTAATGAACGCATTGCGCAAAATGTTCGACAAGATCGGCGCGCGTCAACAGCTTATCAAGGTAAAAAAGATAGAGCGCGACCCGTTTACCGTCGAGCAAAAAAAGACGTTTATCCGCGATCGGTTCAAGCTGGTCGAACAGTGTACATTCGACGAGTTGTTCGACGAAGATTATACGATAGGCGAAGTAGTCACGACGTTTTCGGCGCTTCTCGATCTCGTAAAGGATCAAGAGGTCGGCGTAAAACAGGAAGCGATATTCGATACTATAACGATAACCAAAAGGAGACCCGAAGAAGATGCTGGAAATAGAGAAGATCGATGACGTTTTGGAAGCGCTGTTGTTCGTTTCGGGCGACGGGCTCAAAGTGTCGGACATTTGCGAGATATTGGAATTGCAAAAAAGCGAAGTCACGTCCGCCGTCAAGCGTTTGCAAAAACGTTTCGGCGGTAAGTCCGGCATACACTTGATTTCGTACAACGGCAAGATACAGCTTGCGTCCAACCCCGATTATGCCGAAGTTTTGTCGACGGTGCTCAATCCCATCAAGGAAAAAGCGCTGTCCAATCCCGCTATGGAAACGCTGTCCATTATAGCGTACCGTCAGCCCGTGACGCGTTTGGAAATAGAGAGCATTCGCGGCGTCAACTGCGACTATGCGTTGCAGGCGTTGCTTAAAAACAACCTTATAGAGATAGTCGGACGCAAGGACGCCATAGGCAAGCCCTTGCTGTTCGGCACGACGGAAAGCTTTTTAAAGCGTTTCGGCATCGAAGAGATCGATCAATTGCCCGAACGCGAAACGGTAAAGGAGCGTATACGCGAGATCGAAGAAGCGTCGCCCGAGCCGACGGAAGAGCAATTGTATAACTTTGCCAAGCAGGAAGAAGATCCCGAATTTTTACAGGGCGAGGACGTGGTCAAGATCGAGCTCGACGAATCGGACGGATCGTCGAAAGTTCCCGACGGCGACGACGGCGAAACGGCATCGGAGTGATGCGCGTAACGATAACGTAAATATTATTCGAGTTAACGGCAAACACTGTAAGTGTGATATATACAGTGGCAGCCGTTATTTTTTTGCATATAATCTCTTTGCCGATAGCAGTGTCCGTGTTTGTCGATGCGGATAGCGACGTCGGGCGCGGCGAGATCGTCGTAAAACTGTTTTTTATTCCCGTGTTCAAAAAAACCATAGATACGGGTATGCTCGAAAGCGCGCTGTCGGGCGCGCGGGCTTCGGAAGAAAACGCCGAAGTCAAACAAAACGCCGCCGAAAAAAACGCCAAGCTCAAAGCGTATGTTACTGCGTTCGGGAAGCGTGCGATAACGCGCGTGCGCGTGCGCGAGCTCGATTTGACCGCGCGCATAGGCACGGGCAACGCCGCGGCGAGCGCAATGACTGTCGGTGCGTTGCGCGTTGCGTTCAATCGGGCTTGTACCGTTCTGGGCTATGTCGGCGACGCCGAGATAGAACCCGATTACGGCGCGGAAATATTGCGGATATCGTTTTCGGGCATATTTTCGCTGTGTATTGCGGATACTGTATATACGGCTTGCGGCGCATTGTTCGATATGGCGGCGCGCGCAAAGCGTTCGGTCGCGTCGGGCAGGGCTTGACTGCCGTACATAAAAGCGATCGTATACAGGAGAAAAATACATGCGAACACCATTGTTACCGAGCGAAAAAACAGAACATCCGATAGAGCGCATCATGGACAGCGCATTCGGAAAAATGCGGCTGTTGACCGATGCCGACGTGATAGTAGGCAATCCGATATCCATGCCCGACGGAACTACTGTCGTACCTATCAGCAAGATTAGCATAGGCATAGTTACCGGCGGCGGCGAGTACAGTCAAAAGCAACAGGACGAGTATCCGTTCGCGGGGGCGAGCGGCGCGGGCATGAGCGTTTCGCCCGTTTGCTTTTTGGTTAGCGACGGGAAGTCGGTGCGTATGCTCAATGTGGGCAGCGAGAGCTTGACGGACAAGATAGTCGACGCAGTGCCCAACGTGGTCGGCGCGGTATTCGGTAGAAAAAAATGAAAAGAGCGATAGCGGGGATAGTGTGCATTATGTGCGCGATGTTGTTTTGCGGGTTTGCGCCCGTCGATGCGCAGGCGGTGCGGGCGAGCGAAATATCCTGTTCGGCGCGCGCTATGGCTGTCGTGGACGGCGACACGGGCGAACTGGTGTATTGCAAAAACAGCAATGCCAAAATGGAGCCTGCGAGCACCACCAAGATATGTACGGCGATAACGGTGCTCGAAAATCAGACCATTCTCGATCTTCCGATGCCGATACCCGACGAGGCTGTCGGCGTGGAAGGATCGTCGTTGTATTTGCAACACGGCGAGATGTTGACCGTGCGCGATCTTTTATACGGTTTGATGTTGCAGTCGGGCAACGATTGCGCCGTCGCGCTTGCCGTCATCGTCGGCGGCAGTGTAGACGGATTTGTCGAGATGATGAACGAAACGGCGAAAAAAGCGGGTGCGACCGACACCAATTTCGTCAATCCGCACGGACTTCACCATGACGAACATTACACGACGGCGCACGATCTTTGCAAAATATCGTACTATGCAATGCAAAACGAATTGTTTCGCAAGATAGTATCCTCAAAGCACCATCGCACGCCGTACCACGGTCACGACTATGACAGGAGCTTCCCCAACAAGAATAAGTTGTTGTTCAATTATGACGGCGGCAACGGTATAAAAACGGGCTATACCAAAAAATCGGGCAGATGCTTGGTATCGTCGGCGACGCGCGACGGCAAGACGTATATTTGCACCGTGCTCGACTGCTACGATATGTGGGAAGAGAGTATGCGCCTTTTGGATAAGGCGTTTGCGAGAGAGTAGGATCGCGCTCGATTTTCGGATGTTTTTACGTTAAAATAACGCGTGCGCGCAAAACGCTTGATTTTTCGTCGATGATAGGTTATCATATTAACGGTAAAAAAATCATGCGTATCAACAAATATTTAAGCGGTTGCGGAATAGACAGCCGTCGTAAATGCGAACAGCTCGTGCTCGACGGACGCGTGCGGGTCAACGGAAAAAAGACAACCGAATTGTCGACGGATGTCAAGGACGGCGACACGGTCGAAGTGGACGGCAAATATGTCGTCCTTTCGCATAGAACGGTTTACGTGATGCTCAATAAACCGAAGGGTTGCGTGTGCACGGTGAGCGACGACAAAGGCAGAAAGACAGTGCTCGATTACGTCAAGCTCAAAGAACGCATATTCCCCGTCGGCAGACTGGATTACGATACCGAGGGATTATTGCTGTTGACAAACGACGGGGAGCTTGCAAACAAGCTCGCACATCCCAAAAACATGGTCAAAAAGGTGTATGTCGTCAAGGTAGAGGGCAACCCGACCGACGCGGAGCTTAAACGGTTGCGCGGCGGTATCGAGCATGACGGAGTAAAATACGGATCGGCGCAGGTGAGCGTGGTCGGCGTCGACGACGGGAACGCGCGGCTCGAAATCACCGTGACCGAGGGTAAGAATCACGAGATAAAAAATATGATAGGATCGCTCGGGCGCAGGGTGCTGTTTTTAAAACGGGTCGGCTTGGGCGGGCTCAAGCTCGGCGGACTGTCGCGCGGCGAGTGGCGGTATCTTTCGGCGCGCGAGCTGGAAATGTTGAAGTCGCTGTGAATGAACAATAAAATAACGTAAAAACTTAGCGATAATTTGTTGAATTTTTTACGACTAAATGATATAATGTAAACGGTTAAATTTGCATGGCTGCGGTTTCGGTCGATCTCATAAACGATACGCGACATACCGCGGCGCGGAGGTTTTAATGGAAACGTTGAAAAACGCCAAAAGCGCGCTCAGTGCGGCAAACAAGGAAATACTCGGTTTTATCAACGCGTTCGTCGACGATAAGTCTTTTGTCGAAACGGACGCGTTTGTATGTT
>CANDGE010000092.1 GCA_947384195.1 uncultured Clostridia bacterium
CGCCGCGCTCTCGTCTGTATGCCGCATTCGCTCACGAAAAAAACCGCATAAAGCGGTTTTATCGTGGTCGAAGCGGCGAGACTCGAACTCGCGGCCTCATGGTCCCGAACCATGCGCGCTACCAACTGCGCTACGCCTCGTTTGGAGCTGTTACCGGGATTCGAACCCGGGACCTCCACCTTACCAAGGTGGTGCTCTACCGACTGAGCCATAACAGCATAAAAATCAAAAGGGAAGGGGCGGGGAGCTCGACATACCGAACATGGTGGTCCGACTGAGCCATAACAGCATAAAGATCAAAAAGGAAAGGGTGGGTAGCTCCGACATACCGAACATGGTGGTCCGACTGAGCCATAACAGCATAAAGATCAAAAGGGAAGGGGCGGGTAGCTCCGACATGTAGAATACGGTCGCGACGACACCGAGTTCGATAAAGTCGAACTTTACGCTTGATAATTATACAATATAGTTACGCGGTTGTCAATCTTTTTTCGGGCGTTAGTTTTAAATTAGAAGGAATTTAATAAACGTATTGACAAATGAAAAATATAGTGTATAATAAAATCAGTCAAACCGAAAAGGAGCGGGGGAAGTGAAAAAAACCATATCAAACGAAACGTACGGCGAAATTGTATACTACGAAAGTCCGTGGACGGGAAAGAAAGGGCTTACCGTGGGCGGAACGCCGCTTGAAAAAAAGGATAAAAACACGTTCGAGCGTGAGATCGACGGAACGCGCGAAACTTTCGGTATAAAAGGCAGTTTTATAACGGGAGTCAAACTGCTTGCGGGCGGACAAACGCATGTTTTGATCGACGCCCCGAAGTGGTATGAGATCGTGTTGCCGCTTATAATATTCGCGTTTATTCTTGTTTGGGGCAATATAGTGGCGACGTGCAAGATATTGCCGCTTGTCGGCGGCGCGATAGGCGGAGCTGTTAGCGGGTTATTTGCTATGGTGTGTTTTTTGGTTATGCGGTTCGCAAACAAGCTATACCTGAAATTGCTCGTATTTGCGGGGTGCTTTGCGTCGACCGTGCTTGTGTGTTATTTGATCGCATCTGCGATAATTTCCGCATAGCTTAGAAAAAGCGAATTATTTTATTTAGTTTCGGTATTGCAATTGTGCCGATTATATGTTATAATGAAAGCGCTATGATAAAAGCGGCGGTTGTGGAAGACGATAAGCGTGCGTTCGGAATGCTCGAAGCGTATATTGTACAGTACGAAAAGGAAGCGGGGCTGCGGTTTTCGTTATCGCATTTTACGGACGCCGAGCTTTTTTTGACGAACTATAAACCGCTATACGATATAGTGTTTATGGACATAAAGCTTCCGGGCATGGACGGGCTGGAAGCGGCGCGGAGACTCAGAAAATTCGACGAAAACGAGTGCTTGATCTCTACCACTACCATGGCGCAGTTCGCTATCAAAGGTTACGAGGTAAACGCGCTCGATTATTTTGTCAAGCCGTATAAATATTACGATCTCAAAATGCGGCTCGACCGCGTGGTCAAGTCGCTTAAAAAAGACGATGTGTTTGTAAAGATCCCTATCGACGGCGGAGTCAAAAGCGTTCGCGCGGCGGATATATATTATATAGAATCGCAAGGACATACGCTTACATATCATACCGTCGCCGAAACTCTGTCGGCGCGCGGCGTGCTCAAAGAATTGACGGAGCGGCTTAAAAACAGCGGGTTTGTATTATGCAACAGCTGTTATCTCGTCAATCTCGAGCACTGTCGGGCGGTGCACGGTAACACGGTCAATGCGGGCGGCGACGAGCTCATCGTTTCGCGCGGCAAAAAACAGGAATTTCTGTCGGCATTCTCTGCGTTTCTGCACACACGGGGGGGGGGGTAAATAATGCCTTCTTTATCTCTCGGGTTGAACGCGTACATAAACGCCGCGAGTTATTTGTTTACAGTGATCTTGGCGGTAGGCGTTATATCACACGGCATGGAACGTAGAAACGCATTCGTTTTGCGTGCGACAGGCATGGCTGCGGTAATGCTGGTCGTGATCGAGTTGTTTGCTTTGGCTGTGCAATCGCTCTACTCGAATTCGTTTGAAAAAGCCGATAATATAATTTATATACAAACGGTAAAGTATTTTTGCATATTCGTATTGTCGGGCGTGGGCGTGACGGTTTGTTATAAGTGTTCGGCTTGGCACGGCTTGTTTTTTGCGACGTCCGGTTATTGCTTGCAACATATGGCGGCAAAGATAGCGGATGTGTTCACGGATATAGTTTTGCCGCCGTTGCACTGGTCGGCAGTCACCGTGATAGGTTTTACTATATCGGTGTTGTTTTCCGTCACGTTTTACTTATTGTGCGTACGTCGCGCTCGGTTAAATTACAAGCTTATAATAACCAACCGAACGCAAGTGGCGATCGCCGCATGTGTCGTAGGTGTCGCCATAATCTATAATTCTTTCGGCATGTCGTATGTTTCGGCGTTGATATCTTTTGCGGGCGATCCCGCGCAGGCGGCGGGGCTCGGAAAGCTTGCCGTATTGTTCGTACACGTTATGTCGTTTTTGATAGCGTTTCTCGCGTTGATGCTCGATTTCGGCATGTGTAAAAGCAATCTCGTTTCGGCGGAGCGCGACGAGCTCGAACGCATACTCGCCGATAGCAAACGACAGTACGAATACGAAAAGCGCAATATCGAAACGATCAATATAAAGTGTCGCGACTTAAAGCATCAGCTTGCCGCTATGAAGGGCAAGCTTTACGAAGAGCAGATCCGAGAACTGTCCGATGCTATCGGTTTTTACGATGCGGGCATTAAAACGGGCAACGAGGCGCTCGACGTCGTGCTGACGCAAAAAACTTTTATTGCGCGCAACACGGCATACGCCTGACATGCCTTATAGACGGGAGCCGATACGGCGCGGTCGCTCGTCATGAGCTGTACGCTATGTTCGGCAATGCAATAGACAACGCCATAGAAGCGGTGGAAAAACTGCCCGAGGACAAGCGCGTTATAAGCGTTACCGAAAAATCGACGGGCGGGTTTATTTCGGTGCGCGTCGAGAATTATTTTGACGGCAATATCGTGATAGAGAACGGTATGCCGCTCACCGATAAAAAGGGCGAGGGGCACGGGTTCGGCGTAAAAAGCATAAAAATGATAGCCGAAAAGTATAACGGCGGCGTTGCCGTGTCCGCGCATGACGACGTGTTTACGCTCGATATTTTTTGAATGTTTTGCAAAGCGAGTAACGGCGATGCCGCCGGTCGTATGCAGATCTTGACGCGTTTTCGACAGTTTGTGCCGCCATGGATTGATTATTATCTAAATGTTTTTTAAAATGCTTTTGTATTCGGTATGACCGAGCAAAAGTATTTTTTTAGGAGGCATTATGATGAAAAACGGCAAAAAATCGGCGGCGTTTGCGCTTACTGCGGCTATGGCGGTATCGAGCGTTTGCGCTCTTACGACATGCGGCGGTGACCACCCGTCGGGCGGCGATACGGATGTAACGGGAACGTACGGCATTACTTACGGCAACAGCGAGATCTCGGGTAATATCCGCCACACCGGCTACATAACGAGCGGCGGCTCGGCGTACGAGACTAACACGCTCGTATTGAAATCGGACAAGACGTACGAATATACCAAGTATGTTTCGAGCGCGCCCGCGACTGCCGCGCTTACTTCGGCTGTCGAAGCGCAAGCGGACGAGCAGGTCGATCCCAATTTACTGTTTTCGTTCGCATCGGCGGGCGACGGTAATTGCGCGCTCGATTGCAACAAGGACGGAACGTATAAATTCACGTTCAAAACCATGAACATGACCGAAAGCGGAACGTGGACGTGGACCGGCTGGACGTTTAAGATCAAAAAGCCGAGCGGCACGGAAATTACGGCTACAATGAACCAAGAGACGAGAGCGCTCGAAGTTCATTACGTCGCGGATGCGGGCGGCGGGCAGTTGAATCACGACTTTACATGTGCGTCGTCGGTTTGGGGCGCGGCATTCGGCGGGCAGGGGGATTATGTCCCGACAGCTCCGTCCGAACCCGGTGACGCGACCGCGGCGGTTATGTACTATACGGGCGCAGGGCAAAAGACGGGCGGCGGCGTCAGCTACGACGTTACGTTGCATATATTCATGCTGTCAAACGGCAAGGTGTATGCCGTGGAAAAGACCGAAACCAACGCTGCCGTGTCGGTAGGTTCTTATACCGCGGACGGCTCGACCGTCACCGTTAAACTCGGCAACGAAACGCAGACGGGCGAAGCGGGCAGAGCAAAGCTCACGTTCGGCGGCATAGAAACTTCGTTTTCGACGGCTATCCCCGACGAGTACAAAAACGCCGATTGGGATAAGCTCGTGCAAGATGCGGAAAAGCCCGCGCCGACGGGTCCCGTAAAAATAAGCTACGTGTTTACGGGTACATACACCAACAGCGGTAACACGGTAACGCTCGCGCCCGCAACAGGTTGCACATGGAGCGAGAATTGGGGGTCTTTCCAAAATCACGGATTTACGAATTGCAGCGGCACGGCTAACGACAGGGTTTATCCAAAGGGCGCGTTGGGCGGCGATCTTATAATGTGCAGCGGGTGGAACGCCAACACGGGCGTGCTTTCCGATTTCAATGCGGAATGGGCGCGTGCGGAACTGCGTCGAGCGGCGCGCAACGTACTGTATATACAAGCCAACAGCCTTGCGATGAACGGATTCGTTCACGGCGCGATATACGACCCGGGCTTCCCCGTGTATAAAATAATTCTCATCGCGGCTTGGATACTTGTCGCGGCGGGAATAGCGGTAGGCGGCTTCTTCGTGTACAGAACGCTGTTTTGGTCGCAGGATAAATGGTATGCGAGAAAGCGCATAAGCAAGACGGGTTGGATAATAATAGGCGCGGTCGCGGCGGCTGTGGTCGTAGCGTTGATCGTCGTCGTGTGCGTGTGGCTCGTGCCCGCATTGTCAAAGGCGTTGGTGCAGTGACAGTCGCGGCGCAGCGCTTTATACGAGCTTTCGATAACATAAAACGAGCGGGTCGTGCGAATAATCGCGCGGCTCGCTTTTGTTTTAATCAAATTTTAATGTTTTATTAATGACAATATCACATTCGTTATGGTAAAATGATATCGACGGTCACTGTAAGCACCCGAGCACCTTGTCGACAATGTCGAGAGCGAGCGAGTAGACAGTGCCCAATCGCACTGCGGACAACGGGGTTTTTCTCGGGTCGGTCACTGTGGCGGTAATGGATACGTCGCCGACCTTGGGCAATACTTTGCCGTCGGCGCTGCCGGGCGCGATCGAGCCGAACGCTATGCGTATCTTTCCCACATCGGAAAGTCTGCCGACGGAGGAATCGATCGCGAGCACTTTCTTATCGCAGTGAGTTTGTTGGATATGCTTTATCGCGTCTTTCAGATTGAGCGCGGTCACGGGTCGGTCGAGCGTACCGTAAACAAAAGCGTTTGCGCCGCGTTCGACGAGCATTTGTCCGACGAGCGGACCCAAACAGTCGCCCGTCACGCGGTCGGAGCCTATGCACAGCACTACCGGGAGCTTGCCCAAGCTCATGAGCGCGCAGTCGAATTCCAAGCCTTGACGGGCTTGCGCGACCGGACGCGCGGCGTGCGCGGTATTGGCGGCGGATAATTTTTCGTCAAAGTTCATGGTACGATTTTTGCCATACTTTCGCAAAGTTATACGTTCGCGCGATACGGATCGAATGTTTAAACAGCACACATCACGGCAATAAATAATGATACGTTGCCGATACGGAGGATGTTATGTCTTGGATAGATATTGCTATAATAGCGCTGGTCGTGCTATTCGGATTGATAGGCGTTATACGCGGCGCTAAAAAGTCGTTTTTGGCGCTTGGCGCGTTTGTCGTGGCGTTTCTATTGGCGTTTTTCCTTGCCAACGTCGTTGCCGAGGCATTTATCGGCATAGATTCGATCAAGAATTTCGTTTTGGGCAACGGCGCGTTCGAGTCGGAGTTTTCGCTCGCAAACTGGATATATCGGGGCTTGGGCGAAAACACCGCAGGCATACCCGAGGACGCATATCTGTACCAACACTTCTTTGCGCCTATCGATCAGATCATAGGCGGTAGCACCGTGACGTTCGATCCCGTGCAGGGCAGAGCGATATACTTGGCGTTCCTTATATTCTCGGCGCTTTGCGGCGTGGGTATATTCTTTATAGCGCGGTTCTTGCTGATGATAGTCACGGCTATAATCAAGTCGTACATCGGCAAAAAGAAAACCATCGGGTCGCGGCTTTTGGGCTTTGTCGTTTCGTTCGTTCAGGGCGGAATTATCGCTTTCGCGCTCACGCTCGTGTTTTCCTGCGTCGGCGGTTTTGCGTTTGTGCCCGGCTTCGACAAGATCGAAAACGAATACGAACACGGTAACGCCGTATTTTGCAACCAATTATACGGCGGTGCGTACGCCGTGCGTAATCATTTGTTCTTGCCCGATACCGAAATGTACGGGCGTATGATAGTGTCGGTGACGGGCAAGGGCGAGATCGTCGACCCCGATACCGAAAAGCTTTCGGGCAACCGTTTGGAGCTGTTCGTAGATATCAATAACGTAAATTATAAAAACGATCCGTGGTCGGTCGATCCCGAAACGCAAAAGCGTAAGTTCGACGGCAATACTGCCGACGCGATAGTCGCCGACGATTACAAGTCGGTAGGGTTCGACGGTATCATTCAGGCGATACTCGATTACAATACGCAGGCGGCCGGCATAATCGACGATACTACCAAGCTCACCGATATCTCGGACAGTGATTTCGCGACGTTCTGCAATCTCGTTATTACCAACGAAGTCAATTATTCCGTGCAAGCGACCGTAGATAAGCTTTTGAGATATTTAAACACATATATAGCCGATTACGATTCGGGCGCGACTTTGACCGATCCCGAAGAGATAACGCAGTGGAATACAAACGTATTGAGCAACGACTATAATAATATTTCCGATACGATAAACGAACTCATTTCCCGCTACGCTCCGTTTGAAGCTATGTTCGGCGAGTATCCCGATCTCAGATCGCAAATGCCCGATCGCGTAAGCGCGGGGCCGCGTCCGCCCGATCAAGGCGGCGACGGCGGTACCGTGACCCCGCCCGATCAAGGCGGCG
>CANDGE010000093.1 GCA_947384195.1 uncultured Clostridia bacterium
AACTCGCGGCCTCATGGTCCCTAACCATGCGCGCTACCAACTGCGCTACACCTCGTTAGCTAAATTATTATAACGCCTTATTCGCAATTTGTCAAACGCTTTATTACTTATTTTTCGATTTGTTTCGCTTTTCGCGTGTTTTTGCTTTCTGTCGTCGGTGTTGTGCGCTCCGCCGATTTTCGGGCTCGCGATACTGGCGCTGATCATTCGCTCTCGGGTTGAACGCGGAACGGCAATTTATAAAAGCGATCAAAATAAAACGGCGCTTTCCGTAATCGGATATCGGATGCGCCGTCGTTGTATATTATATAGCGATATTACGGTTTGAATCTCACTTCCGAAACGGTTATCGCGCCGCCGCAATCGGGGCAGGGCGCGCGCGCCGTCAAGCCTTCAAACATATAGCCCATGTTGGCGTCGTTGACGAGCACTAGCTC
This sequence comes from uncultured Clostridia bacterium, assembly GCA_947384195.1. GTDB lineage: Bacteria > Bacillota > Clostridia > Christensenellales > Pumilibacteraceae > Anaerocaecibacter. The sequence continues at coordinate 438 of CANDGE010000093.1, forward strand.
GTTATTGCAATGTTCGCAACGTTGATTGAAAATATATGTGCGTTCTTTCTTGTCTTCGACGGAACGTAATTTCAGATACATGCCTTGCAAAAGCTTTTTGCATTTGCGGCAATAGAATATGGCGTTGAATGCGACGAAGCCTTCGGCAACGCGTGCGTCTTCCCACAGCGCCATGCTTTTGTTGAGTCGGTCTATTTGGTCTTGGCTGTATTTGGCGTATATGCTTTTGACGTCTTCCGCGTCGAACAAGTTGATATAAGCGCCGCAAACGTCGTAGTTTATCATCGACAACCCGTCGGCATTGTTCATCATGAACGAAGTGCGCTGAGCCTCGTCTTTATTGGCGAGCATACGGTTGACCGCGTCCAAAAGCTTATCCGCGTCGCGTTGCGGGACTTTGACCACCGCGTCCTGCAAGGTGGCTATGTCGCGCGCGCCGAGATTGAAAGTATGTGTTTTGCCGCATTTGGCGCACTTGAATGTGACTGTTTTGATCATCAAAGAGCCTCTATTCCCTGTATTTATGTATATTATAACACGCTCGATTTGATATTTCAAGTGTTTGGCGTGGCATTGCGGAAATTTAAAAAATACGGCGCGCCCCTTGTTTTTGTTGACTTATTTCAGTGCGGTATGTATAATAGTTAAGTGGAAGATTTGCGTGCGAAAAGTTACACGCCGGTCGGTTTGGCGTTTATAGGCGACGCGGTTTACACGCTTTACGTGCGCGAGTATATGCTCGCTCGGTCGGACAGACCGGTAGGGACGTTGCATACCGAAGCTTCGCGTTTTGTCAATGCTCGAGCGCAAGCGGCGGTGTTTGACGCGATAGTCGGCTCGGGCGAGCTGACCGACGACGAAGCGGACGTGGCGCGGCGTGCGAAGAACGCGCATCTGCATTCGCGGACCAAAGCGGCGTCGGTGACCGACTACCACAAAGCGACTGCGCTCGAAGCGGTGCTCGGCTATGTGCATCTGTCGGGCGACGTCGATCGCGAAAGGCATTTATTGGAGCTTTGCGTAACGCTGTCGCCGTCGCGCGAAGCATAGCAAACAGTCGATCTGTTTCGGGGCGTCGTCCCGAATGATAATATTTACAAAAGGAAATATCATGCAGGTAACCCCCAAAGTCAAATTGATCCGTTATACAGCCGACCCCGAAGCTACGGTCGCGCTTGCCGCAAAGCTTTGCTACTCCGACAGAGAGCTCGACGATCTTACGGATAACATACTTGCGAGCGACAACGGCGCGTTTATCGGCAGACTGGTCGACATGGGGCATCAGTCGCCTATGGAACATGCGTCGTTCACTTTCTCGATAGAGGGCGTGTCGCGCGCATTGCTCGCGCAGATAACACGTCATCGCATAGCTTCGTTTTCGGTGCGTTCGCAACGTTACGTGTCGGAGAGCGCGTTCAACTATGTCGTGCCGCCTGCGATAGAAGAGCTCGGCGCGGCGGCGGTCGCGCGGTATGTGGGGCAGATGGATACCATAATGGATTGGTATCGCGATTGGCAGAGCGCGCTCGGTCACGGCGAAAGATCCAACGAGGACGCGCGGTTCATTCTTCCAAACGCCTGCGAAACAAAGATGATAGTCACTATGAACGCGCGCGAGCTCATGCACTTTTTCGAGTTGCGTTGTTGTAACCGCGCGCAGTGGGAGATACGCGGCGTGGCGTGGCGTATGCTCGAGGAAGTCGTTAAGGTCGCTCCCAACCTGTTCCGCGATTGCGGTCCGGGCTGTTTGCGCGGAGATTGCCCCGAGGGCAAAAAGTCGTGCGGCAAGGGTGCGGAAGTGAAAAAGAAACGCGCCGCGCTCAACGGCGTAAAATCGGGCAAAGCGTCCGAAAACAAATAGGCGGTCACGATATCAAGATATTCGGCAAAAACGCCGTTCTCGAACGGCTGAAAAACGGCGGCGGATTTACGCGCGTCGAGCTTTTGGACGGAGTGTCGCATGACGAGCGGCGCGCGACCGTCATTCGACTGGCTAAGTCGGCGGGCGTGCCCGTGCGGTTTTGCGATCGCGCCGCCATGGACAGAGCTGCCGAAGGCGCCGTGCATCAAGGTTGTATCGGGTACGCGGTCGATTTTGAATATTCGGATATCGACGGTATACTCGGCGTTGCGCGCGACCGCAACGAACCGCCGTTTGCGATCGTGCTCGACGGTATAGAAGACCCGCATAATCTCGGCAGTATATTGCGGTCGGGCGAGTGCGGCGGCGTGCACGGAGTGATCATCGGCAAGAACCGTCAAACGCCCGTTAACGATACAGTCATCAAGGTCGCGGAAGGCGCAGCGGAATACGTCAAGGTCGCGCGAGTGGTCAATGTCAACGACGCGATACGCGAGCTCAAAGCCAAAAACGTGTGGGTGTATGCGCTCGATATGGGCGGCGACGATATTTACGAAAAAGACCTATCGGGCGCGGTCGCGCTCGTGGTCGGCGCGGAGGGCTCCGGCGTGTCGCGGCTTACGAAACAACTGTGCGACGGCGTTGTGTCCATACCTATGCGCGGCAAGATAAATTCGCTCAATGCGAGCGTCGCGGCGGCGATAGGGATATACCGCAAGGTAGAGTGCGATAAAATATTGCGCGCGAAACATAAATAAAAAACACATAACGGAGGCAATATAAAATGAGAAAGCCCATAATTGCAGGTAACTGGAAGATGAACAAGACGGCGGCGGAGTGCCGTGAGCTTGTAACGGCGCTCGCGCCCAAGATTGAAGGCGCGAAGTGCGACGTCGTTATTTGCGTGCCGTTCACCGACGTCGCGCTTGCGGCGGAGCTCGTTAAGGGCACCGACATAGCGGTAGGCGCGCAGAACATCGCGTGGGCGGACAGCGGCGCATTCACGGGCGAGATATCCGCGGCGATGCTCAAAGAGGCGGGTGCGACGTACGTCATAATAGGGCACAGCGAGCGTCGTCAGTATTTCGGCGAGACCGACAAGTCGGTCAACGCGCGGCTCGTTCAGGCGCTTAAAAACGGCTTTACGCCTATCGTATGCGTGGGCGAGCTTTTGGCGGAGCGCGAGAGCGGCGAAACGGAAAAGGTTTGCCGCACGCAGGTGGTGGGCGCGTTCGACGGAATTTCCGCCGCAGACGCCGCCAAGGTAGTTATCGCGTACGAGCCCGTTTGGGCTATCGGAACGGGCAAGACCGCTACCGACGAGCAAGCCAACGAAACGATCGGTTATATCCGTTCGGTCGTAAAAGAGCTTTACGGCGCGGCGGTCGCCGACGGTATGCGCATACAGTACGGCGGCAGTATGAACGCCAAAAACGTCGCGGGGCTAATGGCTCAGCCCGAGATAGACGGCGGACTTATAGGCGGCGCGAGCCTTAAACCCGACGATTTTGCAATAATTGTCAACACAGCCAAATAGAATAGTAACACAGGAAATTTTGCGGAAGGTAGTTATATGGACGCTTTAATCATTCTCGACGGATTCGGCTTTAATCCCGACGAATACGGTAACGCAGTCAAAAAGGCGAGCAAACCGTTTTTCGATTCGCTCATGCAAAAGTACCCGCATACGCTCATAAACGCATCGGGCTATTCGGTGGGACTGCCCGAAGGTCAAATGGGCAACAGCGAGGTCGGGCACTTGAATCTCGGCGCGGGACGCGTCGTGTATCAGGACATAACGACTATCGACGATGCGATCAAGGACGGTTCGTTCGATAGCAACGTCGCGTTCAATACTGCGATCGATGCGGTCAAAGCCAACGGCACGGCTATGCACCTTGTAGGGCTGTTGAGCAACGGCGGCGTACACAGCATGAACACGCATTTGTATGCTTTGTTGAAGCTGTGCAAAGCGCGCGGCGTAAAAAAGGTGTACGTGCACTGCATAACCGACGGCCGCGACGTCCCGCCCGATTCCGGTATAGGTTTCGTTAAGGAACTCGAACAAAAGACAGCCGAGATAGGCGTCGGTACTATCGCTACCGTTGTCGGCAGATATTATTATATGGACAGGGATAACCGCTGGGAGCGCGTAGCGCGCGGCTACAACGCGGTATTCGCCGCGCAGGGCAAGCATTTTTCGCAAGCGGAATCTGCAATGGCTACGAGCTATGCCGCAGGCACGATGGACGAGTTTATCGAGCCTACCGTCATAGGCGACTATGCGGGCGTCAACGAGAACGACGCGGTCATTTTCTATAATTTCCGCGCCGACCGCGCGCGTCAGATCTCGCGCGCCGTTACCGAACCCGATTTCGATTGCTTCGAGCGCGTCGGCGGCTATAAAAAGGTCACATACGTCGGCATGACGCAATACGACGTTACGCTTAAAAATATCATAACGGCTTTCCCGCCGAGAAAACTTGTAAATACGCTCGGCGAATATCTCGCCGCCAAAGGGCTTACTCAGGCGCGCGTAGCCGAAACCGAAAAGTACGCGCATGTGACGTTCTTCTTTAACGGCGGTGTGGAAAAGCCCAACGACAACGAAACGCGCGTGCTCGTCGCAAGCCCCAAGGTCGCGACGTACGATCTTCAACCCGAAATGAGCGCTTACGAAGTCGCCGACAAAGCCGTTGCGGAAATAGAAAGCGGAAAAGACGTGCTTATACTCAATTTCGCAAACTGCGATATGGTCGGGCATACGGGCGTTTTGAACGCCGCAGTCAAGGCGGTCGAAGCTGTCGACGTATGCCTTAAAAAAGTAGTCGAGGCGATATGGAAGAGCGGCGGAACGGCGATCGTCACCGCCGATCACGGTAACGCCGAAGTCATGCAGTTCGAGAGCGGTTCGCCTTGCACGTCGCATACGACCAATCTTGTGCCCATCGTTGTGGCGGGCGATAAGTATCTCGGCAAAACGCTCAAAGACGGCAAAGCGCTTTGCGACGTTGCGCCTACCTTGCTCGACATTATGGGCGTAGAAAAACCCGCCGAAATGACGGGCGAGAGCATCATAAACAAATAGTACGGCATATATGATTTGCGCATTGTAAAACCGCCGTTCCGTATCGCACGGGACGGCGGTTTTACCGTAAAGGTTTTTATTCGGTTCAGGCGAACGCCCAGTAGCCGAGATAGATCATGATAAGCGCGACTACGATAAAGAATATCGTGGTAACAACGCCGCTCGCGACCGATTGACGGTAGCACAGCATCATCGTACCGAGCGCGAGCGCGGTCGTTATAGACGCCATTACATACGCCGCAATGGGCATACCGTGGTAAATAAAGAACGGAGTGATCGCCGTCGCAATGAACGTAGTGATCCAAAACGCCCACGTCCAGCCGCGAACTACACGACCGCTGTCCGTGTATACGTTTTCACGGAGCACAAAGAACAATGCGAGCCCCAAGTGAACAAACAGCACGGGCGGCGCGGCTATCACCAACCATCTCGGGATTCGGAAGGGCAGGTTGGCGGCGTTGGCAACTCCGCCGAATATCCCCGATGAGTAGGATATCGCGAGCCCTATTCCTACGGTTGCCAGCACACAGACCAAAAACAGAGCCGTGTCCGACAGTCTTCTTTCGTCGTTTACAATAACAGAGTTGTTTTCCATAGTGAGTTTAGTATGCTCGCTATTATCGGAATTATACGCGGCGGGATCGTGAATGCGGCGTGCGGGATTGACGGTCGACGGAAAATTCGGGATCGCGGCTGTCGAGTGATGTTTTTCAACGATATCGATGTCGCCGCTTTTAGAAGCAATGGCGATCGTACATAAATAATGTGCTCGGATATTGTTGACTAATAGGGCGGGAATGGATTATAATTAGTGTAATATATTCCAAAGAGGTTTTTATGGAACATATCGACTTAAAGGTCATACACACCGACAAAAGCTATATCGGAAAAAAAGTCACCGTTTGCGGCTGGGTACGCACGTCGCGCGACAGCAAGAACGTCGCGTTCGTCGAGCTCAACGACGGAAGTCAATTGGAGCATGTTCAGGTCGTTTTTGAAAAATCGCTGTTTGCCGACGCAACGCTCGCGCCCATGCTCGCGCTCGGCGCGGCGCTCCAAGTGACGGGTACGGTCGAAAAGGGCATGAAGGATGAGAGCGTGGAGATCCGCGCTCAAAGCGCGAGCCTTTTGGGCGGGTGCGACACGACTTACCCGTTGCAAAAAAAGCGGCACACCATGGAGTTTTTGCGCACCATACCGCACTTGCGCGTGCGCACCAACACGTTTAACGCAGTGTTCCGCGTGCGTAGCGAACTGTCGTACGCCATACACAAGTTTTTCCACGACAAGGGCTATTATTATGTGCACTCGCCCATAATAACCGGCAGTGACTGCGAGGGCGCGGGCGAAGTATTTAAGGTGACTACCGTCGGCTACGATCCTACGGTCAAGTCGGAGGACGATTACAACGCCAAAGACTTTTTCGGTCGAAGCGCGGGACTTACGGTGTCCGGTCAGCTCGAAGGCGAGGTCATGGCGACGGCGCTCGGAAAGATCTATACGTTCGGTCCGACGTTCCGCGCCGAAAACAGCAATACGCCGCGGCACGCCGCCGAGTTTTGGC
>CANDGE010000094.1 GCA_947384195.1 uncultured Clostridia bacterium
GTAGTAAAAGTACACTTTTTCTACAATATAAGCGAAAAAACTTGCTTGCAATGATTTTTGAGCGCGTTATTGCAACGTAGGGCGCGTTTTGCATTTAGCAAAACGAAACGGCGGAGCTGTCGGAAAGTTATTTCCGTAGCCTTTCAAAGTTACAATTATTAAAAAAATTGTCATAGTTTTGCAAGTGCTTTCTTTCGTTGCCGAGAACGAGCGGGCGGACATACGCGAACGCCAAGCGGACGGAATACGGCTTGCCAAGCAAAACGGCGTTAAATTCGGCAGACCGAAAAAGGAATGTAGCGACAAGTTTTTATCGGTTGCTTTTGACTGCATAGAAAACGCCGAGAAAGCCGCGAACTATACAATAGCATACTATGTGAACGGCGAACGGGCGACGACGGATTGAAAAACATTAAAACGCGCATAGCCCAAGCGCAAGCGCAAGTCGCGGACTTGACAAACGCTTTTTCCTAAATAGAGAGTGTCGGTTTTTAATATATAGAATAGTTATGATTTTATGGACTTGACAAGGTATGTTATACTGTATGCGAGAGAAATATTATACTCTCGAAAACGGGATCTTTTGCGGCTTCCGTTTTTTGTTGCCCGAAAAGGAGATAAAATATGGGAATAAAATCGACACAAATTGACAGAGTACAAGGAGGTATGGTATAATGGGTGCAGGCGGTTTGCCGAGCGGCGGGGTCGTAAAGGTTTACAGCGAACATCAAGGGCTTCCGAAAAAAACAGAGCATATAAATTCACGGTATGATTTATACGTGGGCGGACGAAGAAAGCAAAGTCGATGGTATGATGCAAACGGAATTGTGGTTAGGAACAGAGATTATTTTCACTCGGATCCTAAAAGAGATCACACCTTTCCGCACGATCACTGTTGGGACATTGTGAATGGGGAGCCGATACGAATATCGACGAATTTGGATCCTGATTACGAATATTACGATTCGGACGAGGCGTAAACAGTATGGAAAAGAAATATAATCCAAGCGATTACAATAATGCGGTGCAGTGCGAGGTGTGTGGACAAATCACTTATGCCGACGATTACGGAAACACGGATAAATGCCCTAATTGCGGTTGGATCGGTTGTGCCGATAATGAAAGAACCGATAAAACGTTGGGCATAAGTTATCCCATGCTTGTACCGCTATCGCGAGCGCGGGAGCAATATAAGGCGGGGCAAAAGTTTAAAGCGACATTCGATGACTTTATAAACGGACTGATGTTTTATTCCGAAATGCTGTTTTGGCATCACGGTTTGGTACACGCAGTCTATACCGAAATGAAAAGCAATGATTTGGGCGCGTATGTTTCAGGCGATTGTGTCGTGGTATTTTGCAGTAAGGAAATGAGCCGAAAATACAGTCATGTAAACGAATTTCGCGACAAAGCAAATATAAACGGACGGTTGCTGAAAGACATTTGGGACGAAGTGGTGCACCCGTGCTTTATGTACTGTGCGGCAGAAGAATCGGACTACGATTTTCCGCCCGAAGACTGAAAGGAGAGACCGAGATGAAAGAATTAACCGAATACGAAATACAAAAAGCAAACATAAACGGCTTTTGGTGCGCAACGAATTTCGTTGCGTCGGCAAATACGATATACCGATAATACGAAAACAACAAATCGATATTAACAAAATCAAGTTTTTGGACTATACGAAAACCGCAATAAACGATAAAGAGAATGCACATAAAACGGTGCATTTTTTCATGCACGATTGGAAGTTCGATAAAGTTTACGACAAGCCCGACGAAGGATCGGAAAAGCTGAAACAATATTTTGCATTGCTATCGCCCGATTTCAGTTTATTTACGGATATGCCGCTTGCATTACAGATAGAAAGCGTGTTTAAAAATCGTTGGTGCGGCGCATATTGGCAAAGTCAAGGCTTAAAGGTAATTCCGACAGTCGCTTGGGGCGACGAGCGCACTTTCGAGTTTTGTTTCGACGGCATAGAACAAGGCGCTATCGTTGCGGTTTGTACGTATTACAGAGAAAATTGCAAAGACGATTTTATGCCGGGATATAACGAGATGTTAAAACGCATAAAGCCGAGCGCTATTATCTGTTACGACGAACCGTTTGAAGAAATGCAAGGGAATGTAATATCTTTTTTGCCTACACAGTACGAGTGGACGGAAAAGCTCGATTGGAAAGAGAAAGCAAAATTTCGAGTGGAAAAGCATTCGCGATATAAATTGTAGCATACAAATTATAATAAACGGCAGGGCGGTATTGTCAAGCGAGAATAATGCGCGACACGGCATGGCGGGAATACAACAAAGATCCCGAAGGATATATTTGTTACGGGCATCTGTTCGGACGGGACGGTTCCGAAAGTTGCGGGCAAAGAGAACGAGCATTGCAAGGCTCGAACGGAGTGCGATAAATCGCTCGAAAAAACCGTCGTTGCGGGTCGCGGCGGGAATTGTGTATAATGCTTTATCCCGTTAGTTTCGATATGCGTAACGTCGGCGATGTTTAAGCTTGCATTTAATTAAATAATGTGCTAATATAACTATGAAAAATCCTTTTTCCGCACGCAATGAAAGACGCTACCGAACAATTAAAAAGCGGCAAGATACTGCCGCTGGTCTTAAAACTGACAGTGCCCGCCGTCGTCGCACAGCTCATCGCTTTTCTGTACAACATCGTCGACAGAATGTTTGTCGCCAAGATCGACGGAGTCGGCATGGACGCGCTCGCCGCGCTCGGCATAGTGTTGCCGATAACGCTCATCATACAGGCTTTTTCAAATCTCGTCGGGCTCGGCGGCGCGCCGCGCGCGAGCATCAAGCTCGGCGAAAACGATAGGGCGGAAGCGGTAAAGATATTCAATACCGCGTTCGTTTTGCTGTTGTCGATCGGGATAGCTATCGGGACGATAACGGTCTTTTTGTCGCGGCAGATAGTCGTGCTGTTCGGCTGTCCCGAAAGCGCGGTAGGGTTTGCGGCGTCGTACCTGCGCATATATGCGGCGGGAACGGTGTTCGTCATGCTCGCGCAAGGACTTAATCCGTTTATAACCGCGCAGGGCTATTCGATCACAGCCATGCTGTCGGTGCTTATAGGCGCGCTCGTCAATATCGCGCTCGACCCGCTGTTTATTTTCGTTTTCGGCATGGGCGTCGACGGCGCGAGCCTTGCGACCGTCGTTTCGCAATTCGTATCGTTTGTGTGGATAACCGCGTTTTTCTTTACAAAGCGAAGCATGTTCGAGTTTGACATAAAAGACATGAAGCCCGATCTCAAGCGCATATCGGGCATATTGACGCTCGGTTTTTCGCCGTTTATAATGACTCTTACCGAGTGCGCGATACAAATAGTGTTCAACGTCAATCTCAATCTCGCGACGGGCGGGAACAAGGACTATACGGCGGCGCTCACCGTCATGCTGAGCGCGTTGCAGTTGATATCGTTACCGCTCAACGGACTGGGTTACGGTATGCAACCGTTCGTTAGCTATAATTACGGCAGGGGCGACGCCGCGAGGCTTAAAAGCGGCGTCAAGTGCGTCACCATCATAGCGTTCGTTTTTGCGGCGGTCGTGTGGTCGGTATCGATGGCGTTCCCGCAGTTGTACGCATACTTGTTTTCGGCGAGCGCCGCCGTCAAAGACATCGTCGTTAAGTACACGCCGTTGTTTCTTATGGGCTCGATAATGTTTTTCGTGCAGATGACTTTGCAGAATATCAACGTCGCGCTCGGTCAAGCAGGATCCGCACTGTTTCTCGCCGTACTCAGAAAGGTGATCATACTTATACCGTTGTGTTTTGCGCTCACGCATTTTTGCGGAGCCAAAGGCGTATACATGTCCGAAGGGATAGCCGATCTCGCGGCGGGACTGATCACGGCAACGGTCATATTCATTACGTTTCCCAAGGTTTTCAAAGCCCGCGAACGCGAAGTGTCGAGCAGTAAAGCCGACGGCGCGAACTAAGGCCGAACAAACAATAAAAAACATTTTTAAGGAGCGATCATGGAAAAGAAACTTACTATACGTCGGGAGAATTGCCCGCAAAACCATAAATGCCCCGCCGTTAGCGTTTGCCCGGCGGGTGCATTGTCGCAAACCGATTTCAGTGCGCCCGTGATAGATCACGCCAAGTGCATAAGGTGCGGCAAATGTTCCGATTTTTGCCCGAAAAAGGCGTTGGTGTTGGATACGGTCTATTGACGTGCGCGCCTGCGTTCGTCGCGAAACGATCTTACTTTTTTCGTCGGGGCGTTCTTTGATATTGACAAATCGCATTATATAATGTATAATTACGACAATAATCGACACATTAGTCGAAGGGAACGTTTGCAAAGGTTCCGAAAGGAGTTGTAGATGAAAAAACGTAAATTCACGGCGTTCGTGCTCGGTCTTGCGATGACGGTCATGTGTTGCGCGGCGGGACTCGTCGGGTGCGGCGCGAAGATCGCCGATCCCGAACGGCTCAATGCGTTTGCCGATCAGCTTGCGATGTTCATGATGGGCAACGATCCGTTCGGTTGGAACGCGTTTTCGGCTACGCCCGAGCAGTCGTTCGGCTACGAGCGCGACGACGATGCGAGCTGGTATTCGTATTCGGCGATATCCGAATCGGACATCGATTTGATGAGCAGCGTTATGAACAGCTTTAACAAGCAGTTCAAAAAATACGACGGTTCGGCGTTCACGGGCATGGATGCGGTCACGTATCGCTCGATACAATACACGCTCGATACCTATCGCGCGTACTTCGGATCGGACTATGCGTACGATATGATCGTGCTGTCGGGCTCGTACATAAGCTCGGAGGGCGGTTATGTTGCGTCGTTTGCCGATTCGTTTGAAAACTACACGTTCCGCACCGAAGCCGACGTCAAAGAATTGTTGTCGATAACTTCGTCGACACAGGACGTGTTCGCAACGTATCTCGATTTCGCAAACGACCGCATAGCGGCGGGCTATCCGCTTTACGATTCCACTGTGATCGCAATGCAGGACTATCTCGACGATGTGACCGCAAAGGGCGAAGAGTACTATCTGTATGCTTTTGCGAACAATAAGATAGACGCCGCCGAGTTTTTGGAAGCCGATAAAAAGACGTATTACAAAAATGCGTACAAGAATGCGCTCGATAAATTCATGCTCGGCGTCGAAAGGCTGTCGAGTGGGCTCGACGCGTATAAAGGTCGCGTCGAAAATACCGACAAGAGCTATCTCGCGGCGGCGGGCAAGGCGGGCAAGGCGTATTACGAATGGTTGTTCGCGGGCAGGACGGGCATGAGAAACGTGGATTTTATTGCGCTGTATAACGAGCTTGTCGATGCTTACCGCGAATACAGAACGGCGATGGACGCAATAGTTTCCGTCGTCGACGGCGCGGCAGACGACGACCCGACACTGTATGCCGATTTCAATGCGTATGTGGCGGGCGAAAAGGTGTTGCTCGGCTTGACCGATCCCGAAGCCATACTCGAATATCTGAAAGTAGCGGCAAGGAACATAGTGCCCGATCTCGAAACCGTGCCCGAAATAGACTTTAAATATATGGACGAAACGGTCGCCGCCATTTCAAACACCGTTGCGTATTACGTCAAATCGCCCGTCGACGATCTGAATTCGCCCGAGCACATAACGCTCAATCCCGCCGCGCTCGAAAACAACCCCGAAGATCTGTTGACGGTCATCGCGCACGAGGGCTATCCCGGGCATTTGTATGCTCGCGTCAAATCCAAGGAGGCGGGCGAAAGCTTGCTCACCGCGACGATCAGCAGTCTTGCCTTTACCGAGGGCTGGGCGAAGTACGTCGAGCTTGCGGTGTTGGACAATATAGCAAAGGACACGACGGACGCAGCGTTGAAGCTGTACGCTCGATACAAAAAATTCGATACGCTGTCGGGATATATTTCGGCGGTGCTCAACGACATAAACGTCAACTATTTCGGCGCGACGGCGCAATCGCTCGCGGGCGGCAGCGTGACCGTCGACGACGCTCGTGAATTTATCGGGTTCTATATGGAGATGCCCGCGGCATATGTGCCGTACGGTTACGGTATGTACGTGGTGTACGACTTGCACGAGACCGCCCAAAAGGCGCTCGGCGCCAATTACGACGAAGTAAGGTTCAACGACGCGTTGCTGTCGGAGGGCATGGGGCCTACGCTCGTTCGCATTCGGCAGGTCGCCGCCGATTTCGTCGAAGCGAACAAAGCGGCGTGAGCGGCGGTTCGGTACGATAAGTTTATTCAAAGCGCGGGACGTGTTTCCGCGCTTTTGCTTATCTCGACGATGCGAGCGCGGCGCAAATATTTCCATTGACAAAACGCGCGGCTTGTGGTATAGTGGTAGCGAGGGTCACATGTCGGAAGAAAAGAAAGCGGCGGTCGCGCGCTATCATAGGAAAACGCTGTTGGAAGCCGCCGATCGCCTGCTCATGCAGTACGGTTACGACGGTATGAATATGAACATGCTCGCCAAGGAGGCGGGATATTCCAAGGCGACGGTGTACGTGTATCTCGAAAGCAAAGACGAGATAGTGCGGTTGTTGTGCATAGAGCGGTTAAAGCTGTTGCGCAAGGAGTTTGCGGTGATACTCAAAAACGGCGATACTCCCGAAGATATGTTCGACGCCGTGCGCGCCGAGATCGGAAGAGCACACGTCTGAACTCCAGTCACTAAGGTCAATCGCGT
>CANDGE010000095.1 GCA_947384195.1 uncultured Clostridia bacterium
GATTGACCTTAGTGACTGGAGTTCAGACGTGTGCTCTTCCGATCTGTCAACTATTCGGGCAGGTATTATAACGTAGTGCCTTACGGCGTCGACGAAAAAACCGAAACGATAGATTACGACGAGGTCGAACGTATCGCACTCGAATGCAAGCCCAAGCTCATGCTTGCGGGCGCGTCGGCGTATCCGCGCGTGATAGACTTCGAGCGGTTCCGCGCGATAGCGGACAAGGTCGGCGCGGTGTTCATGGTCGACATGGCGCATATAGCGGGGCTGGTCGCGGCGGGGCTTCATCCCAATCCCGTCGAGTACGCGGATATCGTCACTACCACGACGCATAAGACTTTGCGTGGTCCGCGCGGCGGCATGATCCTGTGCAGGGAGCAATACGCCAAAGCGATAGACAAAGCGATATTCCCGGGCACGCAGGGCGGCCCGCTCGAACATATCATAGCGGCGAAAGCCGTCGCTTTTAAGGAAGCGGCGAGCGACGGGTTCAAGCAATATCAAAAGCAAGTGGTAAAAAACGCCGCGGCGCTTGCGAGCGCGCTGAAAGCGCGCGGTATAGAGCTTGTGTCGGGCGGTACGGACAACCATCTTATGCTCGTCAAGCTCGAAAACGGAATGACGGGCAAGGAGCTCGAAGCATTGCTCGACGATTGCAATATCACCGTCAATAAGAATGCGGTCCCGTTCGATAAAATGCCGCCGTCCAAAACGTCGGGCATACGCGTGGGCACGCCTGCCGTCACGACGCGCGGAATGAAGGAGAGCCAAATGCAAACGATAGGCGATTGCATCGCGGACGCGATCGCGCAAGGCGAAGCCGCCAAGCAGTCGATCCGTCGGCGCGTCGCCAAGCTCACAGCCGAATTCCCGCTGTATAATTGAACGTCGTTCGACCTAAACTATTATCGAATATCGATGACCGTATCGTCTAAAAACGATACGGTTTTTTGCAGTCCGATCGAAGTTTAAAACCCTACAATATTATGGGGAATTAACTTGACAAAGCGTTTTGTCGGTGGTATAATCGATAAAAAGGAGTGCTTGATGCGTTTATCTACGAGAGCGACATACGGAATGCGGTTATGCTTTATGCTGGCGTTGTCCAAGGTCCCGTTGTCTGCGTCGCAGTTGGTGCGGCAGACCGACGTCGGCATGAAATATCTCGAACAGCTTTTGGCTATGCTCAAACGCGGCGAGATAGTTTACGCATTTCGCGGCAAGAGCGGCGGATATATACTCGCTCGCGAGCCGGAGCTCATAACTGTGGGCGACATGCTTGTCGCGCTCGACGACGGGTTCGATGCGCCCGAATGCGTTTGGGGAAATTGCAAGGACATTTATTGCCCTAACAGGAACGTGCTCAACAAACTCAACGACGGCATCAACAGCGTGCTCGACAGCGTAACGCTTTCGGACATCGTCAACGATTATCGGAGCAATTGCGGCGCGCCGCGCATCACATATGACTGACAGGATATATTTGGACTATGCGGCGACATCGCCCGTAAGCGATATGGCGTTTGCCGCCGCTTTGCCGTATTATAAGGAAATATTTTACAATCCGTCGTCTACGCATTCGCTCGGTCAGGCCGCGGCGTCGGCTGTCGAGCGCGCGCGCGAAAAATGCGCGGCGGCGATAGGCGCAAACGCCGACGAGATATATTTTACTTCGGGCGGCACGGAAGCTATAAACTGGGCGTTTGCGAGCGTCGTCGGCTCGCAAAAAAAGCGTATAGCCGTGTCGACGATAGAACACGATGCGACGATCGCTTGCGCCGACGGTCTGCGCTCGCGCGGGTTTACCGTCGATCGCGTCAAGCCGAATGCCGACGGGATAGTTGCGCCGAGCGCGCTCGAAAAGGCGATCGGCGGCGATACTGCGCTCGTCGGGGTCATGACGGTCAATAACATAGTGGGTTCGGTACAGCCGATAAAAGAGCTTTGCGCGGCGGCGCATTCGCGCGGCGCGCTGTTTTTTACGGACGCGGTGCAGGCTGTCAACGCGCTCGAAATTAACGTGCATGACAGCGGCGTCGATATGCTCGCCGTTTCGGGACATAAGATGTATGCGCCCAAGGGCGTCGGTTTTTTGTACGTACGTCGCGGCGTTACGGTAAAGCCGTTTATTCTTGGCGGAGAGCAGGAGCGCGGTCTGCGCGCGGGCACGCTCGACGTTCCGTCGATAGTCGCGCTCGGCGCGGCGGCGGAGGAAACGACGGCGCAACGCAAGATCAATAATGCGCATATCGAAGCGGTGCGCAAAGTATTTTTGCGCACGCTCGAATGCGGCGCGCCCGTAGTGTGCGGACGCGGCATAAACGATATAGTGTCGGTGGTGTTCAACGGGGTGAACGGCGGCAGGCTCGCGGTAGCTTTGTCGTGTGCGGGCGTGTGCTGTTCGGTAGGTTCCGCTTGTTCCGCAGGGTCTGCCGTGCCGCCGCAAACGCTTGTCGAGATGGGCGTTAAAAACGCCGATAGTTCGGTGCGGTTCTCGTTCGGACGCGGTACTACCGTCGAGCAAGCGGCAAAAGCCGCGCGCATAGTAAACGACGCGGTGTCGCGCCTTAAAGGTCAGATCGTATAGTTCGGCGGATACGCCGCATGACAATTTCAGTCGGCGAGCTTTTTTTGAGCTTTTTTGAGCGCCTTTTCGGGTATCTTTTTGTCGTCCATCTTTTTGAAAGCGACTGCGCCGGCTATCGCGCCGATCGTAAATCCGAGTAAAAGTTTGTTCATGTTGTTCTCCTTGTTATTTGTTTTACGGTTATTATGTCGAGCGACGGATGATGTTATGCAATAAGCATTGCACTTTATATAGATATGAAGCGTATTTACAATATATAAACAGTGACAACGAAGCATCGATTTGAGTCGGCGTCGAAATACGGAGTTCCGTATTTATTCGCTAATAATGTTGACATTTCGCATTAAGCATGTTATACTGTATAAAAATTTGTTATGCGACCGACTTATAAAAGGAGATATCAGGAGAATATGAAAAGTAAGATCGCCGTACTTTCGATATTGATTTGTGTCGCTGTATGTACTTTTGCGTTATTTGCATGCGGGACAAATCACGAGCATAAATACGACACAGTTACAAATAAAGTTTTGCCCACTTGTACGGAAAAAGGATATACCGTTAAGTCTTGTTCATGCGGAGCCGTAAATCGTACCGATTATGTTCCCGCAAAGGGGCATAATTTCGTAAACGGAAAATGCGATGGTTGCGGCATTACGAACGACGAGTATATAGTCGCGACCGATATAAAACTCGATCAACGATCCGTTGAGATCGAAAAGGGCGCGACGGCAGTCCTTTCCGTTATTTTTGTACCGGAAAATTCGACTTCGAACGTTTCGTGGAGTACTTCCGCGCGCGAGATCGCCACGGTAAACAACGGCACTGTCACGGGCGTCGGCGCGGGAACGTGTATCGTTACCGCAATGCTTCCGAACGGCAAAAGCGCGGTCTGTGAAGTGATTGTTTTTGAAAAAACGACGGAAAATTTGGATTTCGAAAAGGTCGACGGCGGATACGAGGTTTCGTATTACAGCGGAAGCGACGCGTACGTTAATATACCGAATTCACATGACGGTTTGCCCGTGATAGGCATAGGCGACGTCGCATTTGAAAATTGCAGATCGCTTTTGCGCGTAAAAATTCCCGAAGGGATCCGGTATCTTGGCAGACGCGCGTTTGCAGGCTGTAACGGGTTGACCGAGATAACCGTACCCGAGAGCGTCGTGCGCGTCGGCGAAAAAGTTTTCGATGGGTGCAGCAGACTGAAATCGCTGTATTGGAATGCGTCGGCGTGCGATGAGAACGATTTCGACGTCGATTACGGCATTTCCACTACGGTTTTGAGCGAGGTCGAGTTCGGCGACAGAGTGGACAAAATAACGAGAAATATGTTTTACGGCGCGAAAAAACTCGAAAGCATAACCATTCCGGCAAGCGTTAAGAGTATAGGCTACGACGCGTTTTGCAATTGTATGGCGCTCGATACCGTATATTATTCGGGCGATTTGACGAGCTGGTGCTCGGTGACCGTGGGAAACGCTTTTGCGAATCCGTTCCACAATGCGCATTATGTTTATATCGACGGAGAGCTTTTGACCGACCTTGAAATTCCCGAATCCGTAAGGGAAATCAAAAACTTTTCTTTTTGCGGTTGCGTGATCGAAAGCGTAGTTATTCACCGCGATGTCAGAAGCATCGGACGAGATGCGTTTAAAGATTGCAGAAAAATAGAAAGAGCGGAAATGCCCGCGACGGCGGTTTCGGCTATTCCCCAAACTCGTTTGAAATCGGTCGTTATAAACAACAGCTACCATAGCGAAGGCATACATTTCGCCGATTGTGAAACGCTCGAACGCGTCGTCATATCAGAAGGCGCGACAAAGCTGGAAGCAAACGCTTTCTCCCGTTGCACAAGCCTTGCCGAGATCGTTTTGCCCGAAAGCTTAAAAACCGTCGGCGCGTTTGTTTTTAATAGTTGCGCGCTTACAAGCATAGATCTTTCCGCAAACGTCACGGAGTTAGAGTATGGCGCGTTCGATGACTGCAATAGTCTTGCCGTAGTCAACTATGCCGGCGATTTGGCGGGGTGGTGTTCTATTACGTTTGAAAACTACACATCCAATCCGTTACAGTTTGCTCGAAGCTTTAATATTGACGGCAAGCCCTTAACGCAAGCGAAAATAAGCGGAGTCACAAAAATTAACGACAATGCGTTTTTCGGTTTCGGCGGTTTGACTTCGGTCGACATCGCGAGCGGCGTTGAGAGTATAGGCGTAAATGCGTTTTTCGGTTGTGTAAACCTTGAAAGCGTTTCTATCGACGACAGCGTTACTTTTATGGGTAATAACGCGTTCGGCAACTGTATAAGTCTCGGCAGCGTGACCTTAGGTAACGGCATAGCCGAAATATCTGTGAGCGCGTTCGAAGGATGTTCGGCGCTCGAAAATTTGAAGATGGGATCTTCCGTTGAAACGATCGGTTACGAAGCGTTCAAAGGTTGCTCGCGTCTTGCGAGCGTGCAATTGCCCGCTACCGTTAAAGTAATAGGAAGCCACGCGTTTGAAGATTGTTCGAGTCTTGTATCTGTAAATATACCGAGCGGTTTGACGAAAATAGGCAATGACACGTTTAAAAACTGTTCCGCGTTCGAGAGCATAATTATACCGTTAAGCGTAAAATACATAGGAGATTCCGCATTTTCACGCTGTTTTAAACTGACCGCATACTGCGAAGCGGGATATTCGCCTAGCGGTTGGAGTTCGAATTGGAGCCGCGATTTACTTAAAGTCGTGTGGAATTATAAAAACTCGTAATTATTTAAAAACCGATAATTCGGCTTTCGTGCGATAAAAGCTTGCTTTTGTTCGACGATAATGGTATAATGTGATCGTGGATAAAGGCGTAAAAATTTTGGGCGTCGATTTCGGGTTGAAGCGTGTGGGGCTTGCCGTTTGCGATACGATGTGGATACTTGCAACGCCGCTCCCCGCATTCCGCACAAGCTCCATGCGCGTTTCGATAGACGGGGTTGCGCGCGTCGCCGCCGAGCGGGGCGTTTGCGGTATAGTAGTAGGACTGCCGCTCAATCTCGACGGAACGGAATCGGAGCAGTCGGGGCGCGTGCGTGCGTTTGCTCGCAATCTCGCTAAGGTGACCGGTCTTGACGTCGACCTGTGCGACGAACGGCTTACCACCGTCGAGGCCGATGAATTGTTGGCGGAAGCGGGCGTAAAGCGCGGCGAGCGCGAAGATCTGATTGACAGTATGGCGGCGAAGATAATTTTGCAAAGCTATATCGACAATAATAAAAAATTGCAATAGGAGAAACCTATCATGGCAAACAAGCAAGACGAAAACGTAGAACTCATCGACGAAGAAGTTATCACGCTTTACGACGAAAATAACAATCCCGTCGACTTCGACGAGGTCGCGGTGGTCGAGTATATGGGCGAGTTTTATGCGCTTCTTCAACCTATCGAGCCGATGGAAGGCTTGGGCGAGGACGAAGCGATCATATTCAAGGTCGTGCAAAAGGACGACGAAACGGACGAGTTCGAGCCTGTTACCGACGAGAGCATTCTCGATGCGGTATTCAACGAATATCTCAAAGCGGAAGCGGAACTCGAAGACGGTTGCGATTGTTGCGGTCACGACTGCGACTGCGATTGCGATTGCGATCACGATTGCGACGGCGAGCATGACTGCGATTGCGGACACGGGCATTGCGGCGGGCACGGCAAAGCCGAGTAAACGGCGAAAACGATTAAAACACGCGGTATTTTGCGCATAAAAGGCGTGTAAAATATTTGCGTTAAGATAAAGACTGTGTTATAATATCAAGGACTACTCACTCGGTCGTTTTTCTGTGCGCCGTTAAATCTTTTCATGGCGGCGTATGATCGGGGCGGTAAACGGAGAAAACCATGGCAAACATAATCACGATGAAACAGCTTTTGGAAGCGGGCGTTCATTTTGGACATCCCACGCGCAAGTGGAATCCCAAAATGAAAAAGTATATATATGTCGCGCGTAACGACAT
>CANDGE010000096.1 GCA_947384195.1 uncultured Clostridia bacterium
TTACGATCGCCGAACGCACGCTCGGCTTCCTATTTAAAATATACCTGTCGCGCGAAATAGGCGCGGTCGGCATGGGCATATATTCTGTCGCGCTGTCGTTCTTTTTCGTGCTTTTGACGCTTTTGACGTCGGGCATTCCGCTCGTCGTATCAAAGCTGACCGCAAAAGATCGGTCGACAAGCGGAAAAGTATGCTCCGCCGCACTGATATTCGAGCTTGCGATATCGCTTGCGATCTGCGCCGCGGTACTGATATTGCAAAAGCCCATAGGCTCGCTGTTTGCCGAATCGCAATCTATGACGCTCGTGCTGATCATGTTGCCCGCGCTCGTGTTTTCCGGCGTTTATTCGGCGTTTCGCGGCGTACTTTGGGGCGAAAAAAAGTTTACCGCCGTAAGCGTCGTCGAGCTTATAGAACAAGTGGCGCGCATCGTGTGTTGCGTAGCTCTGATATTCGTATTCAAAGACAAGATCAAAGCGGTAGCGCTGTCCATGAGCGTGGCGTGTCTTGTCTCCGCGCTCGCGTGCATGATATTCTATTTCTGCGGCAAGCGCAAACTGCAAAGCCCCAAAAAACATCTCAAACCGCTGATAGCAACGTCGATACCGATAACTTTGTCACGCACGACGTCGAGCGTAAATAATTATGTTACCGCCATCGCCGTGCCGTTTTTGCTTATGACGAGCGGCTTGAATTCCGAGCAGTCCATGTATATATTCGGCTCGTGCGTAGGCATGGCGTTGCCGCTGTTGTATCTGCCTATCACCGTGGTCGGCTCGCTCGCGTTCGTGATGATCCCCACGCTGTCCGAAGCATACGCAAAAGGCGACAAACTCTCCATGCAACGCCAAATAGAAAACGCGCTGTCTTTTTCGGTGATAGTAGCCGCCATAGTCCTGCCAGCATATCTCGCGCTGGGCGGACCGCTCGGCACGTTTATATACAACAATACCGATGCAGGCGTTTTCCTCAAAAAATCGGCATGGCTTCTCATACCGCTGTCGTTTGAAAATATCGCATCGTCCATGCTGAACTCGCTCGATCTCGAAAAAAAATCGCTCGTCAATTACTTGATAGGCGCCGTCGTGATGTACGTCATATGCTTTTGCTTTTATTCGCGATTCGATATGGACGTTTACATGATAGCGTTCGGCGTGAGCCTTATAGTATCGTCCGCGCTCGACGTGATAGACATAAAACGCCGCACGGGCATAAGACCGACGTTTTTCCGTCCGTTGCTCATCTGCATCGCCGCCGCCTACCCCGCATGGCTGTTCACGTCGTACGTATATTCGATAATCCCCGGCACCGTCGTGCCCATTATCGTCGCAGGCATAGGCGGAGTATGTTTTTCGTCGCTCGCCGCCGTCGTGTTCGGCGCGATCGAATTCGACGTTAACGTGACTAAAAAGCGCCGAACGGCGCGAGCGCTCAAACCGCGCGTTCCGAGAGAAAAACATAAGCGGCGTATCTTTCACACAAAAAACACATAATTGTAACTTATTTTACTTTACTTGCTTATTCGTTTATGCTATACTGAACACACAAGTAAGGGACGATGCGTAAGCGGCGCACAAAGATTACTTGGAAAAATTTCGCAATAAAAAGGCGCGTTGCCCGCAGTCGTAGCGGCGCTACGTCAAGGGCAAGCAACGAATTTAGTGCGAAATTTTACAGTAAGATCTGCGCGCAAGCTTATCGGAGTCCCGTAATAAAAAGGAGAAGCCCGACATTGATGGAACATCAACAGGAAATTGCGACTCCGGACAAAAGAAATACGAATGCTCGTACGGTCCGCTCGCAAAAACTCACATTCGGAACGACCAAATGGCTGACTTACACGGCGGTTTTTGCCGCGCTTGCTATCGTAATGAAATTTATCGGTCAGTTTTTAACGCTTACGCCGAATTTCAGGATAACTCTTATCTATACGATCTGGTTGATCGCCGCCGCCGTGCTCGGCGTGTTCGGCGGCGCTGCCGTATGCTTTGTTTCGGACGTGCTCGGCGCGATGATAATACCCGTCGGACCGATGAACCCGTATCTTATAATCGGCAACCTGCTCTACGGCATTACCGCGGCGCTCGTTTTCAGATATCTGCCGATAAAAAGCTATGTTATAAAGTTCATAGCGTCGGGGCTTGCGTGCACGCTTATATGCACGTGCATAGCCAATTCGCTCGCGCTGTACTACTCGAATAAATATTACGAAACGCTCACCTTTTGGCAATACTTCGCGGCGTTCCGCGCGTTACAGCCCGTCGTTGCGCTTATCAACGTTGCGGTCACCGTTGCCATGATCCCGCTGTTGACACGGCTGAAACTGTTACCGCCGTTAAAACGCACCCAAAAAAGCTCGGAGAAAGTAATATGCCCCACATCTCTGTAAAAATGCTCGAAGGCAGAACGAAAGCGCAAAAGGAAAAGCTTGCAAAAGACCTTGTCGAAGTGCTGTCGCGCGATATCGGCGCGGATAAGCATTGGATCACATGCACGATAGAGGACTTCGACGCGCAACAATGGCAAGACGTTTTCAAAACGGACGTCGCCGACAAACCGAGCGACGTCGTTTACAAAAAACCCGATTACGACCCCAAAGTGCTTTTGTAATGCGGGATCGCGGATAATGCGAAACTCGGGATCCGGCATTATCCATTTACGATCATTATTTTTCTCGATCGAAATCCCCTTCACGCTCCGATCAATGCATATCATATGCCGCTTTCGCTCGTCATTTCGAGCAAAGCGAATATCTTACGACCATAGCTATGCTTAGATCATTCGGAATGACAAGATAGCATACGACCGTTAGATGATGTTTTTTGCTCGTACAGCGCGAAAAACATCATTTGCGTTTTGGAAAACACGACGTCGCGCACTATGTCGCCCGTATCGGGATCGACGTCTATTATCACGTCGCTTTTATTGCCGTCGCCGTAACTGCCCGTTCCGTTTAACGCGCCGTTAAGTTTGAGATAGATATCGTTGAAAAATTCCGCTATGTTGCCTATAAGATCGGGTTGCGCGTTCCAATACTTTCGCGCCGCCGTCCGCTCCGCAAACACGCGCGGGCTCATCAGCCCGACAAGCCTGTCATACTCGTCGCGATCGTCGAACAACAGCACCGCCGACAACAGATTGTCGAATGCGCCGTAATAGCCGCAATACCGCAAATAATCGTTATCGGACGACACGAGAATATACCACGCCAAAAGATTGGCGTCGCCTTCGCGTTGAACGCCCTTGGCGTGAGCGAGCTCGTGCGCCATCGTGACGGTGATCGTAGTCGGCGGCGCGACGGTATTTACGCCAGCCTCGCCGAACGGTAAAAACGTTATGCCCGTGATAAGCATATCCGACAAAAACCAACTGTTGACTATCGGCTTCGCCGTCGGAGTGTACGCCGCGAAATACGGATCGTCGAGCCGCGCATACTCCGCTTTTATAAGCTCGGCAAGCTCGGCAAATGTATACGGACAAACAACCTGACCGTCGTCGTCACGCTCGAATCTATCGGCAAGCGCCGTATAATCGTCTAGAAAGAACTCGATCGCGGTCACCGTTTGTCGCTCGTCGTACTTTTTGCCGCTCTGCGGCACGGGCATAGCGGCGCGATAATAGCCGAACCCCATAGACAACACGTATATATTCAGTATATACATCGCGGCGACGCACACCGACAGCGCGCCTATACCAACGCGAGCGAATTTTGCCGTACACAGATCGACGAACGCCCGCATAATAAGATACACGCCCGCACAAATACCCAAAACGATAAAAAGCTCCGTTACCGAAAACGGCAACCACGAAGTGAGCGTACCCACCGCGCGCTCCCACCCCGCCTGAACGTTGCGCGTCCACCACTCGGCAAGCGCGGTGTCGGTGCGCATCGCCGACATGACTGACAGCGGGACGGCAAGCGCGCATATCACCGCGCCGAGAATAAACGGCGCAAGCGGAAAAGCGCGCTTAACCGCGCCGACGTTTCCGCAGAGATCGCGGCGACGCTTTCGGTATTTCGGAAAGCCTTGCCCGAGCATTTTCCGTTTTGCGGTAAGCTTTGCCTGCATATTTCGATTATACGATATTTGCGGCGATTTGTCAATATCGATTTAATGCAATTCTAATCTCGTTGTAATGTATGTGTTATTTTGTAAGTATATAATCGTTTTGGGTATTGACAAAGAGTACTCGATTTGTTATACTGTATTTTAGGAGGCGCACTATGTGGTGGAATTCGATGTCCGCATTACAGCAAACTGCTTTTATAATAGCCTGCGCGGCGTCGTTTGTGCTCGTATTACAGCTCATAATGTTGCTTATAGGCGGGTCTGCGGACTCCGACATAGGCGGCGGGTTGACCGATACCGAGCTGTCGGGCGGACTGACCGACGGCGGGCTTTCCGATGCGGGTGCGTTCGACGGCGGCGCGAACGCGACCGATACCGACCTGTCGACCGACGGCGAAGTTTCCGCAGGCTCGCATTCGGGCGGCGGGCACGCATTCGGGCTGAGATTGTTGAGCTTGCGCTCGATATTGGCGTTTCTCGCGGTCGGCGGCTGGATGTGCTATACGATGTGCTATATGCTCGATTGGTACTGGGCGGTCATCATCGCCGTTGCGAGCGGATTCGCGGCGGCGTGCGCCATGGCGGCGGCGCTCATCGGCATGGAAAAAATGCAGGGCGACGGCAATTTAGATCCGAAAAACGCGATCGGCAAGATCGGCACGGTTTATTTGACCGTTCCCCCCGAGCGTTCCGGCAAAGGCAAAGTAAATATTCTCATACAGGAACGGTACGCCGAGTACGAAGCTATAACAAACGGCAGTACCGCGCTCCCCACCGCGTCCGAAATAAAGGTCGTGGGCTATGACGGCGCAAACGTTTTGATAGTAGAAAAGCATAAAAAATCGGCTATCACGATCGAAACGGAATAATATTACGCAAACTAAACCAAAAGGAGTAAAATAATGCAAGTGTCACTCTCTTCTCTCTCGGGCGGCGCGATAGGCGGCATCATCGCCGTCGTAATCGTCGTCGTCATACTCGCGATAATCGCGATCGCTTTGCTCGCGACGCGGTACAAAAAGTGCCCGTCCGATAAAGTAATGGTCATTTACGGTAAAGTCGGCAAAGCCGCGGACGGCACCGCGCGCTCGGCAAAGTGCATACACGGCGGCGCGGCGTTCATCGTTCCGTTCGTACAGTCGTACAGCTTTCTCGACCTTACGCCGATATCCATTTCGGTCGACCTTAAAAACGCGCTGTCGCGCCAAAACATCCGTGTCGACGTTCCGTCGCGCTTTACCGTAGGTATTTCGACCGAGCCCGGAGTCATGCAAAACGCCGCGGAACGGCTTCGCTCTCTCCCGCTCAACGAGATACAGCGGCTCGCCGAAGACATCATATTCGGTCAGCTCCGTCTTATAATCGCTACGATGAACATCGAAGAGATAAACACCGACCGCGATAAGTTTCTCGAAGCCGTTTCCATCAACGTAGAGGGCGAACTCAAAAAGATAGGACTTCGCCTTATCAACGTCAACGTCACCGACATCAACGACGAATCGGGCTACATCGACGCGCTCGGTAAGGAAGCGGCGGCAAAGGTCATCAACGACGCCAAAAAATCGGTCGCGGAAAAGAACCGCGACGGCTCTATCGGCGAAGCCAACGCCAACAAGGACGAACGCATTCAAGTCGCCGCGGCAAACTCGGAAGCCATCGACGGCGAAAACAAATCCAAAGTGCTCATCAGTCAGTCCAACGCGCGCCTGCGCGAGGCCGAAGCCGAATCCAACCGTATTGCGCAAAGCGCGGAGTTCATAGCCCAAGCAAAAGCCAACGAGGAAGCGTACAAAGCGGAACAGCAAGCCGAGCTCGAACGTGCCAAACGCGAGCGCGCCACGCTCGAAGCGGACGTTCTCGTCAATGCGGAGATACAAAAACAAAAGGCGGAGATCGAGGCGGAGGCGGAAGCCGAACGCATACGCCGTCGCGCCAAGGGCGAAGCGGACGCCGCATATGCAAAATACGTAGCGCAAGCAAACGGTCAGCTCGAAATACTTTCCAAACAAGCGGAAGGCTTCGGCAAGATAATCGAAGCGACGGGCGGCAGCAGCGACGACGCCGTCAAACTGCTCGTTGCCGATAAGATCGAAGATCTCGTCGCGAAACAGGTCGAAGCGATCAAAAATCTCAAGATCGACAAGGTCACCGTTTGGGACAGCATGTCTGACGGCAAGCCGACGACGGCTAACTTCCTTTCGGGTATGCTCGGCGCGGTGCCGCCGCTCAACGAACTGTTCCAAATGAACGGTATGCAACTCCCCGCCTATCTCGGCTCGCCCGCTGCGACGACCGACGAAAAAGCGGAAAAGCCCGCGACCGTCGAGCCCAAAAAGACAAAGAAATAATCGTTTGCAGATCAATGATAGATCGGAAGAGCGTCGTGTAGGGAAAGAGTGTCTACGACAGTGTAG
>CANDGE010000097.1 GCA_947384195.1 uncultured Clostridia bacterium
CGTCGGCGGGAAATATCCCGCAATATACGACGGGCTTGACTTTTTTATAGCCCGGACAAGGCTCTGCGGTCGGATTTTCGGCAAAGGTGATCGTATCGCCGGGCGCGGTGTCCGCTATGGATTTTATGGACGCGCATAAATATCCTACGTCCCCCGCCGACAATGCGGCGGTCGCGACGGGTTTGGGCTGGAATATGCCGACTTCCGTCACGTCGTAGCTTTTGCCGTTAGCCATCATGACTATCTTGTCGCCCTGCTCTACGGTACCGTCCACGACTCGGATAAGACACACCGCGCCTTTATAGTTATCGTAGTACGAATCGAATATCAACGCCTTCAACGGCTTGCTCGCATCGCCCGACGGCGGCGGGACTTTTTCGGCTATCGCGCGCAAAACGTCGTCGATATTTAAGCCTTCCTTTGCCGAAATGCACGGCGCGTCGTCGGCGGGCAAGCCGATAACGTCCTCGATCTCCGCCTTAACTTCGTCGGGACGCGCGGCGGGAAGATCTATCTTATTGATAACGGGGACTATTTCGAGATCGCTGTCGAGCGCAAGATAAACGTTGGCAAGCGTCTGCGCCTCGACGCCCTGCGCCGCATCCACTACCAGCACCGCGCCCTCGCACGCGGCGAGCGACCGCGACACTTCGTAAGTAAAGTCGACGTGTCCCGGCGTGTCGATAAGATTAAAAACATAGCGTTCGCCGTTGTGCTCGTAGAACATGCGGACGGGCGTGAGCTTGATCGTTATGCCGCGCTCGCGTTCTATATCCATGCTGTCGAGCATTTGATCCGAAAGCTCGCGCTTGGTAAGCGTAGCCGTCGATTCCATCAGCCTGTCGGCAAGGGTCGATTTGCCGTGGTCTATATGCGCTATTATGCAAAAATTGCGTATAAACTTCTGTCTATCCATGCTTTGATTATAGCATAAACTTCGTAAAACATCAATAATATTTGATATTCGGGTCAAAATTTAACTAATTTCATTAAAATTATCCAAAATCTATTGTAAAATAATTTTAAAGATGATATAATTAATAAACAGGTGCGGTGCAATCGACCGAACCTTTCCGGCTTATCGCCCATAAAAAGAAAATTAAAAGGTCAACTCATGGAAGTAAAAACCTCTTGGTTGTTGAATAAACCCATAGCGCACCGCGGCTTGCATAATTTTGAATTGCCGGAAAACTCGTTGCCTGCTTTTGAAAACGCAGTGTCGCACGGCTTTGCCATAGAGCTGGACGTGCGTATCATAGACGATCATACGATAGTCGTATTCCACGACGATAAGCTCAGTCGCATGACCGACCGCGACGGATATGTGTCCAATCTTAAAGCGTCCGATCTGAACGATATCAAACTGTTGAAAACCGATTGCGGTATCCCCACGTTCGAGCGCGTTTTGGAAACGGTCAACGGACAAGTTCCGCTGTTGATAGAGATCAAAAAAGCCGAACAATCGTTTGCGCTCGAGGAAAAGATCATAGATATGCTCAAAACGTACGGCGGCGATTATGCCGTACAATCGTTCGATCCGTTTGCGATAGAATATTTTTGCAAGTATGCGCCGCACATCATGCGCGGGCAGCTCGCCACGTATTTTCACCGCTCCGACAGATATTTGACGCGCCGCGAAAGATCGCGACTCAAAAAGCTTAAATACAACGACATAACCAATCCCGATTTTATCGCATATAATGCGGCGTATTTGCCCAATAAGTATGTCGAAAATGCGGGGCTTCCCGTTCTGGCGTGGACGATACGCAGCGAGCTCGCCGCCAATAAGATAGTCAAATGTTGCGATAATTATATATTTGAAGGGTTTATACCCAAAACCGACGACGGCGCAGACGCTTAACGGTCATTTACCTATGAAAAATATATTCGACGTATTCAAAAACAAGCAAACGACTTTGGAATTGCTAAAATCCATAGCCGTAGGCTTGCTTTCCAATGCCGTCGATTTTTTATTTACAGCCGTGTTTTTGTATGCGTACGGGCACGAGCATTATGCCGGTTTCGGCGGGGTCTTTACCGGCACGACGATAGGCGGCGCAGAGTATTCGCCCACCGTATCCGTATACATCACGGCTACCGTGATAGGTTTTATTTCGGCAGTGCTCGTCAACTACCTGCTCTCGTCGGTATTCGTGTTCAAATACGGCAATATCGGCAAGTCAAAGCGCGGCTTTATAAAATTCGTCGTATTTTCGCTTATCGGCTTGGGCTTGACGTCGCTCGGAAGTTGGATAGGCTACGATCTTATCGGCGGAAATATTTGGATAGTCAAGCTGATAGTTCAGTTTATTGTATTTATATATAACTTCGTTACGCGCCGACTGTTTATATACAACGTCAAACTGATACGCGACGATGAAAACACTATCAATCTTTAAATACCGCTCCATTGATTTTCGCAATAAACTACCCGCTCGGTAAAGCGCCGCGCGGGTAGTTTTTTTGTTATGGACTTTACATAGAACGATGTCAGTCGACCATGTGTTTGACGTCGTATTCGAGTTTTTTGAATATTTCCAAAATCGATCTCGACGATTTGAAAAAATACGCGACCGCATACTTGACGCCCAAAAACGCCGAGATCACGTTATCGTGATCGTCGGAATTGACGGCGCGAGTCAAGCCTTTAAGGCAAGCGTTGAATTCGGCGCGGTCGATCGCGCTCGTGATAGCGGTTTCGGCAATTTCGATAAGCGTTGCGACGCAATTCAATGCGTCCGTGTGCAGATCGGCCTTGTGCTCCGCATTTATACGTTCGTATGTTTTTACGCGACCTTCGGGCAATTGTCCGTTGAGCACTGCGTCGGCATGTGCAAACGCCGTACGACTGTACGTTTCAAACGGCGCAATGACTTCCAAACAAAATCTCGCATATGACTCATTGACCGAAACGCTGTAAAAGTACGCTTCCAAAAAGTTTTGCAACGACATTTTGCCCGTATCTATATCGAGAAGAATGCGGAAAACGAGCGCTATCGCCTTTTTGGGCTCGGACGGCAATACGAAACCGCCGTTGCCGATACATTCCGAAAACGTTGTTTTATAATCGAAACCGTACAGCGCGGCGCTGAACATCGAATACAGCTGCTTATTGTCGGCTATCGCTTTTAAAAGAGCGGCTATTTTCGGTTCGGCAACGACGAACTTGCTTTTTTTGATCGCTTCGCAAGCATCCAAAAACTCGCCGAGCCCGTCGGTTTTCATGCTTTCTATGTAATCGCGGCGCATATTATACTCCGAAATACTGAACTTTCGCGATGTTTGAACAACGCGTCGATAAAACTATTTTACTATGAACTTGGCGATATCGTTGAGCAACTCGCCGCAATTATCGTTATATATCTCGCAGACGATTGGCTTAGCGAGATCGAGCGAAAAAATGCCCAAAAGCGACTTTGCGTCGACGACGTATCTACCGCTGTGCAGATCGATGTCGAACGGATAACGCGACACCGCATTGACAAAATCTTTGACGCTTTCCGTAGAAGAAAATCCGACCGTGACCGATTTCATGTTGACCTCCGTGATCGTGGATGATTATTGTTTGACTGTATGCCGATTATAGCATAATTTGTACGAGATTGCAAGCGCGTCGGCAAAAATCGCGACCTTTGCGAAAAAATAAGCTCGAAACTATTATTTGATCACATATGCGTCGTTCTTTTTGACCGAACGCAATTCCGCGAGTTTTTGTTCGTAACCCGTTCTGCCGATCATGGCGAACGTGGCTTTTTTGCCTTCCTCGACGCCGGGTTGATTGAACGTATCTATATTGAGATATGCGCCGGCGAACGCCGTTTCGTACATAAAATACATCAACAGCTCGCCCACCGTTTCGGCGTCGACCTTCGGCATCATTATCGTAAAATTGGATCTGCCTGCTTTTGTGACGGCGAATTCGGTCGCCTTGCGCTCGGCGTTGATAAGCTCGTTGAGCGTATGCCCCTTCAAGAAGCCGCCCGCTTCCGCCGTTTCGTTTGCAGGGATTTCGACGGTCGTGTCGAAGTTGTCTACGCCTATGAACGTGATCACTTTGTCGAACGGACCCTCGTTGTATAGCTGTACCTGACTGTGCTGATCGGTAACGCCCAACGATTTGGCGGGCGTTTGTCCGCAGTTGACCGTTTTGCCGTCGTTGTCCAACGCCTTGCCGAGCGATTCCGCCCATATCTGGCAATAAAAGTCCGCCATTGTGCGAAGCCCGTCGGCGTAAGGCATCATCACCGAGATGTTTTTGCCCGATCTCATGGACAGGACCTGTAAAAACGCCGTCATGAGCGCGGGATTTTGCTCGATATCTTTGCGTTCGCAAGCCTTGCGCATTTCGCGCGCGCCCTTTAAGAGCGCCGCAACGTCAATGCCCATAACGGCAAACGGCACGAGCCCCACGTTGGACAAAACAGAGAACCTGCCGCCGACGCCCGCGGGAATGCCGAACGTTTTGAACCCTTCCTGTTGTGCCGTCGCATACAATGCACCCTTGCCTATCGTCGTAGTGACGAAAATATGCTCCTTCGCAGCTTTTTCGCCGAGCGCTTTTTTGAGCAACGAATACAGGATAAGGAACTGTCCGAGCGTTTCGCTCGTTTCGCCCGACTTGGTTATTACGTTGAAATATGTAGTCTTAACGTCGATCACATCGAGCAACGCCGACATGCGTTGGGGGTCTATGTTGTCCTCGACGTAAAATTTGGGCGCTTTGCGCATTGCCGCAGGCAATTCGTTATGGTGCAAATGCAATAAAGCGTTGAAAACGCAAATAGGACCGAGCGCCGATCCGCCTATGCCGAGCACCACAAAGCTCGACGCCTTTTCGCGTATCGCTTTGCCGAAAGCGTTGAGCTCGTCGACTTCGGCTTGGCTTATCATCGGGGTTTCCGTCCAGCCCTGCCAGCCTTTACCGCTGTTATCCACGACCTGCTTGTAAACCGCGGCGTGCTGCGATTCGGCGTCCGAAATTTCCGAAGGCTTTATACCGTGCGAGCCGATGGCGCTTTCCATCATGTTGTTGTAATCGAATTTAAGCTGCATATGTACTCTCCTTTTGCGTATATATTATACAGCTAACCGACCGTAAAAGCAAGCGATAATATGCACAAATTCACAGTAAAAAACGACAAAACCGCCGACCGAAAAGCCGACGGTTTTAAGCATTACACCACAGTTTCGATCAAACCGTAATTGCCGTCGTTTCGCACGTACAATACGTTGATGGAATCGGTGCTCTTATTGAGAAATACGAAGAAGTTGTGCCCTACGAGCTCGAGCTCTTCTATGGCGTCGTCTATCGACATGGGAACGAGCGTGTAGCACTTGGAGCGCACGAGCATTTTTTCTTCTTCGGGCTGTTCTTCGACGACTTCTTGGAAAGACATGTCGCGTGCGCGGAACTTTTTGGATTTGGATTCGAGTTTTTTGTGGTGACGGATTATTTGTTTTTCGAGCTTGGGCAACGCCAAGTCGATGTTATTGTACATGTTGTCGCTCGTCACTTCGGCGCGAAGCACCGCGCCGTCGAGCATTATCGTAAGTTCGAGCGTATACAAGTCGTCCGTACTGCGCGTGTTGCCCTTTTTGAGCGCTATCTTTATGCGCGTATCTTCGTCGAAAAACTTATCGAGTTTTTGGACTTTTTTGTCGATGACGGATTTGAGCTTGTCGCTCGCGTCGTAGTTTTTGCAAAGGTATTCGATCGTCATGGTAGACCTCCCGTAAGGTAATAGAGTTATCGTCGCGGTTTGCCCGACACGGAGAAAACGACGCATATTCGCCTTTTTCTCTTGATTGGATTATAGCACATTTCGGCGGCTTTGTAAATGGGTTTTCAAAAATTCGCACATATTTATTTGATAACGATACGTCCGTCCGCGCAATCGACGTTAACAGTCCCGTTTTCGCGTATGCGCCCGTCGATTATAGCCTCTGCGATCTCGTCCTCGACGTTTTGCTCGATGACGCGACGGAGCGGACGCGCGCCGTATTCGCTGTCGTAGCCCTTATCTATCAGCCATTCCACTGCCGTAGGGGTCACGTTGAGCGTGATGTTTTTGTCCTTTAACGAGTTTTCGACGCGTTGGAGCATGATATGAGCTATCTTGGCTACATCGTCTTTGGTGAGCTTGTCGAATACGCAAATAACGTCGATACGGTTCAAAAACTCCGGCTTGAACATGGCGCGGAGCGCACTCATGTACGCATCGTCGCGCACTTCGTCCGCACGTTTTCCGTTTGCCGAAAAACCTATCTCGCGTTTTTTTGCCGCATCCGTAGCGCCGACGTTGCTCGTCATTATTATGATAGTGT
>CANDGE010000098.1 GCA_947384195.1 uncultured Clostridia bacterium
ATTGACCTTAGTGACTGGAGTTCAGACGTGTGCTCTTCCGATCTGGATAAGATCGCGCGTAAGAGCGAAAACGTTTCTATTACCCGCGACGTTTCGGGCGAGGGCGTTCAGCAATCGCTTCTCAAAATAATAGAAAGTACGGTGTCGAGCGTGCCGCCCAACGGCGGACGCAAGCATCCGCAACAAGAGTTTTTGCACATGGACACCACCAACGTATTGTTTATTCTCGGCGGAGCGTTCGTAGGGCTCGATAAGATCGTATCGGACAGACTCGGCAAGACCCGTATCGGGTTCGGCGGCGTGTTAAAGAGCGAAGCGACCGATCCCGACGCCATACTGCCGCAGGTCCAACCGCAAGACCTTATCAAGTTCGGGCTTATTCCCGAGCTTGTCGGGCGCGTTCCCGTCACTGTCGCGCTCAAAGACCTTAAATCGGAAGATCTCGTGCGCGTATTGACAGAGCCCAAAAACGCCATCGTCAAACAATACGTCAAGCTGTTGGAGCTCGACAACGTGACGCTCGAATTCGACGCTACCGCGCTTTCGGCTATCGCCGACAAGGCGATAGCATTGCATACGGGCGCGCGCGGCTTGCGTACGATCGTCGAAAACGCAATGCTCGATATAATGTACGGCGTTCCGTCCGACAAGACTATAAAAAAGATAATAATCACAGGCGATACGATACAGAACGGCGCGCCGCCCAAGGTGATAAAACACGCCGCTTAAATACCGTTGATCATTACGCCGACAGGAAGTTTATGCTCCGTCGGCGTTTTTGTTTGCCGTATTGACAAAACTCAAAGGAAAGTATATAATTATCGCATGGATATATTCATTCTCAAAAAATCCATTTCGGATATCAAAAATCCTATTACAAAATGCGAATATCAAACTCACGCCGAAACCGTGGGCGAGTTTATTTGCGAAATGGTGCAAAAAAACTATGCGGCGCGTCCCGTCGATCTTTCGCTCGACGAGTGTAAGCGCACCGCGCTCGACGAGTTTTGCGACGGCGGGTTTTACATGATAAACCAAACCAAAAACATCAAATATTCCGACGTCGAACAGGAAACCGAAATGAGCGACGGCGATGAAATAGTTTTGATAAAACTTAAATATGTGCGGGGCATAATATGGTAACAGATAAACGGATAATAAACGCCATAAACGGCATAAAAAACAAAAAACTGCGCGACGTTTTGGCAGGCGGATTCGATAACGATATAGCGTATTTTTCCGCCAAAGATTTTCACGACAATATTGCCGAGTTTCGTAAGCTGTTGCCTACGTATTTCGATGCTTTCGTCGAAGCGTGTCCGAGTATAACGTGCGGGCGGTACGACGATTATATAACCGATTGCGAAGAACTATACGGCTTTTTGTGTTTGGAACTCGGCATAGTAGATCCGAGAGATATAACGACGATAAAAAATTTCGTCGGCGGCGGCATTGCGGTAAATAGACTTGCGCATTGCGAGCCGTCCGTTTTGTACTTGAAAAAAGTGCTCGAAAACAAAGCTTTTACCGAAAATGACGTATTGACTTTTGCAAAAGCCGAGCCCGAGTATCTGTCGTATCTTTTGCCGCTCATGACGTCGAGAGACAGCGATGTTTTTTCGTCTGCGCTTGACGAGAATTTGCGCTCGGCAAAGCTTCAAGACAGCTTGCGCTACGAAATTTTGCGCGCCATGCTCACGGCTATGGACGCCGTCGCGCTTTTAAAGTATACGGACGAGATAGACAAGAATAATTATTACAGACTGCGCGTGATGAACGACGTTGCGGCGAGCATGGGCGACTATACGGTCGTGCTTCCGCCCAAAGAGCTCGTTGCTGTGCTTCGCGCGGCGGCAAAGGGCGAGATCGAAAAATGCCTTGATTACGATTTTCGTCACGCCTATTATTTTATTCAAGCGTTCGAGAGGATCGGTTCGGAAAAAGATTTTCGAGCTTTTGCGAAAAGGCTTATCGATAGCGGTGCGCCGCGTGCGCGGCAGGCGCTGTTTAAGTTGCTCAAAAAAGAGTTAGTAAACGGCGCATGCGCGAAGGATATTTTCGCGTTCGATTTATCCGCCGAGGATCTGTCGTTTTTTGTTTATAATATAGATCCCGCCGCGCTCGATAAGTCCGACATGCCCGTCGTGTTTGAGCGGTTGTACGCAGTGCTCGTCGATATGGATAAGGTGAATTACCACTATAAGACCGACGACGACATTTCCTTCGCGCGCGATCTGAGCAAAAGCGACGTCGTGCGAGTTCTCGCGCAGATCGCGGCGCTGTGCGACGACGAAGCGTACACCAAACGACTCGACGCTCTTTACGCCACGTGGCGGGAGGAAGCGCGGGCGCGGTATCTCGAATATAATGACAAAAAGACTTCGCTCGACGTGCGCGCCGCGGCGATAGCGTTTTTGAAAACGGACGAATACTACGCTATCAAGTATTACGACGGCAAAAAGATCAAGCTTACTTACGAAGAAGCGGTCAAGGCGTCCGACTATCTTAAAAGTAAAAAGCAACAAGTAAAGACAAAGCTCATAAAAGAATTTTTGCGTTCGGACGACAAAAAGCGCATTGCCGAATATCTTTGCGGTTGCGCCGAGGAATATAAACGCCAAGCGGGCGAGGAGATGTCGGCGAGCAATGGCAAGGTGTCCGAGAAAAAGCTCGATAAGCCGACGGAAATGTTTTATTGGAACAGCGAAAGCGTGTTCGAAGTCAAAGCCCCGTCGGACGAGATAAACGCGCTTGCGGCGCAGAAATTCAAGCTCGATCCCGTTAAGCCGATGAGCTTTAAGCGATATAAATCGTTTATCGACGCGCTCGAAAAGTTTATGACCGATAATGCCGACTACGAATACGCCACGAATTACGGCGACGGCAAGGCGACGCTCGGCAGTCGGTTTACTACGCTTAAACGCGAAGGATCCGTGCCGCATACGGAGTTCAAGCATTTTCCGCTCGGCGCAGAGCTGAAAACCCTGTACAAAGAGAGCTTGACGGAAACGGAGCTTGCAAGCTTATCGTTGCTTTTGCACTGCTCCGATAACAATAATGCCGCGCTGTACTATGCGCTTTCGGGCAAAAACGGCGATACGAAAAGCATATACGAGCACTTTAATAAGTACGATAAAAGATGGTGGAACAGCTCGTCTACGTATACGATAGTAAAGGAGCTCGATACGCCCGTCGTGTACGAGCTGTTGAGCGAGCAAACGCTGTGCCGTATGCTGTATATGTTCAAGACCGATGAATGCATAAAACGTATTAAGGACAACGGCAAGAAATATTCTTCGGCAGTGCCGCACGACTATATTCATGCGCTCGGCTGTTCGACGGATCTCGAAACGGTTAAAATACTGCTCAACGCAGAGTGTGCGTTTTTTGCCTTGGACGCGATAGAACACCCGTCGTACGACGTGCTTAAACGCGCGTACGAATACGGTTTGATATCTATCGAGCTTGCACGGTATTTCATGCTTAAACACGGCGGGTTCGCTTACGTATACGACGTAAAAAGCGGCAACGATTATTTGTTGCGGAAGGATTACGAATTTCCCGAATTCAAAAAAGCGCTTACAAAATTTTTAGCGGATGCGGTCGACGCCGAGTTTAAACGCGGCAGTTTGCAAACGCCTTACAGCGATCTTATACGGCGCACGCCGACTTTCGGGATAAACAATTATTTGCGCGCGATAATCGCATTGCGCGGTATTACGTGGGTGCGTTCGCCGTACGGTTGCGATAAGGATGAAGTGTTCTCTAAAATTTTAAAGTGCAACCGCGCCGACGAAACGGACAGCTACGAGCTGTTTGTCGAGCTTGTCGAAAAGTACGGGATAACGCACGACGAGCTTATCCGCGCGGCGTTGTTCAATCCGGTTTACGTCGACTATACGGCGAAATATCTCGATATACCCGGCTTGAAGCTCGCGATATATTGGTTTGTCGCGCATCTTAACGAAGTGCTGTACGGCGACGAAAAGGATGCGCGCGAGGAGAAGATAAAAGAGTTTTCGGATATAAGCTATCCCGATTTTCAGGACGGCGCGTTCGATTGCAAGTGGTATGACGAAATGGTTTCTTCCGTGCCTGCGGACGAATTGAAACGAATTTACGACAATGCGAAGTACGTTACCGTCGGCGGCTTGCACAAGCGCGCGCAACGTTTTTTCGATGCGGTAAACGGCAAGATAACCAAGGCGGAATGTCTTGAAAAAATAAACGGAACGCGCAACAAAGATTACTGTTTGATATACAGTCTTATCCCCGTAAATGATGATGACGATCTCCGCGAGCGTTACGAGGTTTTGAGCGAATTCTTGCGCGAGAGCAAGCAGTTCGGCTCGCAACGTCAGTTGTCGGAGCGTCGCACCGTCGACATAGCGTTTGAAAATCTCGCGCGCGTCGCCGGGTATTCGGATGCGAACATATTCATATTTGAAATGGAATCCAATACGCCGAGCGACGTGTATGGTCCGTGCGTAGCGGACGGTATCACGGTGACCCCGTATATAGACGGGCGCGCGTTTAAAGTGTCGTACAGCGTAAATAAAGACGGTAAAACGCTGTCCGCTATCCCGCAAAAGGTCAGCAAGAATAAAACGATAGTCCAATTACGCGAGCGTATAAAAGATCTCAACAAGAAATTCAGACGCATAATTTCGAGCTTTGAACAGTGCATGGTTACTCGCGCGGAGTTCACTTCGGATCAGATAGCGGCTATGTGCCGCGAGCGTATCATACAAGCGGTCATAAGCAAACTGGTGCTTTTGGCGGACGGCAAACCGTGCGTGTATTCGGACGGGAAGTTTACCGATGTCGACGGCAAAGCGATGACTGTCGGCAAGCTGACGGTCGCGCACCCGGTCGAGCTCAAAGCGCTTGGCTTGCTCGACAAGGCGATAGGATACATCGTGCGCAACAATATAAAACAGCCGTTCAAACAAGTTTTGCGCGAGATATACACGTTGTCCGAGCAAGAGAAAGAGCAGGACGAAATGTTGCGGTTCAAGGGGTTTAACGTCGATCTTAAAAAGTGCGTGGCGGCGCTCAAAGGCAAAGGGTGGGGCGTGTCCGACGATATCGGCTTGCGCAAGGTGTACTACAAGACGGATACCGTAGCGGCGATATTCCGCGAGTGCGATTTTCTGTATATGGCGGACTACGAAAACGTCAACCGCGAACTGCACGGCGTGTTTTTTTGTAAACGCAAAACGGGCGAAATACTGCCGCTTAAAGACGTCGACGCCATAACTTTTTCGGAAACATTGCGTGACGTCGATCTTATGATAACGTTAAGTTCTAATACGATTTACGACTTCGAGCTTGCCATGTCTACGGTGGAAATGCGCCATGCCGTGTTGAAGTCGATAGTCGCGATCCTCGGGCTGGAAAACGTGTCCTTCTTGAAGGACAACGTCAAGGTAGCGGGACAGTTCGGTACGTATGTGATAAATATCCGTACGGGGCTTGTGTTTAAAGAAGGCAAGGGCAATCTTTTGCTCGATACGGTATACAGCGTCGATAAACCGCTATTGCTCGATTTCGTGGACGAAGATCCTATGACTGCGGATATCATCTCTAAAACGATAGTGCTCGCAAACGACGGCAACCTGCGCGATCCCGCTATTTTACATGAGATAAAAGATTAGAACTTGTTTAGTGTCGAGTTTGTGCCGAGATGTCGCGTGGCACGGTCGATCTCGGAGTAATGCCACAACAAAACGGACGTGCATAGATAAATCGGGAATGCCCGCGAAGCCGCGGGCGGGCTTCGGCTACGCCGAGTGCCTAGCGAACCTGCGCCGAAAAAGCGTTGCTGCACTGTATCGAGATGTCGCGCGGCGCGGTTGATCTCGGAGTAATGGCACAACAAAAACGGCCGGGCAAGCCCGGCCGGTTTTTTTTTGCAACACAACCCGGAATCGTACCCCGGTCGTAGGGGGGTGAGGGCCACCTACTAACCACAAGACA
>CANDGE010000099.1 GCA_947384195.1 uncultured Clostridia bacterium
GACAAAGAAATAATCGTTTGCAGATCAATGATACCCCAAGAATAAACCCCGCCCGCGCGAGTAACTTCGCACGGGCGGGGTTTATTCTTGGGGTTATTATTACGCCCGTTATTCACAGAGCTCTATCATCGACAAACACGAGCTTTACGTCGTTGTTGGTGCCCGACAACTCTATCAGCTTATCGGTCGTTCCGATACGTTCGGGTGGCATGTCGCGCCCGTGCGTTTTTACGGTGTATTCTTCCGCATCGCCTATCAACTCGATGCTCGCGTCAAGATTCGTAGCGCGCACGCTCAGCGCGTCCGTCACGATATTTTTAAGTCTGTAATTGCCGTTGGTTCCGATGACGGTCAGCTTGTCGCATTTGCCGTCCTTTACGACCGCGCCGCAATTTGTGCCGTCGAACAACGCTTCGGTAAAGCTCGAACCGCTTACTACGACGTCGAGATTGGTACTGTCGATCTTAACGTTGCCGCCGTTGCAATCTATTAAATTAACATCGGCATTCACGCTGTCCGCCGTGATCGCGCCCAGTTCGCAGTTTTTTACCGTAAGCGTCAAATTGGTGCTGTCTATCGAAAGCGTTTTTATATTGCAATCGGTCAAAACCATAACGGCATTTACGGATTCGACAGTAAGCTCGT
The DNA here is from genome assembly GCA_947384195.1 of uncultured Clostridia bacterium. Lineage (GTDB taxonomy): Bacteria > Bacillota > Clostridia > Christensenellales > Pumilibacteraceae > Anaerocaecibacter. Next base: position 646 of record CANDGE010000099.1, read on the forward strand.
CGAGCGTCATGCCTATAAGCGTCACGTTGCTGTTGTTGCCCTTGAATACGCTTGCAGTCACTTCGTCGGTAAGCGTGAGCCTGTACTTGCGCCCGCCGCGTCCTATTCCGAACAGACCCGTTTCAAACGGTTTGAATTTATACTGCTCGCGTACGGTAAGCACGCCGTTTTCGCAAGCGACCGACACATCGGAATTGCTTGCATCGTAATAATCGATCGCGACGGCGTCGCCGCGGGATATCTCTATCGGGAACGAATCGACGTCGAGCTCAACGCGCGTAACTTCGTTTTCGCTTTGCACGGAATAGTTCATCGCCGTATATTCGGCGCCGTCGAGCCGCGCAAAATCCCAACCGAGTATCGACATTCCTATCACAAACGCCAACGCACCCGCTACGACAAGCACCGCCGCGACAATCAACGTTATTTTAAACTTCTTATTCATGCGCTACCCCCTTCAATAACCACGAGAACGCTTTTTTAGTCGCTTTCGCATACAGCCTTATCAGCATGACTGCGCCTATAACTATCAATATGCCCACACCCATCGCCGCAACGCTCACGCCTATTTGCGCCAAGCCCGAAGCCGACGCGCCGCCGAACAGCGGTCCGAACGACACCACGAGCGATGCGCCGCCGGCGATGGTGCAAGCCGCGCCCGCAACGACCAATGCGCCGAGCGTTATCCACAATGCGCCCAACACAAAGAATATCGCAAAGCCCGTCATTATGTTTACCACGATAAAAGCCACGAGCGCCCATGTACGACTGTTGTCGCCGTCGTCGCATTTGGATCGCGCTCTCACGCCGCCGCGCTCGTCGGTTATTTCTATCTTGCTACCGACGTTATCGGCGTGCCCGTCGAACACGGTATCGACCTTGCTCGCGGCGCACGGCTTTTCGTCTGCCTTTCCGTTTTTGCCAAACGGCGGGATATCGAACGGATCGTCGTCTTCGAGCGCGCCGTCGTAATCGGACATTATCTTGTCCGCAACGTCCGACGGATTGCCGAACTCGCTCACTATCTCGCGCTCGGACTTGCCGCGCTCGACGTTATCTTCAAACAACTCGTTGTAATATTCGAGCACCCGCGCGATCTCGTCGTCGGGCAAACGGTGGATGTTCCGTTTTAGTTCTTTTTCCCATTCGTACTTGGTCATATCAACTCCCTTCCCGATAAATAAATTCGTACACGCGGCGCAAATCGTTAAGATCGATCATCGACTCCTTGATCTTGCGCTTGCCCGCTTCGGTTATCATATAGTATTTGCGCAACCTGCCGTTGTACTCCTTGGTGCGCGTAGTCAAACACCCCGTAGACTCAAGCCTTTTGAGTATGGGATACAACGTACTTTCGCTAACTTCTATGTACGGCGAAATATCGCTGATTATCTTGTAGCCGTAGCTTTCTTCCTTTTTGAGCGACACCAGCACGCACACTTCCAAAAGTCCTTTCTTTAACTGTGCGTCCATGATCGACCTCCGCTGTCGAAATATCTTTCCATAATAAGCTCCTTACGAGTGTATGACCGATAAATACATTTTTACGGGCAAAACCGTGGTCTATATGCCCGACGCGAGCAGGTTCGGAGCTGTACAAGTCAAACCCGCGCAAGTTGCAGTTGGCACTGCCACAAGCGGATTTAACGCAGATAAAGCCGAAACCGCCCTCTACGCATGTACCTACGGGATCATACGTCCCATACGCATGCCGCGTATACTATCGAATACATAATACCACGCAATACATAGTATTGTCAACATAAAAAACCGACGATCTGTATTTTTAATCATATTCTAATCAATGCTTAATATGTGTTTAAACCTTATTCGTCGAGCATAGCCGATTTGACCGATATCTTATTTATTTTACGCACGTAAAACAACATAGCGGACATATATGCAACAACGAATACGGCGAGCGTTCCGAAAAATACAGGCACGTCAAACGAATATTCGAGCGCGTTTTTTATATCGGCGAACACGATATCGACCATTATTCTCAGAAGTCCGTACTGATATACGGTGCCGACGGCAAAACCGATACATGCGAACGGGACATAGCCCGCGAGCACCGCTGCGGCGCGCTCACTTTGCGAGTATCCGAACGCGCGCATGAGCGCTATGTTGCGAGCATTGCCGACAACGACCGTCGTAACCGCCATAAACATCGCCGTAACGGACAAAACCACGCCGATGACAAGTATCATGACGCCCATAGTAACAGAGCTAAAATCACGCATAGAAACGCCCATTTGCACCATTGCCGAAAAACAAAAGCACGAGAATGCGACAAAAAACACTGCGGATCTTTTGCCGCGCAGTACGCCCCTGCGCATATCTATCAAGAACGACGGACCGCCGTCCGCCACCTTTTTCGCGCGTAAAGCTTTTTGCCCGCCTTTGAGCATAGCGACGGTATTTCGCCGCAGAGCGAGCCGCGCATAACCGCAAGCGAACGCGCAAAAACACACGGTCGGCGCAAGCACGAGCGACAGCGGCAACCATGCGTGAAAGCCTATCGAAACGACGAGCCCGTCGATCGTCAACCCGTCGTAAACGACGGGCATTGCCGCATACCCCGCGCAACATCCCAAGCCCGACCCGACGAATACCGCGAGCCCGAACACCCAAAACGCGAGCGATATCCTTCCGCACGAATACCCCATGGCTTTGAGCAAGCCGAATCTTTTTGCGTTCCCGTCTATAAACAGCTTTATATAAAACACAAGCGTCACGATCGCGATAACGCCCAAAAAACCGCCTGCTATCGCACATACCAACCGAGCCGTAGCAAGCTGTGCGTCATACAGCGGTTGCGATCCGGACGGCACCGCGTCCGCTATTGCGAGCGCGTCGACGTAAAAATTCAAAAAGAACGTACACACGAATACCGCGCAAAAGCTTACAACGATCATACCGACGAGCTTGACCCCGTCCTTTATGCCGACGATCATACTACCACCCTATTTCGTAAGCGGTCTTTGGCGACGCATTCTTTATATCGTCGGTAATAATGCCGCTGTTGACGGTCAATATCCTGTCCGCGGTTTCCGCAACGTTGCGGTTATGCGTGACCATGACGGCGGTAAATCCGCGCTCGCGTTTCAACTTTAAAATACGGTCGAGCACGCTCCGCCCCGTCGCTTCGTCGAGCGCGCCCGTCGGCTCGTCCAAAAACAACACCCGCGGTCGTTTGGCGAGAGCACGCGCTATACATACGCGTTGTTGCTCCCCGCCCGAAAGCTCCGACGGCTTGGCTTTTAGCTTATCCGCAAGCCCCACCGCGACTATCTCGTCACGGTACGCCTTATTCCCGATAAGATCCGCACCCAAACGCACATTGGCGTCGACGCTCAAATGCTCCAAAAGATAATACTGTTGAAATACGAATCCGACGGTGCGCCGACGAAACTCGGTGAGCTGTTTATCGGTCATGCCCGAGAGCGTTTGTCCGTCGCAAACGACTTCCCCGCCGTCCGCGCGTTCCAATCCCGACAGAACAGATAAAAGCGTCGACTTCCCCGAGCCCGACGCGCCGAGTATCGCGATAAGCTCGCCGTCGTCCACGTCGAGCGATACGCCGTTGAGCACGCTCGCAGTCCCGAACGATTTATACACGTCTCTCGCAATGATCATATTTCGCTCTCCGTCGCCGTCAACTGCCGAAATACGCCCTTGAATACGTCCGTCATCATATCGGAAATTTCCCGCTCGGTAAATTTGCATACGCCCGTCGCTATCAGCGTAGCTATACCGTGCGTGTATATCCATAAGTGGATATACAGTCTTTCGGCAAGCTCAACGCATACTCCGTACCCGTCGACTATGGACTTTCGTATTTTATCCGCGCATCCGTCGATAACGTCTATAACGCTTTGTATATTCGGCGCTTCGCACCGCTCGCTCATAAACAACAGCTTAAAAAGCTCGGTATGCTCGGCGGCAAACTTTATGTACGCCCTGCCCACGCCCCTAAACGCAATGCTTTCGCGCAAGCCGTTTTCCACATACATCGCATACTCATCGTGCGCAGCGCGCCTAACTGCGGCTTGAACTTCGTCCATGCTCTCGAATAAGGTAAACACGGGTCGCGCCGAGCTTCCGAGCTCGCTCCCTAGCGTACGCGCCGTAAGCGACGCTACGCCGTCACGCTCTACGATCCGCAATGCGGCAGACACTATTTGTTCTCTCGTGAATTTCGCTTTGGGCGGCATATATGCTCCTTTATTTAAAACAATCGTTTTAAAACGTTTGTTTTATTATATTCTACCTATATGCGTTTGTCAAGCGAAAAATGCGAACATTCCGATCGCGAATCGACGAATAATATATAAAGTTTTGCGCAACATATAAGTGTAAGGCGGATATACCAAAAGCATATTGCCTATTGCGATAAAGCTCACTACCCCTTAGAAAACCTTACATAACGAAAAATTCCCACGACGTTTGCCGTTGCGGGATTTTTTCGTTGATATATTCGGTAAAATAATTTTTACGTCGGGCGTATAAATCACGCGTCTCCGCACAAACTATTATCGTAAGGCAACGCTTTGATTACGCCGAAAAGCAAGCTTTACAAACTCCCGTCGCTATATTGCGACAACAAAAACTCCCGCAAATAATTATGCGGGAGCTTTTTTGTTGTTTCGATAAACGTTATATGACCGATTCGGACGCGGGCATGCATTCGCATTTAGGCTTACAAACATCGACGTCGCACGTCGCGTCGGTACAGTCGCCGCAAGTCGGACAAGTATTTTCGCATGCGTGCGGCGCGGCATGTTCGCTCGAATCTGCAAGCGATAATTCCGCGTCGGCAACATTCGTAAACGCGATATCGCGCATATTTAGCGCTTCTTTACCGGTAGAAGTAAACACTATCTCATTGACTCCCGCAACAAGCTCTATCTCGCAAACAAGCTCGTACTTATAATACAAAAATCTGCTCGATACGCCGTCGCCCGCCATGAACTGTTCGTCATGATGTTCGGTCGCGCTCTGTTTATCTACGCCGTTAACCGTCACCGACCATGTTGCGTTAAATGCCACATGCCACTTATCCGAGCCTGATATAGCCGAACAATTAAGATACAGTTTTGCGGTAGTATTCTCGGTAGCGCGGATATAGAATTTAGTCGTTTCCGTCCTGCCGTTTTTACCCGACAAATTCATTTCGTTCTCCGCCCAATTCTTTCCGACGCCGTCGCTCGTTTCGTAAAGCACGCGATCGTCCATTCCGCAGAACGAGAATAATTTTCCGCAAACGCAACCGTCATGACCGTCGTGTCCGCAAGCTTCGACTATACATCCGTCGCAAATATCGCAAAAC
>CANDGE010000100.1 GCA_947384195.1 uncultured Clostridia bacterium
TTTTCTTGCTTGGTCGATTTGAGATACGCGCCTTGACGCAATCTCATGATGCGCTTTCTCGGCTTTTTGTTGAGAATGTGGTTTTTACCCTGTTGCGCACGTTTTACTCTGCCGTTGGCGGTCACGCGAAAACGCTTTTTCGCGCCGCTGTGGCTCTTCATTTTAGGCATGATTATATCCTCCGAAAAAAGTTTATTGCTATATTATTTAGCGGCGAGCGGCATAAGATTCATGGTTATGCTCCTGCCGTCGACCGACGGTTTGCGGTCCATTGCGGCGACGTCTTTGACCGTCTCGAAAAACGCGTACATGATGTCTACGCCCATTTGCGGACGCGCCATTTGCCGCCCGCGCATACGTATGGACACTTTTACTTTGTCGCCGTCCGTAAGGAACTTACGCGCTTGCTTGGACTTGGTATTCAGATCGCCCGTATCGATGGTGACGGACAGACGTATTTCTTTGAGATCGGCTTTCTTTTGATTTTTTTGCGCGTCTTTGGCTTTTTTAGCCGAGTCGAACCGATATTTGCCGTAGTCCATGATCTGGCATACGGGCGGCTGTGCATTGGGCGTGATCATAACAAGATCGAGTCGACGCTCGTCGGCAATGCTTTTTGCCTGACTTGCGCGCATGATGCCGAGCATTGCGCCCGTTTCGTCCTTTACCCTGATATCAAGGCTGTCCGATATCCCGTCGTTTGTTACAAGCTCTTTAAAAATGGTAAGACCCTCCGAAATAAAAAATACGAGCCGCGCAAAAAACGAACTCGTATACATACAAAACTTACTATTTTGAGTGTAGAACCGTTCCGAGTATACCCGAACGGTGAGATCGAATCTGCTTAGCCTGTTTATTATATAACAACGCCGCTGTTTTGTCAAATGTTTATTCGATGTTTTTTGTGCCTTTTCGTTTATTTTTTACGTCTAAAATCGACAAGATTCTCGCGTATAAAATCAAACGGCGTTTCGGACACTAACTCAAATAACTTTTTTCGGAGGCAAACGTGAAAAAATTTCTCCTGCCCGTGGCGATAGCATTATCCGCAGTCGCGCTCACCGCCTGTAACGACGCGACCGCCGCAGACGGCATTACGCCGCAAACGAACGACGTCGGAGCGACGACGCGCACGCAAGACATAGCGGATATCCCCGAAGATCCCGACAAGCACGACAAAACGGAGATACGCATAACCGTCGAAGGGCGCGGCGGATTCGATATGCTTCGCCCGTCGGTGCCGGGCGTAACACGACACTTCGACTTTGACGCGAGCGGCAGTTATTCCGTGGAATATATCCACACGCCGTACGGCATCGACCGCGACGAAACGCTCGATTTCAAGATCGAACTGCGCGCGGACAATACCTTTGACATGACCGTCGTATCGGAAGGCGTGACGGCGGAACACAACGGGCGATGGTACGCACGATGCGGAAGCATAACGCTGTTCTACGACGAAGAGATCGAACCGCCCGCGCACAACGTTTACGTGGCGGACAGCATGTACTGCGAGCTTTTACCGCAAGGCAAGATCATGGTATTCCAAAACGGACACACCGTAGTGCTCGCGCGCGACGACACGCCGACTTTATATAAATGAGTTTTTGCGGGATAAGGCTTATGTCTATCCCGCATTTTTACATATCACAAAGCCGCGACCGCAAAAACAGCCGCGCACGCCGCGACCGAATACAACGTTACGACGCGTTTTCCGCGCTCTATCATAAAAAATTCGCTCGCGCAAAACATTATCGGATATGCCGCGAATACCGCGACAGACGTTTTGAGCGGAACGACCGTATACGGTATGCTCGCCAATCCGATCGCCGCATAGTCTAACGCTTCAAACAAATACTTGCAAACTACGAGTATTTTACCGCAATGCGGTATCGCCGCTATCGGCGTAAGACAAAACGTCGCGATAAACACTATCGAAACAAACGGCAACAACAGCACGTTGGCAACTGTCGCGAGCAAATGTATTTTGCCGAAAAAACACGTTTCGCTCGGCAGTATGCCGACGGACACCGCCGTCGCCGCGCCGATAGCGTCGGCTGTCTTATTCGGCGCATTGCGCTTTACAAGCGCGCGTTTTATCTGCGGAGCAAACATGGCGATCCCCGATATCGCGCCGAAGCTTAACAAAAATCCGACGTCGAATAAATACAGCGGTTTTACGGCGAGTATCGCCGAGTACGCGCAAAGCACCGACGAAAGCAAGTCCTTTCGCCCGCCGAATAACAATGTCGCGCCCGATACGACAGCCATGATCGACGCTCGGACTACCGACGGCGAAAAATCGGCGATCGCGTTATAGCCTATTATCGCCGCTGAAATTATCGGCAGTGCCACTCTTTTATCGACGCGCGACAGCAAAAAGCTCAACAGCGCGATCATAAACCCGACATGCAATCCCGATACCGCCAATATGTGCCCCAAGCCGACTGCCGAATATGCTTCCGTAGTACCTGCATATAAAGCATGCTTATCGCCGGTAAGCATTGAATAAGCCAAATTACCGTATTTTTCGCCCATGTTTTCGACGTAAAGCGCACGCAAATATGCCGAGAACCGCTCCGACAGAGACGGCTTTCCCGACGCGACGCGCACGCCGTCGGAGCCTACGTTTGCCGAAAATCGAATATCCGTTCGATAAGAATACCCGTTTACATATCCGTCAGAAAACAACTTTTGCTGGTGCACGCGCGCAAAAAAGGTCAACGCGTCGCCGCAATGCAGCATATCCGCTATATTGTTTTCGCTCGCCCGTATCGACAGCGTCATATTGCCCGATACGCGTTTTCCGTCAAATGCCAAAGTTTCGAGCTCGACTTTATAATCGCCGCTGCGCGTATCAACCGCGCACACTCTGCCCGTCACGGTGTAATATCCGTCGTAACGCTCGCTCGCCGATCGTTCGTCGACAGTCGTTACGCCCACGGCGAACGCGCATACCGAAAATATCAACGCGATCGCTGACCCTATCGCAACGCGAAGCTTGGTTTTACCGCGCTTTACCCTTACCGCAAACAACACAAAAACGCACGCGAGCGCGACGATGAGCGAGCAACCGACCGCTATCCCCGCCGCACGCGAAAACATGTACAAATACACGCAAAATACCGCCGCGGTGACGGCGATCGCCGCAACGAGAAACGCTCTGAAATTTACGGGTGCGCGCGAGCTCATTTCAGTTCATGGTCACCGAACGTATAAACTCGGACGAATCGAGCGAACGCATTATCGCGTCCGACGCATCGGCGTCTTTGATGATTTCGTCGGAAAGCCGTCGCGACATGTCTATCAAATCTGCGTCGATAGCCAACGAGCCGTTGCCGTGCTGACGCAATCCGACAAAATCGCCCGCGCCGCGCAGTTTAAAGTCGAGCTCGGATACCGAAAATCCGTCGGTCACCGAACAAAACTTTTTCAGTCTGTCGACGCTATCGGGATCGTCGTTGCCGCAAAGCAAAAAGCAATACGATTCCTTTGTGCCGCGCCCTACGCGTCCGCGGATCTGATGCAATTGCGACAACCCGAACCGTTCCGCATCGTAGACCGCGACTACGGTCGCTTGCGGCACGTCGATACCGACTTCCACGACAGTCGTTGACACCAACACTTTTATTTCTCCGCTTTTAAAGGCGTTCATTACCGCGTTCTTTTCCGCATCTTTCATTTTGCCGTGTATGCACCCGACGACGGGGGCGAGCGGCGTTTTTGCGAGCATCGCATAAACGTTTTCTACGCTCGTAGGCTCGTCGTCCGCACCTTCGATCCGCGGGCAAATTATATAAGCGCGCTCGTCCTTTACCGCATTGTCGGCTATGTATTTATACATGCTTTGTATTTTTTGCGGCGGAACTATCGACGTGTGTATTTTAGGACGATCGGCGGGCAACGATCTGATCTCGCACTGCGCGAGCTCGCCGTACAGCGACAGCGCGAGCGTGCGCGGTATGGGCGTAGCGGTCATTACTATCATATCCGTTTTGTGCCCTTTGCTTTCGAGCTTTGCGCGCTGGTTGACGCCGAAACGCTGTTGTTCGTCGACGACGACAAGCCGCAAATTCGCATAATCGACGCTTTCGCCTATTAGCGACTGCGTGCCCACTATGCAATCGGCAACGCCGAACTTTATATTGAACAACGCCGTTTCGCGCTGTTTGGCGGGCATAGACGCGCACAAAAGCTGTGTTTTTACGCCCAGCGGCTCCAAAACCTTTACCATCGTCGCATAATGCTGGCGCGCGAGCACTTCCGTCGGCGCCATTATAGCCGATTGACAACCGCTTTTCGCCGCAAAATACATGGCGCAAAGCGCGACTGCCGTTTTTCCGCAACCCACTTCACCCTGTATAAGCATATTGGCGAGCTTGTCCGACCGCAAAGCCGCTATCGTCGCGTCGACCGCCGCGCGCTGTCCGTCGGTAAGCGCGTACGGCAGACTGTTTACTATGCGATCGACGTCGCCGACCGTCGCGCCGTAAGTAAAATCACGCTTGTCATCCTTCAATAACCTATACGACGAAATGACGTAACACATGTTTTCGACGGCTACCGACCGCCGAGCGTCGTCGAGTTCGGCTTTACTATCGGGCATATGCACGCTTTTAAGCGCCGACTGCAACGGCAAAAGCCCGAAGTCGCGCGCCGTTCGACTCGGTATAAAACTGTCCACTCGAACGTTTGCGAGCGCGGTTTTGACTGCCGACTCAAAAGTTCGCGACGGTATGGCTGTTTTATATACGGGCACTATATCGCCGTCGCCCGCTTGCGGCGTCAAAAGCGTCGGATTGGTCATTTGCAACGAGCTTTTGAATCTTTTTACTTTGCCTACGACGTATACAACATCGTTCTCTTTGAGATTGCGCGCCGCAAACGGTTGATTGAACCACGAACAGCGCACGACAGTACCGTTATTCTCGAACGAACAATTCACTACGCTCAATCCGCGCCTTATAAACGCGCGTTTTGCGGGCGCGACGACCCTGCCCGCGAACGACATCTCGTCGCCGTCGCGCGCCGATTTATCTATTTTAGCCGCACGGTCTATGTATTTATCGGGAAAACGCAACAGCAAATCAGACGGGGTGAAAATGCCCATCCGATTGAGCGCCGCAAGGCGTTTTTCGCCTATTCCTTTTATTTCCGAAAGCTCCAAAACCGTTTTATGCTAGCTTGGGGTCTTATTCGAGCGAAACTATAAAGTAATATAACGGTTGACCGCCGTAGTGCACGTCCACATCGCACGCGCGGTACTTTTTGGTGATATCTGCGGCAATCGCGTTAGCCTCGTCCTCTTTGACGTCGTTACCGAAATACAACGATATGCAACTGACGTCGTCGTCCATCATCTTATCGATAAGCTGTTCGGTGACGGTGCTGACGCTGTCACCCTTGGCGACGATATCTTTCGCGTCGATACCGATGATATCGCCCTCTTTGAGATCGAAATTGCCGATCTGCGTACTGCGCACCGCATACGTGACCGAGCCCGAACGTACTCCGCCTATCGCATCGTTCATGTTTTTTAGATTGCCGTCTACGGTATCCTCGGGATTGAACGCGAGCACGGCGGAAAGCCCCTGCGGGATATTGGACGTCGGAATGACGTGTATAGTACGCTTGGACAACGCCTTTGCTTGATTGGCGGCAAGCACGATGTTTTTGTTATTGGGGAACACGAACACGTCCTTTGCGGGAACGGCGTCGCACGCTTTGGCGATATCGTCCGCCGAAGGGTTCATGGTTTGCCCGCCCTCGATGATGTTGTCCACCAACAAGTCCTTGAATATGGCGGTCAAACCGTCGCCCGCGCAGA
>CANDGE010000101.1 GCA_947384195.1 uncultured Clostridia bacterium
TGTTCTATATCGGCGACTTTGTGGCGGACAACAACGGGTCCGACGTGGTCGGCGACGTTGCAAGCGCGGCGTCCGAAACGTATTTGCGCATATTCTCGCAACAACCGTCGATTATGGGTGAGTTGTATTCAAAAAAATATACTTCGGTATTAAATGAAACGGATGGGACTGTAACGTCGTCGGCATTGTTTACGGTGACCATTCCGCAGACTATCCCCGACGATCTGTTGCGCGACCGTGCCGAAAAACGCGCCGAAGCCGGGCTCGAGCCCGAAAACAAAGATAATACAAACCTGTTTAACCAATGGTTTGTCATTACTCCGAACGAGGGATATTACGGCGAAGGCTCTATCGAGATAACGGTAGCCGACGGCGATTCCAATACTCAGCCCGATTCGTTGAGCACGTCGTTCAGGATAAACGTTCGCGTCGTTTACGATCAGGACGAGACAAGCGGTGCGTTCAATCCCATCTCCGTTGCGACTTGCAAAACAAAGACGATAGACATCGGATCGCTGATGCCGGAGCTCGAAGATAAGCTCGGCTACGGTAGATCTGACAGCGTTCTTACAAGCGCCGACGGTTATACGTTCAGACAGTCGCAGTTCTATTCGCTCACATCGGTTGCGCTCCAAAACAGCGCGGATTCCGATTATGTGCGATTCAACCGCGTCGACGATTCGGATGTGTGGACGATCGTCGCGTCGAAGCTCGTCACTCTCGAGCCCATACGCGTTAACGTCAAATATGTGTTGAAAGCCGATCCTTCGCGCGAGTACAGCAGGTACTTTATGCTTACGGTCGTGACCAATCAGCCGCCGACGCTCAAATACGACGAGATCACGTTTGTGCGCTACGACCGTACCGACGATATCCTGCGCGATCTCGACGATACCAATACGATCAGGCTGGAAGCGTGGCAGTTGTTCGGCGATCTCGACGATCCCGACGGCAGAGCATTGAGATTTTTGAGCGTCAAATCGAAAGTCCCGTCTATCGTTTCGGTGGCGTTGACGGAAGATAACCGCTATCTTACGATAAGCTTTGCGGCAAAGGGCAGATCGGAGATCACCGTCGAGGTGACGGACGAAACGGGCGATCCCGTGTCGCTAACGTTTACGGCGGTCAACGACGACCTTCCCGAAGGCAGTTTGTGGGTGCGTATTTCGGCAAGCTTTGAATCGAACATGCTCTTATGGTTGATAGTAGTCGGTATTATACTGTTGCTGTTGATAATACTTATAATCATCATAACGGTGGCGGTGAAACGCAAGCGCGCTCGAGAAGAGCTCGAAGCGTTGCTCGTTTCCGAAATGGAGATAGAAGATCAAATGCTCAAACTCGCCGGCGGCGACATGTCATCGCCCGGTTATCAAAGCTACGGCTATCTGCCGCCTGTGCCGTCTACTCCCGTGCGCGATCCCAATACTTTGCTCGGAGCGGGCGAGAGCGCCGCGCCGCCGCAGGAAGCTTTGGGGCTTGCTCCGCCTCCGCCGAGCGGCGATGTGCCGCCCGATCCGTCGGACGACGGTAATTTGCAATAATGACCGTTTAAAAACAAATATATGTAAAACGCCGTATCGAACACGGATTTCGATGCGGCGTTTTATCGTTGTTTATGTAAATTTTTATTTCGATCGCGATCTGCGTTTGTATGCCTCAACGCATTTAATGCGTATGCGCGATCGCTGGCTTACGGCGCGTTTAAGGACGGCGGCGCCGTGCGGCGGGGGAATGCCGACTTTCGTTACTGTATGTCTAATTTTTCCGTTACCGCTTTTCCCGTTGCTTTATTGCTCAATCTTTTGATGTCGGCGACCGCGCCGGCTATAACTATAAGATCGTCGGCGAGCAACTTGCAGTCGCCTGCGGGCGAAGTTATTATCTCGTCGCCGCGTTTAATTACAACTATATTGACGTGCTCGGTATTGCGCAGATCGAGTTCGATGAGCGTTTTATCCTGCCAACGCTTGGGGGTGCGTATCTCGACCATGCGAAAACTGTCGGCGAGCGTCATGATCTCGACGACGTTAGGCTTTGCGAGCATTGCGGCGAGCCGTTCGCCCATGGCTTCTTCGGGGATGAGCACGGAGTCCGCGCCTATTTTTTCGAGCACGAGCTTATGTCGTTCGTCGCTCGCTTTGGATACGACGTTGGGTATGCCCATTTGCTTGCAAAGCAGGGTAATGAAAATACTCGCTTCGATATTGGACGCGATACATACGATCGCGATATCCATGTTGTTTATTCCGAGTCGTTCGAGATTGCGTTCGTCTGTCGCGTCGGCGCAGACGGCGTGAGTGCAGTAAGGCGATATCTCGTTCACCTTTTCCTCGTCGCTGTCGATGCAAAGTACCTCCGCACCGTACTCGTAAAGCGCTTTGGTCAGCGCGACGCCGAACCTGCCGAGTCCGAATACGACGTATTGATTGTTCTTTTTCATGGAAACTCCTTTATCCTATCATTATGTTTGCGGCGGGATATTTTATGCCGACGCTGTCGTGTTTTCCGAACATCATGCCTATACTGAGCGGACCGAGCCTGCCGATAAACATGACAACGGCGAGCACGTACAGAGCCGCGTCCGAAAGCGACGGAACAATGCCCATGGAAAGCCCCGTGGTCGTAAACGCCGAAACTGTATCGTAAAGCATGTATCCGACGGGCGTTATGCCGTCGGTCGCGCCGATTATAGATACGCCCGTAAGAATGAGCGCACTGCCGAGCATAAGCACCGCTACGGCGCGTAGACCGGTTTTAAAGCTTATGCTGTGCTTGCCGACGCATATCTCGTCCTTGCCGCGTAAGCCCGACCAGCCCATGAGCACGAGCACGGCAAACGTAGTGGTTTTTATGCCGCCGCCTGTACTGCACGGCGACGAGCCTATAAACATTATAACGGCGGACATTATCATGCCCGACGAAGAAAGCTTGGTCTGATCGAGCGTCGAATATCCCGCCGTCGAGCTTGCCGTTACCGATTGGAAAAGACTGTTGAGCAGTTTTTCGCCGCCGTTCATGCCCTGCATGGCGGGGGAGTCGAATTCGGACGCGAGAAAGAAGAATGTTCCGAAAGTCATGATGGACAGCGAAACGATAAGCACCGCTTTCGTGTGAAAACGATAACGCTTATAGCGGAAACGGCATTTCAGTATGTCGTCGATAACGGGGAAACCGAACGAGCCGAGTATGGCGATCAACGCCACTATCAATATTATCCCCGCATTGCCGTTGTAGTCGGAGAGCGAACCGTATTCGTTGCCGACCCGACCCAATATATCGAAGCCTGCGTTGCAGAATGCCGAGATCGAAGTGAACAGCGCCTGCCAAACGCCTATCGCGCCGTTTTTGACGCAAAAAAACGGAGTGAGCGCCGCCGCGCCGACAAGCTCAATGACAAGCGTCATTATTATTATGTTGCGTACCAGGCGCACGACCCCTTTTATTTGATCCTGTCCCAGCGCTTCCTGTATGGCTAATCGGTCTTTCAGCGTTATGCGCTTTCCTATTATAATAAACACGAATGTAGCCATGGTCATAAATCCGAGTCCGCCGAACTGTATAAGGATAAGCAGTATCGCTTGCCCGAACCCCGTATATGAAAGCGCGGTCGGCGTTACGACGAGCCCCGTGCCGCAAACGCCGTTCATCGCCCAAAATATAGCGTGAGTAAACGACATCCACTTGCCGTCGGTATTGGATATCGGCAGGGCAAGCAAAAACGCGCCGACAAGCATGACGACGAGAAACCCGAGCAATACCACGACCATCGGGCGCAGACTGAATCGCCTTTTGATTTTTTTGTCCATAGTTTTCATTTTTCGGTGCGCTCCGAAAGTATGCACGACGCGGTCGCCGCGATCGCGTCGCCGTTGCCGACTATACCCAAGCCTTCCGTAGTGGTCGCCGAAACGTTTACGCGAGCGTTGTCCGTTTCGAGCGCGGCGGCAAGGCTTGCGCGAATATCTTTTATGACGGGGGAAAGCTTTGGCTTTTGCGCTATCGCCACAGCCGAAACGTTTACTATTTCGAGCTCGCGTTCGCGCAGTTTGTTTAATACTTCTTTCAACAGTTTTAATGACGATATGCCGTCGAATCTGTCGTCGGTGTCGGGGAACAATACGCCGATATCAGGCAGTCCCGCTGCGGACAGCAAAGCGTCCATAACGGCGTGAGTGAGCACATCCGCATCGGAATGTCCAAGTAAACCTTTTTCGTGCTCTATCCGTACACCGCCGAGGATCAGCGGTCTGCCTTCGACAAGTCGGTGTACGTCGTAGCCTACGCCTATCTTGTTGTTTTGAGATAACCGTAAAAGATCCGTCGCGGTAGTGATTTTTATATTGTCGTAACTGCCGTCGACGAGTCGCGGCGAGTATCCCGCGCGCTCGTACGCTTCGGCGTCGTCCGTCACGCCGTCCGTACCGACGCGCTCATACGCTTCGAGTATCTGCGCGTAGTCGAACGCTTGCGGCGTCTGCATGTTAAACAGCTCGGCGCGCGGCAAGCTGTGCACGACTTTGTCCGTTCCCATGCGTTTGACGGTATCTACCGTCGGCACTGCGGCAATGCCGCTGCCGTGTTCGATCGCAGACGATACCGCGCGCATAATGAGCTCTTTCGTAACGAACGGGCGCGCGCCGTCGTGTATGACGACTATATCGCACCGACATGCTTTAAGCCCGTTAACAACGCTTTGCGCGCGCGTAGCGCCGCCGTCGACGACGGAAACGCCGTTATAAGCGGAAACGATCTCGGCTATGCGTTCACGATCGGCGGGCGAAACGACAGCGGTTATGTGCGAAACGCCGTGATCCGTAAACGTATCGAGCACGTGCTCGAGTACGGTTTTATGCCCGAGCATGTGCAAGACCTTATTATACGGCAGTCCCGTGCGTTCGCCTCTGCCTGCGCAAACTATCACCGCGCCGACGGTAGGGCGGTCAGTTGTGTATTTCATACAGCGTTTGCGCGTCCTCCTTGCCGACTTTGTCGTTGAGCGCTTTTACGGTAAACTTGATGGGCGTGCCCAGTCGCACTTCCACGACGTCGCCCGGCTTGAGAACACAGGCGGGTTTGACCCGTCTGCCGTTTACGTATATCTTGCCCGCATCGCACGCTTCTGCGGCGACGGTGCGACGTTTTATTATTCTCGATACCTTTAAAAACTTGTCTATGCGCATAAAGCCTGTCGCGTCGTTATATTACCGATATTAATATCGGCAAGCTATATTATATCACCGCAACAGGTAAATTGCAAGTGTTTGATAACATGAACGCATTGCGCGGATACCGTATCTTAACGCGATCGCATTTCATTATATTATGTATGCGCCGCGCATAGCGGGATAGGTCGTTTTTCGCATTAAAAACGATATAATATCGCCGTAAAAAATTTTTTAAAAAATTTTTAAAAATATTGTTGAAAACGCTTGACATACATTTAGGGGTTTGATATAATGACTAAGCTGTCCGACGAAAGGATGGCACGGCACATTGACAAGTGAATAGATTTTAGCGAATTAGACTTTTTTATAAAATATACAAAGTCAATTATTTATGTCAGTATGTTTTTGAGAAAGAATCGATTAAACTTTTATTTTCAGTTAGCTTTATGGGTTCGTCCCATTGGTTATACGATTATTTTAGAGTTTGATTCTGGCTCAGGACGAACGCTGGCGGCGTGCTTAACAC
>CANDGE010000102.1 GCA_947384195.1 uncultured Clostridia bacterium
TCTACACTGTCGTAGACACTCTTTCCCTACACGACGCTCTTCCGATCTGACCGCGAGCAACGCCACGCTGAATATTACCGTCGGCAATATCCACCATTGGATCTCGGACGACGGAGCTTCCGTCGTGTCGTCGTCACCGTCATCGTCGGTCGTGTCGGAAAGCGCTACCGTCGTTACATAATCGTTATCGGTGTCTTTTTCGGCGTCCTCGTAATCGAGATTGTCGATCTCGCTCATGGAAATATCGGAAACGATGAGCTTGCCTTGGATATAGCCCGATCTGTCGCCGCCGCCGAACGTTATCTCCAAGCCTACGTCGCCGCCGTTGTCGCCCGTCGAGATAAAGAAGGAGAAAGTCTTAAAGGTTTCGTGATCGCGCACTTCTTCGCCCGTCTCGTTGTTTTTGGCGATAAGGGTAGTAGTGTCTTTGATGTTGGCAAATTCCGCCGTCGTGCCCGTAAGACGCAGGTTTGCGCCGATAGACGTTTCGTCTTTGCGTACTTCGTCGGTCACTCGGACTTTTGCGGTAACGTCCAAGCGGTAGTATTTGTTGGCTTCGAGCGTTATCGTATTGTCATAGGTGTACGTAGTGCGGTTGATATCCGTGTTGAATACGTACAGCATATTGCCTGTTTGGTCTTTCTTGTCGAATCCGTCGTAAACGGTCAGGTTTTTCATATCGTCGGTATTGAATATACCGCTGATGACATTGCCGTTTGCGGACGATCTGCTCCACGAATAGGGAACGCCGAACCCGTCGTTTGCCGCATACGAATAAACGTCGTAGTAATCGAGTGTGGGGGCGGCGAAAGAATATACCGCATAGTCGAGCGCGTCGCGCGTGGCGGCAGTCGCTATCGCGGTTTTGTACCGAGCCAAGACGGCCGCGTACTCTTGCGCTATCGTGCTGTTTTCGTCGACCGTCCATTCCGCCATGGCG
Source organism: uncultured Clostridia bacterium (assembly GCA_947384195.1). Lineage (GTDB taxonomy): Bacteria > Bacillota > Clostridia > Christensenellales > Pumilibacteraceae > Anaerocaecibacter. The sequence goes on from CANDGE010000102.1 coordinate 941, forward strand.
GCACTGCGAATGTAAACATTGCCGTTCGACAGGTTGGACGTATTATTGTTGCGGTCGCCCATGCCGAGCCAAAGCTCGAGATTGAGCGTCTGATTTGACATCGGCGCATCGAGATAGAAAGTGAAGGTTTTAAACGCGCCGTTGGTCGTTTTGATATTTTGGATGGTGGAAATGACCCCGCCCGTAGACGTTTTGAGCACGAGCGCCGCGCCGTTGCCCTGCGTTACGCCGTCGACCGCGAGATCGACGGTGATCTTACTGCCTTTTCCGCTCGTGAGCGTTATCGCCGACGATTTGTAGCCGATAGCCGTCGGCGTGGCAGACGAGAGCAATAACGCGCTGTTGAGCCCCGCATACATATGCGCGGGGTTTTTAACGCCGGGGATAACGCCGCTTGCCTGTATCTCGGAAAATTTGGCGTCGTCGGTGGGGAGTATGCCGTAAACCGCATTGTCAGTGTTTACTTCCGCCTTGGAAAATCCCGTGGTTTCTGCGGTTTCGGGCGTTACGAACGTCCAATCGGCAACGGGCAGGGGGAATTTAAGATTTTCCGTATCGTCGACGTCGCCGACCGTTTGGAAATTACCGTTGGTTATGCCCGTATCCGCCGCGGAGGTATCTATCGTCAAAATATTGCCGCTGTCCGCGCCCGACATGCCCGTGTATTCGGAGTATTTGAGTTCGGTGAACGTTACGTTGTCGAACATCGCTATGCCCGACGCTTTGGACGACGGAGTGCCGAGCCACAGCTCGAACTTGACGTCGTAATCGTAAAGCATCGATCCGCGGATATAAACGACCTGCTCTTTCCAGCCGTAATGCGCGCTGTCGGTGCTGTCGCCGCTGAGTCCCGAATATGTGGAGAGCGTGCGGAAATTGCTTGCGCCGTTGCGCTTGCCTTTGACGAGAATGCCTATGCCGCTCGAACCTTCCACGCTGTCGCCCTTAACCCAAACGCCGAAACGGTAGTACTTGAACCGATCGATCTTGACGGTAGGCGAGCCGATGCCGTACGCGGCGCTTTGGAAGCGATTGCCGTCGTACGTGTTTATCATCATGATATCGGCGTTATGCGCGCCGTCGAACATTTGATTGATATCCGCGACCGTTTCGTATTCGGCTCTGCCGAGCGGCGCCCACGGATTTTGCGTAAAGCCGTGGATGTTGTATTCGGAATCGAAGTTCGTGATGCGGCTTTCGGAGCTGTATATATAGCTGTGCGCAACGCCTGTGGACGAATTGTTGTCGCCGTATTCGTCATAGTAGACGTTGGTGTCCCAAAGCTCGGTGTTTTGCGAGAACGTGCCGATCTCTTTGCCGTCCGTTGCGGTGAACGACTTGGGCTCGTACAGATCGATAGCCATAGCCGTGCCGTCGGCGTTTCGATAAACGTCGGGCTTGTCCGTTTGTTCAAAGCTGAGCGTCTCGGTCGCGAAGTCGTGCGCCGAGATGCGTTCGGCTTCGACGGTGTCGAAAAATGCGTAACCGCTTGCCGTGCGCGGCATTACATCGGGATCTTCGTCGTTGCCCGAAACTGCGTCGCCGACGCCGAGCAACAAATTGGTCGTGCGCGTATACGAAGCGGACGTGCGCACGTAAAATGTGTACTTGACCCAACCGAAATCGTTTTCTTTGGTCAGTACGGGTATGCCGTCGACCTTATTTATATTCTTAACGGTGTTTATGTTGATGAACGAGCAGTTCGCGCCGAGCCCGGAAAGTTTGACGGTCGCGCCCGTATCGGGTGCGAAATCGCCGGTCTTGACCCATGTCGATACGCGGTAGAACGAGTTGGGCGAGAACGACATATCGCTCGATTTGTACGAGTACGCTACGGACGCGCCGGGCGCGGTGTTGACGAGCAACGTCTTTTCGTCGGTGCCCTTGTATTCGCCGTTTTCGCCGAAAATGGTCTGCGGCTTGTTTTTGTCGTCGGCGTATTCGGGGTATTGATCGAGCTCGAATTGCTCGTTGCCCGAGTTAGTGCCGAAATAAGCGTCCGAAAGATCGACGACGCCCGATATCACTCTGCCGTTACCTCCGTCGGCGGCAGCGCCCGTCCACGAGCTCGGCGAAGCGGGATAACTGCCCGACGACGAGTCGAAGTTGGGATTGCTTAACCCGACCGACGTGGGCGGAAATTCCGTAACGTCGTCTTCCGCGAGTGCCGCGCCGCGCGAAAGATCGATGCCGATAAGGAAAGAAAGGGCGATCGCTATCGCGAGCACGACGGTTATCGTTTTGTTCTTCAGTCTTTTGATTGCGTGCATGTAAAACACCTTTACAGAATTTTTCTTATACAACATATATTATATAATATGCGCGTGTAAATTGCAAACGATTTGGGGCTAAATCGCGGTATTGTTCAAAATATTTTGCCCGCCGAATGTCAACTACGCGGTTATTTTTTGCAAAACGTACAAAAACTATTTACGTGAACGATAAGGTAAAAAAAGCATTGGTATACGGCGGCGGCGCGGCGGTCGGATTCGTGTCTGGATTCTTCGGCGGCGGCGGCGGGATGCTGTGCGTCCCGCTGTTGCAATTCGGCGGGTTGGACGCAAAGCGCGCGCACGCGTCGGCGCTGCTCGTCATACTGCCTATATGTATCATAAGCGCGGCGATCTATATTAAAAACGGGTATTTCGACGGTACGGCGGTGCTTTGCGCGTGCATAGGCGTCGTGCTCGGCGGGATAATAGGAGCTACCGCGCTCGACAAGCTCAACGGTACTGCGATAAGCGTTATTTTCGCATTGTTGATGATAGCGATAGGCATAAAGTCGGTGATAGCATGACTCCGCAACATGTTATAATAATAGTTTCCGCATTGGGCGGGATAATAGGCGGTATGGGAATGGGCGGCGGCACGCTGTTGATCCCGTTGTTGACTCTTGCCGCCGGGCTCGAACAGCACTTGGCTCAGGCGATAAATCTGATAGCGTTTGTGCCGATGTCGGCGGTCGCGCTGATCATCCATAAAAACAACGGTTACGTAAGTATTTCCAAGTCCGCGCCGATAATGGGGTGCGCCGCCGTCGGCGCGGTGTGCGGGAGCTTTCTTGCGCGATATGCGGGCGGATATGCGTTGCGCGCGAGCTTCGGCGCATTCCTTATCGCGCTCGGCTCGATACAGCTGTATAAAGCTATTTCGGGTGCGGTAAAGAAAAAGAAAGCCGTAAACAACAAACGTGCGGGATCGGCGATCGGACGATGATGTGCGATCGCGGTCATGAAAAAATGCCGAGCAAAATGTTTTGTTCGGCATTTTTCGCAATGTTTTATCGATGATGTTTTACGGACGACGATACGGCGACCCGCATTATCGAACTCGAATTTTAAACGCCTTGCGCGATCATTGCTTGCGCGACCTTCAAAAATCCCGCGATGTTCGCGCCCGAAACGTAATCGTCGGGGGATGAGAACTGTTTGGCGGCTTCCGACGTTTTGTCGAATATGCCTTTCATTATGCCTTTGAGTTTGCTGTCGACTTCGTCGAAACTCCATGCCAATCGCTGTGAATTTTGACTCATTTCGAGCGCGGATACCGCAACTCCGCCCGCGTTTGCCGCTTTTGCGGGCATAAACAGTACTTTCGCGGCTTGGAAGGCGTTTATGGCTTCGGTCGCGGACGGCATGTTTGCGCCTTCGCCGACGGCTTTGACTTTGTTTTTGATAAGCGTTTTAGCATCGTTGACGTCGAGTTCGTTTTGCGTTGCGCAGGGCAGTGCGACGTCGCACTTTACAGACCACACTTTGCTCGTTTCGCTGTTGTGATATTCGGCGCGGCCTACTCTGTCGGCGTATTCGGATATCCTGCCGCGCTTGACTTCCTTGATGTCCTTGACGACGTCGAGATCGACGCCTTTCGGGTCGTATATCCAGCCGTCGGAGTCGGACATCGTTACTACCTTACCGCCGAGCTCGGTCGCTTTTTGGGCGGCGTATATCGCAACGTTACCGGCGCCCGAAACGGCGATCGTCTTGCCCTTTATGCCGTCGCCCGCTTTTTCGAGCATGTTTTGAACGATATAAATCAAGCCGTAGCCTGTCGCTTCGGTGCGGGCGAGCGAGCCGCCGTAGGTGAGCCCTTTGCCCGTGAGCACGCCTTCGTAAACGTTTTTGAGCCGTTTATATTGCCCGAACATATATCCGATCTCTCGCGCGCCGACGCCTATATCGCCCGCAGGTACGTCCGTGTCCGCGCCGATGTGTCTGTACAGCTCTGTCATAAAGCTTTGACAAAATTCGCGGATCTCTCTGTCCGATTTACCCTTGGGGTCGAAGTCCGATCCGCCTTTGCCTCCGCCTATCGGAAGCCCCGTGAGCGAGTTTTTGAATATCTGCTCGAAGCCGAGAAATTTTATGATGGAAAGATCGACCGACGGGTGTAACCGCAGTCCGCCTTTGTACGGTCCTATCGCGTTGTTGAACTGAACGCGATAGCCGCGGTTTACGCGCATGTTGCCGTTATCGTCCGTCCAAGGCATCGAAACATTATTTGCCTGTCCGGCTCGGTGAGCCGTTCGAGAACGGCGTTGTTTTTATAAACGTCGTCGCTTTCCACGACGGGCTTGATGGTGGAAAGTACTTCGTCCACCGCTTGCATGAATTCGGGTTGTCCCGCGTTTCTCGCGGCGACCGCCGCCCGTACTTGATCGATGTATGACATATTGCCTCCAAAATAGTACAAGGAGATCGGAAGAGCGTCGTGTAGGGAAAGAGTGTCTACGACAGTGT
>CANDGE010000103.1 GCA_947384195.1 uncultured Clostridia bacterium
TTCTTATCGCGCTTTGCTTTGCCTTCGCTCGATACTTTCTTTTCGGTCGTGCTTCGCCATGCCCGCCACTTTTTGCGTGCAATATATTCCGCGACATAACAATACCGACCGAGCTTATGCCCGTCGGTATTGTTTTATGACTTATTACGATCGCAACAGCGCTTTACACAATCGATCTATTCGCTGCTCGTTTCGTTACGCTCGCTCGATTCGATCTCTTGCTCCGAAGCGGTTCTGTCGGGAATATCACACGAACCGCACTCTTCGGTACGGGATCGATCGTCGGAGCCGTCGGGTCCGATCGACTTTGTCGCCGATGCTTTCTTTTTACGCGGTTTGAACACTCTGAATACGCCGAAAGCTATCGCCGCGGCACAAAGCACATCGAGAATTATTATCAACAGTGTTATCCAATTAAACGGATCTTCCATTTCCGCAAGACCGAAATCGGCATCGGGATCGTAAGTCTTGGCCGTGTAGTACGTATTGCAGTACGAATACACCGCATTTTTGACCGCGAGCTTACCTACCGTCACATCCGCACTGCTGAATTTATCGAGCCAATCCTGTTTGGCGTTGTCGGGCGGAAGCAAATGCAAGTCGTTTCCGCTACGCACCTGATCGTTGACCACGCCGAAGTTATAGTCTGTAACGACCACGCCGCGAAACCCCCATTCGTTTCGCAAGACTTGCGTCAACAACGCATAACTGTTGCAAGCCGACACCGCGCCGACGCGGTTGAACGCGCTCATTACGGCGTTAGCGCCGCCGTCCTTAACGCATATCTCAAATGCCTTTAAATAATTTTCTCTCAAATTCTGTTCGGTAAGCCACGTATTCAGATAATTCGGATTATAACCCGGCTCCGACAATGCAAAGTGTTTCAGATAGCATGTGAGCCCGTTGTTTTTTGCACCGCGTATGAGCGCGGCGCCCATATATCCCGACAACACGCCGTCCTCGCTGTACGCTTCGTAATTACGCGTATTGTACGGCGTTCGTTGGAGATTTACGGTAGGGGCGTACCACCCGTTTATTCCGCCCATTACCGGCGCTTCGTCGCCCTCGTTAAAGCCCATTTCGTATGCGAGATCTATGTTCCAAGTGCAGGCGAGCACACTGTTAGACGGAAATGCGGTCCATGCGAACGAATTCGCTTCCAAAAGCGACGCCATCTTGCGGTTAAACCCGCTCGGCCCGTCAAAATCGATCAGCTTGGGTTTGCCTATACTTTCCGCCGCGATCGTGCCGAAACCCGCCGTCGCCACCATTTCCTGAATTTCATCGGTAGTCAACTGCGAAAGCAAAGCGTCCCATTTCTCGCTCTTATAATCAGAGCCGAGCTCCATGATAAGCTCTTCATTGGGCACGATCTTTGCCCCGCTGCGCTTTAAATCGTTGACAGACGCTTTGCCGCCGTTTTCAAGCGTATACAAAAACAGCATTTCCCCGTCTTTTCTGCCTGTTACGGGCATTTCGAGAACGCCCTGCTTTTCCGCATCGTCGTAGCCTCTGTAATAATAATCGTTCGCGGCAGACAGCGTGCTTGCCGATAAATTCGCAGGCTTGACGGCAGGAAACGTGTCCTTGAAATTCGCACGCGACAAATAAACAACGTTGCCCGTTCCGTCTTGATTGCCGTCGATAGGCATTTCCGCTTCGGCGTCAACGCCCGTAAACCTATTCTTTACATAACCGTTCGTATCTGGATCGAAATAGTACACATAGCCGCGCCGCGCGCCCTGCGTTCCGAATTCGGGAACGGTGAGCTCGATGTCTTCTATCTCCGACGAAACGTGCGCCGAATCCATGATCTTTATTTTATACTCGCCCGGATCGAGCTCCCAACCTTTTTTGCCGTTGTTGTTTTTATCATAGCAATCGTAACTCGCCATATCGTACGCATCGAACGATATTTTGACGTCTTGCGACTTGCCCGGATCGAGCATATCGGTTTTGGCAAAGCCCAAAAGATTGACCGAAGCTTTTTCGATCTCGCCGAGATAATACGGCGCTTCGTAATAAACTTGAACGACGTCCTTGCCTGCCGTCTTACCCGTATTGGTGACCTCTACGGTTATTTCAAAGTTAGTTTTACGATGCGGAACGATCCCGTCGGCGGGCAACGGCTTGCGATCCTCGCCGCTTGCCTGCATGGTGACGTCTTTTAACCGCCACGAAAAATCCGTATACGACAATCCGTACCCGAACGGATACTGAACGACCGCATTATAACCCGTACCGTAGTCATTGGATCTATCGGAGAAAAAGCCTGTCTTGTCGGCTGTTTCGTACCATTTGTAACCTATATAAATATCTTCGGCATAAAAAATCTGATTGTTGCCGCCGTGCGATTTGACGGCGTTTACATAAGTGGGGTCGTCCTTTGTATCGTAAGGCGCGGTAGATGCGGTCTTGCCGGACGGATTGACCTTGCCGCACAATATCTTGCCTATCGCTTTCGTGCCCGATTGTCCCATTGCGCCGACCGCCAGCGCCGCGTCTATGCGCGGATCTGTCAAAAATCCCGTTTCCATGGTATTGGCGGAATTTATCAGAACGATGACCGTTCCGAAGTTAGCCGCCGCATATTCGACCATTGCTTTTTCTTTGTCATTGAGCCACAGACTGTCCTTATCGGGGTCTTTGAGCTCGTTTACGCTCACATTTTCGCCTGTATATCGCGATATGGTGACTATCGCGGTGTCCGAAAACGCTTTCGCGTTATTGAGTATAGCCTGATCGTCGGAATAGAATTTCGCATCGGGGTTGCCGCTTTCGTATTTTTTCAGCAGATCGACATTGACTTCAAACCCGTTATCCTCCAATCCTTCGCGCAAGGTAACTCGATTGCGCTTGAACTTGACTGCGCCGCCTTCCACTATGTCTTCTTTTATTATAGTAGACGCGCCGCTGCCGATGCCCGAATACGTAAAACCGTCGTCCGTGGACCCGACGCCGAAAAGATTGACCTTATATTTGCCGGCACCCACGCTTAGCGGCAATGTGCCGTTTTTGTTTTCCAACAGTACTATGCCCTCCGCCGCTATCTCTTGCACGAGTTCATCGCCCTTTGCCAGTGTCTGCTGTGCCTTATCGGAATCGACCTTTATACCGGAACCGAGAAGGTGCATACCGACAGCGCCCTCGAATATGAAATACACCGTATTGCCCGCTATAAGTATGCCGACGATGACGACGTACATTACCAAAAGCAATATATTTTTAACGGAAAATATTTTTTTGTTCATAGTTTGCTTCTCCTTTTTCTCATGCCAAACGCGCCCATGCGCATTCTATCGTAAAAACCGCGTTTTCGGTGAGATCTGCGAGCGGATCGATATGAAAATTACTGCCGCCGCTCCCGTACACTTTAAAGCCTTTGGGGATCACGAGATAGACGGTGACCGACGCGTTTTGCGCATCGAGCGTGCCGCGCGCCGTCGTCAATCGTTTAACCATATATTTTTCGTATTCGATATCGATCCAATAATCGAAATCGATCGCGCCGGATACATGCGTAAACGTTAACTTAAACAACCTGTCGTAGTCGTTGTCGTCGCCGAAATGCGAGCCGCAACCGCCTATGACAGGCGAGCCCGCTACGGTGGGTTTCGTCACGCCGTCTTCTTCGTAACTCGAATATACGGTGTATTTTACTTTCGTGTCGGAATAGCCTTCGGAAGTGTAATCGGCTTCGCCCATCTTGGCAAGCTTGCCGTTATGGACTTCGGGACGCTTGCCGCCGCTCGTTTCACGCGGCTTGACCGCCACCGATTGGAAATCGGTCGTGACGGACATGGGCGAAAGCACGACGTCGTGTTCGGGCATTGCAAAATCTACATTCCCGTCGCCGTCGGCATACCATTTTTCGGACGGATCGAGCGCGTTATACCAACCCATCAGCGTGCCCCGAACACTGCTTATCGTGCCTGCGGGCAACGCCGCGCCTTTTTCCCGTATCACGCTCGTAACGCCGTCGCCGAACTCGCCGTTTTCTATCGATAGATCGTACTTGCCGTTTTCTATTCTTCCTATATCGTATCCCGCGACCGCAACGCTTGTTTCGTTGGCGTTAGCCAACAACTCGATCTTGAACCACGGCGTGGCGTTTTCCGGCACGAGATCGGTACGGACGGTAAACTCGGACACAGCCGTTTCGTCGGATTTGAGATACATTATCTTGCTTCCGCCGATATTTCCGCCGGCATTGCCGTAATCGTAAAACAGGTGCATACTTACGGGATTCGAGCCCGTGTTTTTGACCATAAACCGAACCTTGGTGCGACTGCCCGCCGTCTGCGTTCCGTTTAATCCGCCGCCCTGAACGACAAGCGCGGGATACGGCTTATTGCCGCCGATATCTCCTTTGAGCTTGTACTGCGTCGGCTTGGAATATACGACGTGATCGAACACGATATCTTCGTCGAGTTGCGTTCCGTTTTCCTTTATGCTCGTAGAACTGCTCCCGCTTACCGTCGTGCTCAACAAAAGTTTGGTTCCGTGCATGGGGATGTCCGCTTTGCCCTGTTCCACGGTTATAGGCACGCCGAACTCGAACCCTTCGAGAGTGAACACTATCTCCGTTACGTCGAGTGCGAGCGGCGCGTCGCGGTGCGTCCATCCGTCGCAATCGGAATAGTTCATATCGATGACTACTTCCTCGCCGTCGACGTTCCAATGCGAATCGAACGTCAAACCGTCCGGCGAAAATGTTTCACCTACCGTATAATCGGTCTTGTACGGCATGGCGGTGATATCCACCGACAACACGTACGGATCGCGCCCCGTAGGCAACTTGTTTTCGTCGTCGCCCGCCCCGCCGCCGTTTCCGCCGCCGTTATCGCTCGGCGAGCTACACGCGGCAACGGCAAACGCAAAAACCAAGCACAATGCCGCCGATATCAGCCGATTAATTTTGGAAATTGTTTTCATATGCGATCGTCTCCTTTATGCCAACTCTACGGTCGTACATTCCATTATGAATTCCGCACCGTCGGGCATGTCGTTTATTATTTCAAAAACTATGTGTTTGGAGCCGCCCATATCGAAATTGGCGGGAACGATAAATACATGCTCGTAAGTTAAATGCGAGTCGTCGAGCATCGCATCGAACTCGGTAAGCGCAGTGCCCGCGCCGATATTAGCCACATAGTGTTTGAACGATATCGTGCCTCGCACATGCGTGAGCTTGATCGTCACGAGCCGCATTGCCGAGCTTTTGCCTATGTTCGCACCGCAACCCGCCACGACGTGCGTGCCCGCCGTTTGCTTGTCTATCGAATACAGCACGCGCGTTTCCGAGTAGCCATCGAAGCCATTGCCTTTTACACTGCCCGCGCCCGTCTTTGACGGGTCGATGCCCGACGCCGCCGCAATACTGATCGCGGGTTGTGCGCCCCCGCTCGTCGCACGCGGTTCCACCT
>CANDGE010000104.1 GCA_947384195.1 uncultured Clostridia bacterium
AGAAACGTTTTCGCTCTTACGCGCGATCTTATCCACCTCGTCGATGTAGATAATTCCGCGCTCCGCCGCCGCGATATCGTAATCGGCGTTTTTGATAAGACGCAGAAGTATGTTCTCCACGTCCTCGCCGACGTATCCCGCTTCGGTGAGCGTTGTCGCATCCACCATGGCAAACGGCACTTTAAGGATCTTTGACAGTGTTTGAGCAAGCAATGTTTTACCGCAACCCGACGGACCGAACATAAGGATATTGCTCTTATTGAGTTCTACTCCGTCGCCGTTGTCGCGCTCCGCAACGGTGCGCTCGTCGTCGGACTTGCGCTTGCCTACGTTGCGAAGGTTGTAATTAACGCGCTTATAATGATTGTAAACCGCTACCGACAGTACGCGTTTAGCCGCATCCTGCCCTATTATATACTTATCGAGCTCCGCTTTGAGCTGTTCGGGCGGCAATAACGCAACGGTATCCGCAACAGGCTCGCGCTGTTCGGAAAGCTGTTCGCGGCAAATCGCGACGCACTCGTTACAGATATAAACGCTGTCGCCCGGCGCGGCTATCAAATGCTCGACCTTGGATTCGGGCTTACCGCAAAACGAACAATGCGGTTCTTCGTTTCCGATATTCTTTTTGGTCATTTATACTCCGATCTGATTTTGATTGATATGATTTTTTATAACTCGGGATCCCGAATGCGAAATTCGGAATTTTTATCGATTCGATCGCTTACGCTCGGCATTACAAAAGCCCGATCGGCGTCGCCCGACAAACGTCGGCTTCGGCGTTTTCGAGCGTTGACCCGCCGACACGGAGCGTGACGGCGCGGCGCAGACCGATAAAACACAGTTTGACGTATCCGACACCGAAGCAGTTGAGCGATAGCGGCGTGAATAGATCGCGTCGACGTTTTCGAGTGAGAACAAGGCGCAACCGCGAAGTCGTATGTTTACTGTACGTCGAGCGGTTGCAACGCAGTTATCGCCGAAAACGACAGCAAGATTTCACGCAGGCTATTGTGAAACGGCTTATTTAGGGGCGTTTATCGACTATGCCGTCGATAAGCCCGTACGCCTTGGCCTCTTCCGCGAACATATAATAATCGCGGTCGGTATCGCGTTCCACCTTTTCGAGCGGCTGATTGCAGTTACGCGCGATAATGGTGTTCAAGCGCTTTTTTATGCGAAGGATATGTTCGGCGGTGATTGCAACGTCGCTCGCCTGCCCCTGCGCGCCGCCGAGCGGCTGATGGATCATTATCTCGCTGTTGGGAAGCGCGAACCGCTTGCCCTTAGCCCCGCTCGACAACAGGAATGCGCCCATGCTCGCCGCCATACCGACGCAAATGGTGACTACGTCGCACTTGATATAATTCATCGTGTCGTATATTGCCATGCCCGCGGTGACACTGCCGCCGGGACTGTTGATATACAACGAAATGTCCTTGTCCGCGCCCGTGCTTTCCAAATACATGAGCTGAGCTACGACCAAGTCCGCCGTCACGTCGTTGACCTCGCCCGTCAAAAACACGACTCGATCCTCGAGCAACCGCGAATAAATGTCGTATGACCGCTCGCCGCGGTTGGTCTGTTCAACGACCATAGGCACAAGATTGTCGGTTATTATCCTTCTATCCATGATATTCTCCGTACGATTGTTTTTTATACGTTGTTTAGGCAAAATCATTTACAACGCCGATCGCTATTTATCGCCGTTCGACGTATCCGTCGCGGGCTTTTCGGTCGTCTTTTTTGCCGCAGGTTTTTTTGCTGCGGGCTTTTTCGCCTTGGGTTTTTGCGCGCCGTCCGCGGCGTCCGCCTTTTCGACTTCGGTCACGAACTCGTTGTTGGCAAGCAGGAACTCGAAAAATTTATCTGTAAGTATATCGTTGTACGCGTATTCTTCCACGCTCCCGCCGTTGTGATGCACAACATGTTCGAGCTCCGCGCGCACTTGCGGATCTTTGAGCTTGGCTTTGATCTCGTCGGGCGTGACTTCGAGCTTTTCCGCCTCGATGACAGCGCGCATTACGCGGCGCATTTTGACATTGCGCTCGGCGGGCTCTTTGCGTTCCGCGCGGAACTGTTCGATCGTCGAATTATTGTATTTCAGATAGTCCTCGGGGCTTATGCCGTAATGCGACATTTGGTGGGCGAACTCGTCCCACATGCGGTCGACTTCCGCCGCGACTATCTTTTCGGGAACTTCGCACTCGGCGTTATCGGTAACGGCTTTCATTGCCGCGTCGATACGCTCGTTGCGCTGACGCGAAGCGAACGACGTTTCGAGCATGGCGCGAGTGCCCGCTCTGTATTCTTCGACCGTTTCGTATCTGCCGCGCTCTTTGACAAACTCGTCGGTGAGCTCGGGGATCTCTTCCGTAGTGACGTCGTGCACGGTCACGTGGAACACCGCGTCCTTGCCTTTAAGGTTTTCCGCATGATACTCGTCGGGGAACTTGACCTTAACGTCGCGCTCCTCGCCCTTGACAGCGCCGACAAGCCCGTCCTCGAATCCGGGGATAAACGTGCCGCTGCCGAGTTTGAGCTCGTACTTTTCGGCTTTGCCACCGTCGAACTCCACGCCGTCGACCGTACCTACGTAATCTATAACGGTCGTATCGCCGTTTTCCGCGGGTCTATCGACCGAAACGGTGCGCGCCGCCTGAGCGAGCTCCGCTTTGATACGCACGTCGATATCCTCGTCGGTTACATTATACTCAATCTTGGGCAGTTTAATACCTTTATACTCGCCGAGCTTGACGTCGGGATACAGCGTGACCGTTACGGTAAACGCAAACGCGTCGCCGTTTTCGGCTTTATCGAAGCTTACGTCGGGCTGACCGAACACATCGAGCTCGGGGTGCGCCTGTAATTGCTCGCGATACACTCTGTTTACGCACAGATCGACCGCAGGCTCGAAAAACACGCCCGCACCGTAGTGCATTTCCACAAAGCGACGGGGCGCTTTGCCCGGACGGAAACCGGGTATCTTGTATTTATTCTTGGTGCGCTGGTACGCGTTTTCGATTTCCTTTTCCCACTCGTCGGGCGTAAGCGCGATCTTAAATACAGCCTCGCACTTGTTTTTCTCTAACGTTGACTTCATAATGCCTCCAAAGACTTTCTGATGTTACGGGCGGCGAACAACGCAATTCCGCCTTCCGATAATCTAACCCTACTATTTTATCACGGTACGCCGCCGATGTCAATCTTTTGCGCATATAATTAAATCGTTTCCATAGTTTGTGTTATTGCCAAATATAAACAATTTATCATTTGAACCGTTTTTATATTCGACCGTTTGCCTAAACTCCCATAAACGTTGTCCAACCAACGAAAAAATAAATATCACAGCATTAATGCCAACTAACACAAAGCAATAATAAATTGTGATTTTATAAAAAAAATTAGCATCAAAGAGAGCTTGAACTGATGACGTCGAATATTTTAAGACAACTAAATTAATGATTTGGCTGACTGCATTGAAAAATACAGAGAAGAAATCTGCCCCTGCATACATATGACCAATACAAAACAACGGTATGACAGAAAAATATATTATCGCACATTTGCCTTTTGGAAACTTCTCAAAAATGCAATTCTATCTGCTCTGTTTTTTTACTATAAAACTGATCACCACGTATAAAACTTCGGCCGTCAATACAACGAAACAAACGGCTGTAACAAAATTAATTATTCCCATATCTGCTGTCGCCTTTCTAAATCGTATATCATAATACTTAGTTCCTATTAGTTCTTATTACATCTTTATTTTGTTCTTCTATCGATAAAGCCTGATAAGAAACTAATAATGGATGTGTTTTTGCAATATAATCCTTTTTATCGCCAAGCTCTATATAGCCTTCAGAACGCATATAGGCACTCCAACGCTTGTACTCATATTCCTTTAGCAATTCTTGATCGACATTCTGTATTAACTTTTCTCTAAACATGAGATAAATTGCTTCCGCTATCGATGACCTTCTATAGTACTCATATTTATTGTACTTATCGATTACATCAGCCTCATCAACATGCGAAACCCAATGCAGATGGCAACTCGATCCTTCTGACTCCAATTCATTACGTTCTATACTTTCGATGGAATATCTGGACTGAATACTACCAATGAAAGAAATCCCCTAATCTTCGTTGCACATATTCTTTATTCCGCCGTGACTTGCAGCTTGAGTTTTAGACATACTATATGATACCGAATAAACAGGTGAGTAGATGTCAATAAGTTACAACCGTTTTTTTAAATTATTTTGTTGCCCCGTGTCGCTTTATGGGGAAATTCCGACTAAATATTTTAAAATACGATATAAATAGACTTGATTGGTTTAAAGCAATGATTTTAGTGCCTCAATCCAAAGCTTTGCCATAAGCTTATGCCCACATTTTGTTGGATGACAATAGTCTAATGTTTCATAGCGTTCGTCCGAAAGTGCGATGTCTGCTAATAGACATCCTTCTTCTTTTACGGCTAATCTTATTGCTTCGTTATATCTGTCATCCTTTCTCATAAAGCGATCGTAAGCAAGATTAACGGTATCTTTTAATTTGCCCATAAGCAATGTAGCACATATGATTTTTGCTGAAGGATAATTTGTTTTCAACTGTCTCAACATGGCTTGATAAGCGCCGTAAAACTTTTGTGTGTTCTGCGGGGACTCAATACCAACATCAACCTCAAACCCACGGTCATTCGTTCCTATGTAAATCAAGATCAAATCGGGCTTAGCATCGGAATGTAGTCTGGAGCAACGTTCTGCCGAACAAGCTGAAGATTCATAATCTCCGGCAACAAGACTGCGGGAATAGGAATTGTTGACGCACAACTCACCGCTCAGGGTATCTATTACTTGCTTCCACCAAGTATCATCTACGCTTTCAATTTCATTGTCATAGGCCCTATCGTCTTTATAATAGACCGGGTAATTGCAAGGATTGTATCCTATATAAGTCGAAATGGAATCTCCAACAATTGAGATTTTGTAGGCTGATTTTATTTTCTGTTGTTGAGCAAACATATATACTTTACCCCTCTTTACCCCACTTTAAGTTTTACTTGTTTACGTAAAAGCATTTGCCCATATCAAAGCAATAACATCCAAGTATACCTGTGAGATATACCCCCGTATCAATGTGAACACGTGAATAGCCTATACCGCTCTCTCTCTGATATCGTATAATTTCTCCCGTACCATTGATATAACTCGTAGGTGTGTGTCCATACAATACTGTTCTTTTATCATTAACAAAAGTGTTGACATTTTTGAAATTCCGGTCATAGACTAACTGCTCAGTACTCGCATTTTCTATTGGTTTAATTCTGCCATCTGGTTCAAGTGGTACTCCAGCGTGAACGCCAAGATATTCGTCAGTTCTCATGAAAGGTTTCAAATCATCTA
>CANDGE010000105.1 GCA_947384195.1 uncultured Clostridia bacterium
AGATTGACCTTAGTGACTGGAGTTCAGACGTGTGCTCTTCCGATCTCCGAATCTTGGTATTTCGGGCGAACGACGTATGCCAAATTCGCCATACGCGGCAAAACGCTGTCGCTGTATCTCGCGCTCGATCCCGAAAAGTTCGAGAACACCAAATACGTGTTCAATAACGTGCGCGACACGGCTAAGTACCGCGACGTGCCTATGCGCGTCAAGGTCAAGTCCGACCGTGCGGCGCGTTGGGCGAAGGAGCTTGTCGCGGCGATGGCGGAGCGGTACGGGCTTGCGCGCGTCGATACGCCCAAGCGCAATTTCCGTCCCGATTACAGAGATACAAAGTCGCTCGTAAAAGACAAGTTGATAAAACTGCAATACGTTGCGAGCCCCGATAAGTCCAAGCAGGAGTTGGAAAGCGCCGCCGCGGCGGACCTTAAAGCCAAGGACAAAGCGCCGCGCGATTTTTCGACCAAGCTCATGCGCGCCGACAGTCAGACCAAGGCGCGGTACAGCGCGATCAAAAACGAACTTCTGCGTTACGGCATGAAGCCGCGGCTGAGCACGAGCTTCGAGTCGTGGTATATGGGACGCACTACGTACGCCAAGTTTGCCATACGCGGCAAAACGCTTACGCTGTACATGGCGCTCGATCCGCAGGAGTTCGAGAGCACGAAATACAATTTCCGCAACGTCGGCACGGTCGGCAAGTACGAAACGGTGCCTATGCGCGTCAATCTCAAATCCGACCGTTCGGTGCGTTGGGTCAAGGAGCTTTTGGCTACGCTCGCGCAAAAGAAGGGTTGGGAGCGCGCCGACCGCCGCGAAGAGGATTTCCGTTACGTCAAAAAGACCAAGAAAAAGAAGTAGCGAGCGCATCTCGATCGGGGATCGGGAATGCGTAATAATAATGCGCGGTGCGTAATTGTCAAACTCCCGCGGGGTGTTAGTTTAGCACAGGCAATATACTGTTTGTTTTTCCGTGCGTTGTTTGCCGACGGAGAACGCCCGCTCGCACTTTTTGTCATGCGGAGCGAAGCGAGAAATTCCATCGTCGTTATAGGTCAAGATCTTGCACTGCGCAGTAAGCGCATTGTTAGGACTGATAATGATATAGTCGGTGCGTATTCGGCATATAACAAGCACGCCCGTTATTTCGAGCGAATCGGAGAGAACTTCGGCGTAGTCGCATAATATATTTTGCATTCGGAATTAACGACCGCATAAACGGTCGATTTTTATTGCGCCGTTTTCTCGATCGGCTCATGAATAAAAACCGCCGCAATTAAAGATACCAAACGTATAAACATTTTGGGAGTACGTTTATGTTATTCGGAATACAGTCCATATATTGGGTGCTTATCGATTCTGCCGTGGCGTTTGTGTATTTGTTCATCATATCCAAGCTTCTCGGCAAAAAGCAGATAGCGCAGTTGGAATTTATAGACTACACTGTGGGAATATCGCTCGGCTCGATCGCCGCGGAAATGGCGACCAACACCGAAACGCCGTTCTATTACTTTTTGATAGCGATGACGATATTTTTCGTGCTCGCTTTGCTTGTTGCGATCGTCGGCAGGAAGTGCGCGTTTTTAAAACGCGTTTTAAAGGGCAAGCCTATCACGCTCGTTTACGAAGGCAAGATAAATTATAAAGAGCTCAAAAAGAGCAAGATCGACGTAAACGATCTGCTGTCCATGCTGCGCGAAAAGGGTTACTTCGATATCACCGACGTGGCGTATGCGGTGTTCGAGCCGAGCGGCGAGCTTTCGGTCATGCCCGTCGGCGCGCAAAAGCCGCTCGTTATGGAAGATCTGGACAAGTCGAAGATACAAAAGGCGGCGCTCAGTAACGTGCTCATCGTCGACGGCGGCATTTCGTATTCGGGTTTGTCGGAGATAAATAAGGACGAGCAGTGGCTGTGCGACAGGCTCGGCATAAAGACAAAGGACGAGCTCAAAAACATCATACTCGCTGTATACGACGAGCAGTCCGACAGCTTTAACACGCATTACAAGCAGGAAAACGGTTGACGCTTTGTTGACTTATACTTCGGAAAATGTTACACTCTCTACGGAGAGTGTTTTTCTATGAAGCTTGTATTTATTCGACACGGCGATCCCGATTACGTCAACGATACGCTGACCGAACGCGGTCGGCGCGAGGCGCGTGCGCTTGCCGAGCGCGTCAAGACTTGGGACGTGGATAAGTTTTTTTGTTCGCCGCTCGGGCGTGCGCGCGATACGGCGGACGTGTCGCTCAAAGCGATAGGGCGCGACGCGACGGTATACGATTGGTTGCGCGAGTTCTATATCCCGATAGACGATCCGTTGACGGGCGAAAAGCGCATACCGTGGGATCTTATGCCGACGTATTGGACAAAACAGCCCGAGCTTTACGATAAGGACGGCTGGCAGTCGGGCGCGCTCATGAGCACGGGCGATGTGGCGGCGCAGTACGAGCGCGTTCGGTCGGGCATTGACGGGATACTTGCGGATTACGGTTACAGGCGCGACGGGCGGTTATACCGCACCGACGGCGGCAACGACAAAACCGTCGTGTTCTTTTGCCATCTCGGCGTGCAGTTCGTCGCGCTGTCGTATCTGTTGGGCATAGCCGCGCCCGTGTTGTGGCATAGCTTTTTCGTCGCGCCGACGTCCGTTACGACGGTCGCGACAGAAGAACGCGAAAAGGGCGTTGCGGCGTTTCGGTGCAAGGGCTTGGGCGACGTGTCGCACCTTTTGAACGCGGGAATAGTTCCGTCGGACTCAGGCTTTTTCGACGAAGTATTCAAGGCTTGACACGACGATAGCGGCTATCGCGGCTATCGCGGCGTTATGCGCGTTTGCCGAGTAACGGCTGAAAAATCAGGGCGGCGGTGTTATGGATAAACAAACCGAAAAAATTTACGATTGCATTGTTATAGGCGGCGGACCCGGCGGCGTGTCCGCGGCTGTATATGCCGTACGCGGCGGACTTACCGTCGCGCTCGTTCATAACGGCGCGTCGGCTTTGCACCGTGCGGAACGCATACAAAATTATTACGGCGTCGGCGAAGTGTCGGGCGCGGAGCTGTACCGAAATGGTTTGGAGCATGCGGCGGCGCTCGGCGTAGAAGTTGCCGACGGCGAAGTCACGTTCGTGCGCGAGCTTGACGGGTTGTTTAAAGTAGCGACGGCGCGCGGCGAGATGGCGGGACGGCGTGTCGTTATAGCCGTCGGCGCGGCGCGGGCGCGCGCGGACATTGACGGATTGACAGAGTTCGACGGAAAGGGCGTGAGCTATTGCGCGGTGTGCGACGCGTTTTTTTACCGTAAAAAACGCGTGGGCGTTTTAGGCGCGGGCGAGTTTGCCGAACACGAGTATGCCGCGCTTGCCGACGCGGTAGGGGATATCGCACTGTTTACCGACGGCGAAAAGCCGTCGTTTGCCGCGCCTAAAACATATACGCAAAAGATAACGCGCGCGCTCGATCGCGACGGCAGGCTTTGCGGCGTGGAGCTTTGCGACGGGCGGATCGTCGAGCTTGACGGGTTGTTTGTCGCGCTCGGCACGATGGGCATCGGCGCGATAGCAAAAAGCATGGGCGTGTTTACGGACGAGCGCGGCGCGATAAAGACGGACGAGCGCGGTATGACCAATATCGCGGGACTGTATGCCGCGGGCGATTGTACGACGGGGATCAAGCAGATAGCAAAGGCCGTCGCCGACGGTATGAACGTCGGCATGAGCTTGGTCGCGGACATAAAACGGAGCGGGCGGTGAATATGAGCGACGTTTTGCATAAACAGGCGGCTATATTCGACCTCGACGGTACGCTGTTCGATTCGGTCGACATGTGGCACGAGATAGACGAGATATTTTTGCGCAAGCGCGGGCTCGAACCGACTACCGAATATAAGCGCGGGATAGTCGCGCTCGGTTTTACCGCAACGGCGTACTATACGATCGATCATTATAAGCTCGACGATGCGCCCGAGCAGTTGATGAACGAGTGGGCGGAGCTTGCGCGCGACGCGTACGCGCATACCGTCGGGCTTTTATCGGGCGCGCGCGAATACTTGAACGAGTGCGCGCGGTCGGGCGTGAAGATAGCGGCGGTGACCAGCCTTTGCGCCGAGTTCGCATTGTCGTGCTTGAAAAACAACGGGATATCCGATCTGTTTTCGCATGTGTTTACGGCAGACGACGTCGGTATGTCCAAAAATTCGCCCGATATTTACCTGTATGCCGCAAAGGTCTTGGGCGTTTCGCCCGAGCGCTGTATCGTATACGACGATGCGGCGGCGGCGATCGCCGCCGCGGGCGCGGCGGGAATGACTACCGTCGCCGTCAAGGGCATACTGTTCGGCGACGACGATTTCAAAGCGCATGCCGACTACATAGTGCCGTCGCTCGATAAAGCGCCGAGATTGGTCAAAGCAACGTTATAGCGCGGATTTGTCGGCAGAAAGTTCGGCGTCCAGCCAAGCGACGGCTTTCGTCGTTTTTGCGCCTTTTATAAACGCTTGCGTCGCCATCACCGCTATCTGCATGACGAGCGGCGTTATCAGCTTTACAAGTTCGAACTGTTCGATGCTTATCGGTCGGTCGAGCGTGACTGCGGCAATTATCGCATTGACCGATTCGTTTATGCCCACCGACAGTATTATAGCGGCGATCATGTAGATCGCGGCGCACACGGCGACGGCGACTGACGACGATACGGTCGCTTTTTTGTTGTAACGCAAATACATGCTGTTCGCGCAATCGTTAAAGGTCTCTTCGTACATGCTCATCATTCTTTCCGTATCGATGTTTTTGTTTTTGCAGTACGACAAAATATCGAAATTCGATCTTCTAAGCCACGCCGAGCATCGTAACACGATATAGTCGGTCTTAAAAAAGCCGCAGTCGGAGAATATCATCGATATGCCTATTCCGGCGGAAAGCACCGTCAGCGTGGATAACGTGCCGTCGATCTCGGCGAGCTTTTCAAATGCGTCGGCGGAATCGTATTGCACTATTATTATCGCCGCGATTATCAGGCATGCGAAAAGCACTACGTTCATTATCCGCGGTATCCACTTGAATAACGCTACGATCGTTTTCTCGTACGGCACGCGCGATCTCCACAGCTCGACGATGTCCGCGGAATCGTATTCCGATCTTGCGTCGGGCGGGGGAGCGGTTTCCGTTTTCTTTGCGATCGGCGAAAACGAATAGCCGCAGGCGTCGCATGTGTTGCGTTCGCCGAGCTTTATATCGCCGCACTCGGGGCACACCGTAAACTTACATCCGCAATGCGGGCATTGCGCCGCTTGCGACGATACTAATTAATTTAACCACTGGCTATGCCAGTGGGCACCATAGAGCTTTAGCTAT
>CANDGE010000106.1 GCA_947384195.1 uncultured Clostridia bacterium
ATAAAGCGCGACGGGGCGGCGGGATATCGAAGTTTGCTCGACGCCGCAGTTCCGCTCACCGCATATAAGATAGACGTGCTCGCAGCGCGGTACGACGTGAACGATCCCGACCAAAAAGCGCAATTCGCCATAGAGAGCACCAAGGTCGTAACCGCGCTCGAAAATCCTATCGAGCAGGAACAGTATTTTACGTACATTTCGCAAAAAACGGGTTTTTCTACGGACGCGTTAAAGCGTCAAGCGCACTTTGAAACGGTCGTGAAACAGCCGGAGCAAAAGCAAGACGCGCCGCCCGTCGAGCGTGCGGTCGAATACGACGATTCCGTCAAGTTCTTTTTGTCGAGCATAGCGCGCGCGTGCGATTACGTTGATTTCGGTAAAAACGTCGCGGCGGCATTGCCCGATGCGTTCGCAAAACAGCTTTACGGCTGGTGTCGCGAGCATAATGGATATACTCAGTCCGATGTCGTTACCGAGTTCGGCGACGAGCACCCCGTGCTCACCGCGCTTGCGGAATACAAGCCGTTGCCCGGCGATAATAAAAAAAGATTTATCGATATAGAGAACTCGTTGTATCGGTCGGTGCTCGAAAGAGAAATATCGCGGTTAAACGAAATGCTTAAAACAGACGACGATAAAAGGTCTATTCTCGAAAGGATACAGCAATTGAGCATGGAAAGAAAAAAGCTCGATTTTCATCGCAATTAAGGAGTCACACATGAAGGACAAACGCAAAGAAGCAAAAAAACAACTCGAACAGCCCGTTGTCGCGGACGATCGAAATTACACGCCGCACGACGGCATTGTTGCCGCGCTCGACGAGTTGTTGGTCGAAGCGAAGAAAGCAGGCGGCATCGAATATAACGTTATTCTCGAAAGGTTGGTCCCGCTCGAGGCGGGGGCATTGGATATGGATTATGCGCTCAAGCTTTTCGAGGACAACGATTTAAGCATACTCAAAGACGGCGTTAAAGCGTCTATACTTACGTCCAAGATGAACAATGCGTTGTCCAAGCTCATCGCACTCGGTAAAGCTCGCAGTTTTCTTTCCAACATCGAGATAGCCGAAAAGCTGACTATCGAATGCGGCGCGGACGCGCACCAGCTCGAAGAAGCGATGCGTATCATACGCGACAGCGAAATAGAGATAACGGACGGGCAGGTAAAAAGCGCGGAATTGCGCAGTATAGATACGCTCATAGGCGGTGAGATCGGCACGGACGATCCCGTAAAAGTTTTTCTCAAAGACATAGGCAAGATACCGCTGTTGAGCGCCGACGAGGAGACCACGCTTGCCAAACTCATGTCCGACGGTGACGAGAACGCAAAGAAAAAACTTACCGAAGCCAACCTTCGACTTGTCGTCGCCATTGCCAAGCGTTATGTCGGACGCGGTATGCAGTTGCTCGATCTTATTCAGGAAGGCAATCTCGGTTTGATGAAAGCCGTCGAGAAATTCGATTATACCAAAGGGTTCAGATTCTCTACTTATGCTACCTGGTGGATAAGGCAGGCTATAACCCGTGCGATAGCCGATCAGGCGCGTACGATCCGTATCCCCGTGCACATGGTGGAAACCATTAACAAGCTTGCGCGCACGACGCGTATGCTCGTGCAAAAGCTCGGACGCGATCCTACGCCCGAGGAACTTGCGGCGGAAATGGATCTGCCGCTCGACCGCGTTATAGAGATACAGCGTATAAGCCAAGATCCCGTTTCGCTCGAAATGCCCGTGGGCGAAGAGGATGACAGTCATCTCGGAGATTTTCTGGAGGACGAAAAGTCCAAAGCTCCGCAGGATTATGCCGAGTCGGGTATGTTGCGCGAACAGCTTGCGGCGGTGCTCAACACATTGACCCCGCGCGAGGAAATGGTGATCCGTTTGCGGTACGGGCTGGACGATGCGCATCCGCGCACGCTCGAGGACGTAGGTAAGGAATTCGGCGTTACGCGCGAGCGTATTCGTCAGATCGAAGCCAAAGCGTTGAGAAAACTGCGGCATCCCAACAGGTCGAAACGTTTAAAGGATTTTACGGATAGATAAATGAACGGACGTTTGGACGTCATAAGGTCGCTTATAGTCGAAGCGGACGTCGCGGCGGACGTCGGGTGCGATCACGGGCTGATTGCCGAGTATTGTGCGGACAGCGGACTTTGCGGGCGCGTTATTGCATCCGATATAAGCGACATATGTCTTGACAAAGCGCGCAAGCGATTGTGCGGTAAACCCAATGTGTCGTTCGTTTGTTGCGACGGGATAAGTTACGATTGCGACGAGGCGATTATTGCGGGCATGGGCGGGCTTGCCATACGAGATATTTTGCTGTCGGCAAAAAGTTTGCCTAAAACGTTGATAGTTTGTCCGCACCGCGACGAATATACCGTTAGGAAAACGCTTATTGCGCTCGGGTACGGTATCGACGTCGACACGGCGATAGAAGAGCGCGGTAAGTTTTATTCGGTGTTGCGCGCCGTGCTCGGCGGCGGGCGGACGGAGCTTGACGAATTGCAGCTCGAATTCGGCGCGGATTGCGAAAAGCCGAGCGCCGCACTGAGCGCAAGACTGTGTAAGCTGTATGATATTTATATGCGAGCGCCCGATGCAAATTCCGCGCGTTTGCAAAGCGTGACCGCCGCAATGCGGTTGCAAGGTATTTCGGTACCTATCCGATCACGATCAATAATAAGGAGTGTTTGATTATGGAAGAAACA
Organism: uncultured Clostridia bacterium; assembly: GCA_947384195.1. Classification (GTDB taxonomy): domain Bacteria; phylum Bacillota; class Clostridia; order Christensenellales; family Pumilibacteraceae; genus Anaerocaecibacter. The sequence continues at coordinate 2,713 of CANDGE010000106.1, forward strand.
TTAAAGCAAAAGTTCAAGGTTTTGCTCGCTTATCAGAAGAAAGATATCGAGTTGCGCAAGATCAATTTGACGCTCGAACGCGACGTATCGCTTGCCGAGATGAACAAGCATAAGCGCGCGTTTAACGAAGCCAAGCAGGCTATTTCCGAATGCGAGCAAGCGGCGGGCGGATTGCTCGAACAGTTTGCCGCGTTGCAAAAGTACATCGAAGATAACGAAGCTTTGCTTGCCGAGCTCGAAAATGCGGATGAGACGGGCGAGGAAGAGCTCGAATCGCGCGTAAGGCGGTTGGAAAGTCTTAAATCCAAGTTCCAGACCGCCGACAAAAAAATGCACGATATCGACGATAAGTCCAAAACCGTATGTAAACGCCGCGGCGACGCGCTTAAATACGGAAACGCCGCAAAGCAGAAATTCGGCGAAGCGCGCGATAAGCATAATGCGCTCGTAAGTTCCAAAGCTGACGAAATTACTCGGCTTAAAGCGGAGCTCGATCAAATGCGTCTGCAACTCGACAAAAAATTGTTTGAAGAATACGAAAGCCTTGTAAACGACAACAAGTTCCCGCCTGTTGTTCCCGCCGCCGCGAGCGACAAAAAGGATATGTTCAACTGCGGCGGTTGCGGATTGAGCTTGCCGCAAAACGGAAACGCCTTGCTTTCTACGCAGGGCTGGTGTCGTTGCGATAACTGTCGACGCATTATCGTGCATTTATCATAAGGAGCGAAGCCACGTAATGAAAGCGATACGTAAAGGTATTATCCCGTGCGGCGGACTCGGAACGAGATTTTTGCCGGTAACGAAAGCGGTGCCCAAAGAAATATTGCCCGTAATAGATACGCCTGTATTGGGCTATATAGTCGACGAGCTTGTTCAAAGCGGAATAGATCAAATACTTATCATTCTTGCGCCCGGAAAGGAAGCCATACGCGAGTATTTTACCGATAGCGCTCGCTTGGAAAAGGCGTTGAAGAATAAGCCGGAAATGCTCGAAAAAGTGCGCGCCATAGGTAAAAACGTCGAAATTCGGTTCGGAATGCAGAAAGAACCGCGCGGTAGCGGCGACGCCGTTATGCAAGCGCAAGAGTTTACGCGCGACGAGCCGTTTTGCATGTCCAACGGCGACGATCTGATAGTTGCCGACGTGCCCGCGACAAAACAACTTATCGACGCATATGCGGCGACGCCCGCGCTTGTCGTGGGAGTGCAAAAGGTAGCGGAAAGCGAGACCGATAAATACGGGATAATCAACCCGACCGAAACGAACGGAAAAACCGTTTGGTGCGACGGTATAGTAGAAAAACCCAAACAAAACCCGCCGTCGCGGCTTGCGGCGCTCGGCAGGTACGTTTTTACGCCCGAAATATACGAGCGCATACAAAAGGTGAAGGAAGTCAACGGGGAGATCGGCGTTACAGACGCGATCTGCGACATGATGAAGGACGGAAAGGTATACGCATACGAGTTCGACGGCAAAAGATACGATATGGGCGACCGATTCGGCGCATTGACTGCGACCGTTGATTTTGCGCTGAAACGTCCCGAACTCGCCGAAAAATTCAAAGCGTATTTGAGATCGGTTTTGTAAAATGAAATTCAACGCGTTTTGCACCGCTAATATCATGACGGCAAGAGCCGATTGCGATAAGCTTATATATTGCGGAAGCGATAGCGGCGGGCACGGCATGGATGTCGGAGCGACAGTTTATGCTCCGTTTTGCGACGGAGCGATCGGTAATATTTATTTGACCGATATGTCAGACGAAGACGCCTTTATGTCGGCGTGCGATCATTTGATATCTTCGGATGTGCGCGCGGTCGTTCGCACTGCTTACGAGCTAAACGAAACGGGAATGATCGAAGCGAAGTATAAGCTTTCGCCTATAATGCTTTTGCATAAAATGGGCGTGCTCGATAAATGCACGATAGCGGGCGGGGTGTGTTTGGATAACGACGATCTCGATCTAATGGCGCAGGAAGGGGTAGCCCTGATAATAACTCCGACCGCATCTGCGGGCTACGGTCACGGATATGCACCGGTCTGCGCGGCGTTGCGGCGCGGCATACGTGTCGGCGTGGGCACGTTCGACGGTAAGTATAATCCCGCTCACGAGCTCGATCGCGAGCTTGAATTTTTAAGGCTTACCGCAAACGCCGAAATGCGCGTCGAAAACGCGTTGAGCGCAAGCCAGCTCGAAAAGATAAAGAATTTTTGTTAAAATGCAAACGTCGGTCTTTACAATGTTTAGCCGACGTTTTTGAATATAAAAAAACGAGTAAGCGAATGCGTACTCGTTTTATGGTGCGAAGGACGGGACTTGAACCCGTACGGTTGCCCACACGCCCCTCAAACGT
>CANDGE010000107.1 GCA_947384195.1 uncultured Clostridia bacterium
TGCGACTAATGGGTTGCAAAACGCTTGCGGCGCGGTAGCTGGTACCGTCGCTGTTGGTTTTTACGATAAGTATTATACAAACATGATCCCTAACTGGAATTCCTACTACTCAAACGGCAATTACAGATTGCAAGACGGAACATATGTCCCCGCCGTAATGCGCGATTTGTATAATAGAATGCAGACGAATGTTGTAGCTCCCGGAGTATCGGAAGAAGAGTTTAAATCGGGGCTTACAGGATATATAAACAGCGTCGGTTACGGCATCTCTTATAATTCCGTTTGGAACGGGTCATTCGATTATACCGCATATAAAAATGCGGTAAACAATAACAAGTTAACTACGCTGTTTGTTAAACCGAGTGATTTATATTTACTTGGGCAAGGTGAAACTTTTGATAAGCTTGGTAATTTGCAGATAACAGGCAATCATATAATGATTGCGTACGGATACTTGGAAATACAATATACTATGAGTTATGGGATAAGGACGGAAGCATTTTTAAAGGTCATTACGGGTTTTCCGTCTACGAGAGAAGCTTTATATAAAGTAGGTTCATATATCGATTCGGCTTATATTTTACAAATCAATTGAAGGTGGTTATATGTTTGAAGAACGTAAATTGCTTAAACTGTTGGAAAAGGATTGCGAAGAGCGCCGAGAACGCAATTTGCAAAGATTAAAAGAATTGCATCCCGATTTATTTCCGCAGAGAGAACAAGTTACAAAAAAGAAGTTCAATAAAAAGTGGTTTGGTTTTATCGTTCCTACGGCGTCGGTCGCGGTCGGGCTTGCAATTGTGTTGCCGATAGTTCTCGTCGGTAATAATGCCATTATTCCTAATGAGCCGTTTGAAAGATATTGTTCTTCAAGTGAATATTCTCTTATAGAAGTTGATGAAACAATTAAACAATACAATGCGAAAGCCAATGTATCTTATTGTTATTTTGATTGGTATGATAAATCAGAAGACATTTTGTCTTATAATTATATTGATAATGCAAATAATGATGTTTTAGGTGTATCGGAGAGTATGTATAATATTGAACTTGATATAGTTTTTGAATTGAGTGCTACACCGCGAAATATACATTTAGAAGATTTAGAAACAAAAAAGAATATATGTACCAATGAAATAACTATTAATAATAATAAAGTATTATGGAAAAAAGATGATAATCAATCTTTTGGGGTAGTAGAATATAAAAATTATCGTTACTATGTTACATTGCTTTTTAGCAATGACGAAACTCAACTGTTCTCGTTGATAGAAGAACTGTTACAGTAAAACAATTAGGAGAAAAACATTATGGACACGAAAGAAACAATGCGTTTGCGTTTTGCCGTTGAGGATCTTGTACTTAAATGCGGAATACACGCCGATCATAAAGGTTACGATTGCTTGGTCGATGCGGTTATGATGTTTGTAAACGGTGCGCACAATTTCAGCGAGATATACAGAGCGATAGGCGAACAGCGCGGTATCGAAAGTCGTTCGGTCATGCGGAACATAACTTATGCCGTCAAACATTCTTACGACATACATACGTATTTATCCGAAATGACCGGCGCGCCTATAAATCCCAAAGACGTACGTTGTGCGTTTGTCATTGCACATCTCGGCAGAGTAGTTTTACGCACATACGATCCTACGGACAAAAAACCGAAAGAATAAGAAAGCAAGATCCGTAATGTTTTAGATAATTTATACAATATTATTTTGCTGTAAAATATGTACAAAAGGCTCGAACAGGTGGAGTTTGCGGCGCGCGCCGATGCCGACGCGGGCGTTTTCGTGCCCATGGTCGGGTCGGCAAAGCGCGATGAATAAATGTATCCGCGCGGCGACAGTGATATTAAACCGAGTGGAAAATCCCAAAATCAGAAAAGTTAAAAACATACCCGATTTTACTTTACAAACAAGCGTAAATATGATAAAATCTAATTTAGTGTTTGGGGATATAGCTCAGCTGGTAGAGCGATGCGTTCGCAACGCATAGGTCATGGGTTCGAGTCCCACTATCTCCACCAAGACAGCCCGCAAAATGGCGGTCATTGACCACCAAGCGGGCTTTTTTATTACCTTTTGACCACTTCGCACCCCGTTTTACTTGGTTAATCGGGGAATTCGTGACCACTTCGGCGTTTTTGGATTTGGTGGGAAAGAAAACGCCTTTTGCGTTTTCAATACCGTAGTTTTTGCGCTTCGTTTATGAGATATTCGTCGCTTATGTCCGTGTATGTATCGGCAAGACCGCCAAGCGCATGACCGACAAATAAATTTCGGGCAATTTCGCTTACGCCGCATTCTTGACACCGTGTATAGAATGTTGTCCGCATGTCATATAGTTTGCGCTTCGGAAGTATTTCAAGCAGTCTGTCGCGCAAGCGGTTAGTATGGTAAAACTTGACTTTTGTTGTGATATTGCCGTTATCGGCAAAAACCCATTGAATTTTTGATTTAATTTGTTGTGATTTTGCCGATAATATGATATACTTATTAACGAGGTATAAAGAATGAAATTTTTATCGGTTGCACAAACGGCAAAAAAATGGAATATGTCCGAGCGTAGCGTAAGGAATTATTGCGCTATGGGTAAGGTGGAAGGGGCGTTTTTAACAGGCAAAACGTGGAATATACCCGATGATGCGCAAAAGCCCGATAGGGCAAATAAACGCATTGAAAAGCCTACCGCATTGCTCGAAATCCTTGTTGCCGAAAAGAAAGCAAAATTGTCGGGCGGTATTTATCATAAGGTGCAAATCGATTTGACTTACAATTCAAATCATATAGAGGGAAGTCGGCTTACGCATGACCAAACGCGCTATATATTTGAAACGAACACGATCGCAATAGGGGGCGGTGCGGTAAAAGTCGACGATATAGTAGAAACGGCTAATCACTTTAAGTGTATTGATTTGATCATAGAAAACGCCCAAAAAGCAATTTCGGAAGCGTTTATAAAGGAACTGCACCGCACGTTAAAGAACGGAACGACGGACGCACGGCAGGATTGGTTTGCCGTGGGAGATTATAAAAAATTGCCTAATACTGTGGGCGATATGTCAACGGTGCAACCCGAAGAAGTTGCTCAAAAGATGAAAGAACTGCTGTCGGAATATAACGCAGAGAAAGAAAAGTCATTCGATGATTTGTTGGACTTTCACTACAAGTTTGAGTGTATACATCCTTTCCAAGACGGTAACGGAAGAATCGGCAGACTCTTGTTATTTAAGGAATGTCTGAAACACAATATTGTTCCTTTTATTATCGACGACGAATTGAAAATGTTCTACTATCGTGGACTGAAAGAGTGGAATGACGAAAGAGAATATTTGCGCGATACTTGCCTTGCGGCACAAGATAAGTTCAAAAAATATCTCGATTACTTCAAAATATGTTACAATTCCCGTCCTACCGCATAAAGCCCGAAAACGAGAGTAGTGTTCTTGAATAAAAATAAGATTTGAATTAACGATAATAGTTAATCGGAAAACCGTTACATAATGTAGTGGCTTTTTCATTTCCTAAGTTGATAATTCTTGATATTTTTTACCGATTGTGCTATAATAGCAATGCGACATTATTGAGAATAGAACAGTCCATCAATTTTAATGGGCGTATTCTATTATTTTAATTTAATCAGACGATACTAATTAGGTAGTAATGTACGGTATCGCGGTCTGATTGTTGAAATAGTAGAATTCGTTTTGCTATGAAAATGGTGGACTCTCAATAGTGTCGCAACTATGCGAGAGGTGCATTCTACGGTGTCGCTCTCGCAAGGGGCGGCATCTTTTTTATGGCAACAGTTGAACAAACTTGTTCGTGTTTCGGGCATTCCGACGTCGATATAACGGATGATCTTATAGCAAGAACGAGAACAGAGATCGACAAGGCGATAGCGTGCGGCGTGAGAATTTTTCTGTTCGGCGGCAGAAGTGATTTCGACGATTTGTGCTATGACCTTGTGACCGAAAAGAAAAATACCGAGCCGCAGCTCGATATCAAAAGGGTGTTTTGTTTTGCGCTCGATAAGCACTTGCGCAAGCCGCCCGGATGGTTTGTCCGAAAAGAGTATGAGGCATTGGAGTGCCCGACAAAGGACTTTGACTATTGGTACACTTCGATTTATTATCGCAACCTTGCAATGATAGACCGAAGCGATATTATACTGTTTTGGGTAGAACGGAGAGAAAACAGCGGCGCATACAAAACGTATCGGTATGCGGTCAAAATGCACAAGCATATCGTTAATTTGTTTGCTTGATCGATATTAAGGCGCACCGTTATAATAGACTTATTGTTTTCCGTAAGCGACACATATAAATGTCACATTAAGTGCCCGATCCATGCGAATATGAAATATGTTATACATATTTTACGCCGAAGCGGCGCAGGTCATGTCGCTTGTTTATGCCGAATGCGATTTTTTATCAAGCGGTGTTCGGCGATCTCGGCGATGTTTTCGGGCGTAAAGCCGAACTTACGGAAAAGCTCTGTCGCGTCTCCGCTCGAACCGAAAGACGACATGCCGAGCGTTTCGCCGTCATTGCCGATGTATTTTTGCCAGCCTGCGGCGCTCGCGGCTTCGGCGGCTATGCGCGTAACGACGTCGTCGGGCAAAACGAGCTGTTTATATCCGTCGCTTTGCCTGTCGAAAAGCTCGGGGCAGGGCATCGAGATCACCCGAGCGTCGATACCGTTATCGTGCAGTATCGATTTCGCGTCGGACATCAAGCCTACCTCCGATCCCGTTGCTATCAGCAAAACGTCGGGCTTATCGGCGCAATCGTCTATAATGTATCCGCCGTATTCCGCTTGACTGCCTTTGTTATATTGACGCAGGTCTTGCCGTGACAGCACGATGGCTGTCGGCTCGCGACATTGCAACGCGAATTTGAAAGCGGCGGCTGTTTCGCTGCGGTCGCACGGGCGGAAAACGTTTAGGTCGGGCATCGCTCGCAAGCCCGCTAGCTGTTCTATCGGTTGATGCGTCGGACCGTCCTCGCCGACGCCTATGCTGTCGT
>CANDGE010000108.1 GCA_947384195.1 uncultured Clostridia bacterium
TACACTGTCGTAGACACTCTTTCCCTACACGACGCTCTTCCGATCTTGACGTATTCCTGCGTGACGTCGACGAATGCCGACAACGCTTCGCGGAGCGGGGTATACCATTTGCCGTCGTAAACGAGCTCGGCGAATTTGAGCGCGATATGCTCTTTGAAGTGCGCGGTGTCGCGGTCGAGCGTTATCTCTTCCAAATTTTTATGCGCCGCGTAAAGTATCGAGCCTGCGGGGTTTTCGTATACGCCGCGCGACTTCATGCCGACCAAACGGTTTTCGACCATGTCGTCGACGCCGACGCCGTTGCGCGAACCTATCTCGTTGAGCGCTTCTATGATTTTAACGGGCGAAAGCTTTTTGCCGTTGACGGATACGGGCACGCCCTTTACCCATTCGATCGTAACGTATTCGGCAACGTCGGGCGTGTCCTTTATGGGCTTGCTTATCATGAGCATTTCGTCCTTGGGCTCGTTGGCGGGATCTTCGAGATCCATGCCTTCGTGCGACAAGTGCCAAAGATTGCGATCCATGGAGTAGTTGGTCTTTTTGGTCACGGGCACGTCCAAGCCGTGCGCTATCGCATAGTCGATCTCCTCGTCGCGCGACTTGATATCCCAAATGCGCCACGGCGCTATTATCTTCATATCGGGCGCGAGCGCTTTTATGGAAAGCTCGAACCGCACTTGATCGTTGCCTTTGCCCGTGCAACCGTGGCAGATCGCGTCCGCTTTTTCTTTTTTGGCTATTTCGACCAAGCGTTTGGCTATGACGGGTCGGGCGAACGACGTGCCCAAAAGATATTTGCCTTCGTATACCGCGCCTGCTTTGAGCGTGGGGAAGATGCAGTCCGTTACGAATTCTTCGGTAAGGTCTTCTATGTACAGCTTTTCCGCGCCGCTCTTTTTGGCTTTTTCGTGGAGCGGGGCGAGCTCTTCGCCTTGACCTACGTCGGCGGCGACGGCTATGACGTCGCAGTCATAGTTCTCTTTGAGCCACGGGATAATAATGGTCGTGTCGAGTCCGCCCGAATACGCCAATACGACTTTCATTTTTGCCATGATACAATGTTCTCCTTGATGTGAATATTTACAATGTAAGTATACAACATCGACGGGCAAAACGCAATCGTTTTTTCGGTCAAAATCTCGGTCATGCGTGCGTAAAAACGTCCGCGAAATTTATGTCGTAACGGTTGACATAATACTTTGCATATGCTATAATACGTCAAATAATATTCCCGAGTATGTTCGGTCATCAAGCACAAGGGCGTGCAAGAACGTTTTTTTCGAGCGTGAAAACGGCATCGGGAATTTTTTTATATTCAGATATAGAGAGTGCGTATGAAAACAGGCAGACTTAAAAAATCAATAGCGATCTTGACGGTTTCCGCATTGGCCGTTTTATCGGCTGTGCTGTGCGCGGCGTGTGCGGGGACAAAGGCTCCCCCCCCCGTGGCTACCGTGACGGTCGCGTTTGTGGACGGCGACAGGCTCATATCGAGCGTCGTCGGCAGCGCGGGCGATCCGCTCGCGCCGCCTACTGCGGAGCAGGTCGAAAAGGCGGGGTATTCGTTTGACGGTTGGTACGACAATGCGGAGCTTGTCGGCAATGCCGTCGCGTTGCCCGATACTATCCCCGAAAACGATACTTCGTACTACGCTAAGTATACCGATATTACGGGCGACGAGCAGGATAAAGATACATACAAAATAATATACGATAAAAATTCGGGTTCGTTCGCGCACGGCGGCGAGCTGACGCCGTCGATAGGCAAAACCGGCGAAACGGTCAAGTTAAAAGACGGGCGCGATTATCGCTTGAACGGTTACAGGTTTCTCGGTTGGACGGAAGTCGCCGATTATGTTTACAGCGAAAACACGCCGTTCGAGCCGTATCTTGCGGGCGACGAGTTTGAGATATCGGATAAAGACGTCACGCTTTACGCGCAGTGGGCGGCGGCTTACAGCGACGCCGACGGCAAAAGCGACGACGTTATTTACGTGTTCGATCCGCTCATAGACCGCGGCTTGGGCGCGGCTATCTATTCGAGTGCGGGCAAGCCCGATAAGCTCGGCTTTGTGGCGAGTTCCGAAAGCACGGGGCTGAGCTATAATGTTTTTGAATTCAATTACGATGACGGCACGGTTACGGGCAGGCTTAACGTCAACTATACGTACGACGTGCTCGGTGACGAAGCGGGGCAATATTTGTACCGTGATTACGTCGCGGGCGACGGTCCCGACGCTTTGGGCGGGGCGTATCTCACGCTCGACGGGTACGGCGTCGCCGTATATATAGAACAGCTCGGCGATCAGATAGCCGTGCGTGCGAGCGGCTCGTACGAATACGACGAGAAGTACGACGATTACCTGTTTGAATATACGTACGAAGACGGCACGCGCGGCGAACTGCATTTTGCTTTGACGGACGGCGCGCCGTCGGAGTCGAAGTTTGACGGGCTTGTTTTGTTCCAAGGCTACGAAAGCGGCACGTATATGCTTTACGACAACGGCGAGCTTTACGATACCGTGCTCATGCTCAACGGCTACGGTCATGCGACCGTTTACGCATACGACGCCGTTGCGGACGATTTCGAGCTTATTTCGAGCGGTAGCTATTACGGCACAAACGATTACGAGGACTATCAGGGCGAATGGCAGTACAGCCAATCGAGCGGACAATACGTGTCGTTCAAGTTTATTGTCAGCGCGGTAAACAGCGGGAGCGACATTATAGCTATCTATATAGAATACGACGACGGCGTTGCGGGGACATTTCACGCGGCGGGCGGCGACGGCGTTTTGTACTTGGACGGCTACGGCAGTGCACGGTACACGGCGAGCGGCATAGACTATGTGGGCGAGTGCGTCATAAGCGAAAGCGGCAATCTGTTGACTTTCGTTCCGTATATCTCGGACGGCGACGGCAACGTGACGGCGGGCGGCACGATGTACTTCAATCTGGATCTTACCGCGCATACGTTTACGATGAACACGGACGGGTTCATAACGGACGGGACTAAGCTTGTCGATTATAAGGGCACGTCGCAGTTGGTGGAGATACCGGGCGATATCACCGAGATAGGCGATAATGCGTTCAATTACGTGAATACCGACGTATCGCTCATTTCGGTCGTTATCCCGTCGAGTGTTACGGCTATAGGTTCGCGCGCGTTCCAAAACGGTTATACGTTGCGCCGCGCGGTGTTCCTTTCCGCAACGCCGATAGCGATAGACTTTTCCGCGGAGAACGATCCGTTCCGTTGGGGCGCGGGCGACTTTGCGATAGTCGTGCCCGAAGGCTCGCAGGACGCGTATAAAGCGGCGTGGAGCGATTGCAAGTACGCGATAAAGGGCAGTGTGGAGATCACGCTTTTACCCGAGTTCGAGATAGAAAACGGCGTGCTCGTAAGATACAATAAACAGGAAGGCAGCGCCGATCTGTTGGATATAAAAATACCCGACGACGTTACGGAAATAGCCGACAACGTGTTTCTCGGCGCAAACTACCTGCGTTCGATCGATCTCAATAACGTGACGACGATAGGCGACACGGCGTTTTACGGCTGTGCGGAGCTCGTTACGGTAAAGTTCACCAATGTCGGCGTTATAGGCGACGGCGCGTTCGGAGATTGCGCGAAATTGAGTTCGAGCGGCGTCGGCGAAGTCTTGGAGCTTCCCGCGGCAACGCAAATAGGTAACACGGCGTTTTACGGTTGTATCGCTTTGCGTCGCGTCGTGTTGGGCGAAAACATAGCTCGGATAGGCGGCATGGCGTTCCGCGAGTGCAATATTTACAGCGCGGATCCGCCGTTGTTTGTCGTGCTCACCGGTAACGACGTGCCCGAAATGGGCGAAAAGATAGCGATGGGCAATATCGCTTTCCGTATAGAAGTCAACGATATAAGCGTCGCGCTCGAATGCTTTACCGCAAGCGGTTGGAACGCGTATTGTCGGCATTTGTATATCCCGTCAGGCGACGAAAAGGGCAGTTACATCAGCGGCGCGGATACGCTTGAAATAGACGGCAGAGCGGTATATCAATCGTCGGAAAGCTGGTTGTATGCTATCGACGGCGAAAAGATAACGTTCTATGCTTACGACGGCGAGACCGCTACGTATACGCAGTTCGACGGGACTGTCGGCGACGGGGTCATTACGGTCAAAATTCACGGTGAGGGCAACGTCAGGACCTTCCGCAGGACTGCGGGGCGCGTCACATACGTAACGGCGGACGGTAAATATACGCTCGAATGCAACGCCGCCGATCTCGATCCCGAAAATTACGAAAACTATCAAGGCTATTGCGACGTAGTGTTTAACGGCGCGCCGTTGCAAATGTTCGTATCGGGCTACAACATCAAGACGATAACGGGGTTTGTCGACGATGACGGCTTGAAGTATACCGTGCGCATCACTTTCGACGACGAAACGATGGTCGTCGAGCTTACGCGCGACGAGCGGTGGGAGAATATAGTCGCGCTCGACGGAAGCGTGTTGAATATCCACTTCTTAGGAAATCTCGTATATGTTTACGGCGATTTTAAGATCAAGGTCGGCACGGACGAAAACGGCGGCGATAAGTATTTGTCGTTCACCGAAATAAGCATGGTGCTTGCGAGCGTGCAGGGTGATACTTACTCGTTTACGTTTAGATATTTGAATACGGTTTATAGGATCGCGGCTACGGTGTCGGCGGACGGAACGTCGTTCGCGTACACCTATACCGCAGAGTAAAATAAAAGGAGAACAGAGTTATGAAAAAAACAGCAAGAACGATAGTTGTCGTCATTGCGACGCTTGCGTTGTGCTTTGCGGCGGTAGCTTGCGGCGGACAGGACTTGCCGACCCCGCCCGTAAAGTATACGGTAACGTACGCGCTCGGCGGCGGAACGGGAACAGTGCCGACGGAAACGGACAAGGAAGCGGGCGCGAAGTTCGCGCTCGCGTCGGGTGACGGACTGACGAAAGAAAACCACACGTTCAGATCGGAAGAGCACACGTCTGAACTCCAGTCACTAAGGTCAATCT
>CANDGE010000109.1 GCA_947384195.1 uncultured Clostridia bacterium
GCGTGACGGTCGTCGATGCCGAAATGTCGCGCGATCTCAAATATGCGACTGTTTTCGTCACGATCGAAAACGACGATAAAAAGGTGCTTGACGCGCTCAACGGTTGCAGCGGTTATATACGGCACGAGCTCGCCGAGACCAACAGCGAAATGCGCGGCGTTCCGCGTATCAATTTTGTCATAGACAAAACTCAGGCGTATTTCGAGCGCATAGAGCAAGTGATAAAGGATATACATCATGACGAATCCAACGACGGCGATAATTGACGCGATCAAGGCTGCCGACCGCATACTCGTTTGCGGACACATACGTCCCGACGGCGATTGCGTGAGCTCGGCTGTTGCGGTGCGCTTGCTTTGCGCCAAGCTCGGCAAGTCCGCCGACGCTGTTTGCGGCGATCTCGAGCGCCCCGCCGTTTTCGGGTTTTTGCCCGGTTATGCCGAGTTCGGCAAGCTCGGTCACGATAAGTACGATCTGTTTATCGCCGTCGATTGCGCGACGGACAAGCGTTTGGGCGATTGCTGTAAGTATTTGGCATCGGCGACAAACAGCATCGGCATAGACCATCACCCGAGCAACGACGGGTATTGCGCGATAAACCATATCGTTCCCGATGCGTGCAGTACGTGCGCCGTGCTGTACGGGCTTTTTGCCGATACGGGACTGATAGATCGCGATATAGCCATGACGCTGTATACGGGGCTTTCGACAGATACGGGGCATTTTATGCACTCCAACACGACTGCCGAAGTTTTCGGTATAGCAAAAAGTCTGAGCGAATACGGGTTCGATATAGGCGCAGTCAATCACGCCGTATATTGCAGTAAAAGTTTCGACCGCATAAAGCTGACGGCGCGCGCGCTTACGTCCATACAGTTACACGAAAACGGCAGGATCGCGCTCATGATAATTTCGCAGGAAGATCTCAAAGCGTGCGATTGCAGGTCTGAGGACACCGAGGGGCTCATAGACAACTGTTCGAGCATAAACGGCGTGGAAATAGCCGTTTCCATGTGCGAGCAGCCGGGCGCGGTTTTTCGCGTATCGTTTCGATCGGTCAATGCGGACGTTGCGGCTGTCGCGGGGAAATTCGGCGGCGGCGGGCACAGGCTTGCGGCGGGCTGTATTATCAACGGCAACCGTTACGACGTGGCGGACAAGGTGCTTTGCGCGGCGCGCGGCGCGCTGATAAAACGGGCGTGAACGGGCTGATCGATCTTTACAAGCCGCCGTCGATGTCGTCGGCGTTCGCCGTTTCGCGCGTAAAACGCATACTCGGCGAAAAGACGGTCGGGCATATGGGCACGCTCGATCCTATGGCGGAAGGCGTGCTTATAATCGGCGTAGGCAAGTCCGCGCGACTGTTCGACTATCTTGCGGGGCATAAAAAGACATATGTCGCCAAATTCAAGTTCGGTTATAGAACGGATACGTTGGACGCGCTCGGTAACGTCGTCGCTACGACAAAGGATATACCCGGCGTCGACGCCGTATACAACGCAATGCGCTCGCTTATAGGCAAGATCGATCAGATCCCGCCGCAGTTCAGCGCAAAGCATATAGACGGCAAACGCGCTTACGACCTTGCGCGGCGCGGCGAGACGGTGTCGTTAAAGCCGTCGCGCGTGGAGATATTCGATACCGAGCTCATTTGTCAGCCTGCGCTTGACGAGTTTGTTTTTTCGATAACCTGTTCGGCGGGAACGTATATTCGTTCGATATGTCGCGACGTAGCGGAGATGTGCGGTTCGCTGGCGACGCTTACATACTTGCAACGCACTCGTTCGGGCATGTTCGACGTAAAGGACAGCATAGATTTTGAAACGCTCGAACGTATCGGACCGAACGCGCTCATACCGCCCGATAAAGCCGTCGACTTGGAAAGATACGACGTGGATACAGCCGATCGCGACGATCTGGATCACGGGCGTAAGCTCCGCGCGGTATTCGACGGCGATGCGCGTATATATTGCGGCGGCGTGTTTTACGGCATAGGGCAGTCGGCTGACGGAGTGCTCAAACTGAAAACGTATTTAAAGGACGACTGAAAATGAAAGAACTCACTTCGGAATCGGTGTGTCTTGCGCTCGGATATTTCGACAGCGTGCATTTGGGACACAGGGCTCTTATTGCCGCCGCGCGCGAGTATGCGAGCGCACACGGCTTGGGTTGTGCGGCGGCGACGTTTTCCAACAACGCTTACAAGCTGTTCAATGTCGACGGAAAGCAGGTATATACTTATGCGGAGCGTTGCATTCTTCTGGACGGACTTTGCGATCGCATACTGCCCATGCGGTTCGATACCCGACTTAAAAATTCGAGCGCGGAAGCTTTTTTGGATTGGTTGACGTCGCATTACGACATCAAGGCGTTCGTTTGCGGTTACGATCATTCGTTCGGTGCGGGCGCAAAAGGCGATGCGGGTTATCTTAAAGATTATTGCGCGCGCAAGGGGCTCGATTGCATAGTCGTTCCCAAATTTTCCGCCGACGGCGAACGCGTTTCCACGTCTGCCGTCAAGGAGCTGTTGAGCGCGGGAAACGTCGAGCGCGCAAACGCGCTTTTGGGCGAAACGTTTTTCGTTACGGGAAAGGTCGTGCGCGGCAGGGGCGCGGGACGTATGTTCGATATCCCGACGGCAAACATAAAGTTTCCCGCGAGCAAGCTTTTGCCCGCTCTCGGCGTTTACGGAACTACTTGCGAGATCGACGGAAAGCTGTATCGCGGTGCGACCAACGTGGGCGCGCGCCCTACGTTCGGATTGACGAAAACGGTGGTGGAAACCATGCTCGACGGTTTTAACGACAATATATACGACAAAGACGTCATTTTGCGGTTTTATAAATTTTTACGTCCCGTAACTAAGTTTGAAACGCCCGAACAGCTTTCGGCGCAAGTGCACAGGGACATAGCTTGGGGGCGAAAATGATACGGATAGGACCGTCGGGCAACAGCGACGCATTTTATGCGTCGGGCAGAAAGCACACTTATCAGGAAGGCGAATTTTTGCACGGGCTTGGGCTCAACGCTTTCGAGTATTCGTTCGGGCGCGGCGTGTCGATGTCCGACGAGACCGCCGCCAAGATAAAAACGGAGTTTGCCAAATACGACGTAGCGCTAAGCGTTCACGCGCCGTATTACACTAATTTCGCAAACCCCGATCCCGAGATGATACGTAAATCGATAGGATATATCATACAGTCGCTCGTCGCTTGCAACAAGATGGGCGGCGAACGCGCGGTATTTCATCCGGCGGCGTGCGGAAAGGCGGCGCGCGTCGATGCCGTTGCGGCGACGAAGCGCAATCTCGAATTGCTCGCCGAAGAGTGCGAAAAACTCGATTTCCCGTTTAAAGTATGCGCCGAAACGATGGGCAAACTCAATCAGATAGGCACGGTGGAGGAGGTTGTCGACTTTTGCGCGATATACGACAAAATGTATCCGTGCTTCGACTTCGGACACATCAATGCGTACAGCCGCGGCGGGCTTAAAACGAAGGACGATTACCGACGCATACTCGACTACACGGTGAATAAGCTCGGGTTTGACAAAGCGTCGCAAATGCACGTGCATTTTTCCAAGATACAGTACGGCGATAAAGGTGAGATACGTCATTTGACGTTCGCGGACGACAAATACGGTCCAGACTATGCGCCGCTCGCCGAGCTGTTCGACGAGTATAAAATGTCGCCGTATATCGTTTGCGAATCGAACGGCACCATGTCCGACGATGCGCTTGTTATGAAAAACATGCACAAAAACGCTTAACATACGGCATGAATTATGGTATAATCAAAGAAAGTGCGCATAGCATTATCCGCACGAACTCGGGAGCAGTAAATGATCACATCCGATTTGTTTGAAAATAACGAAAAGCTCGATGCGTTTGTCGTCACCGACGAATCGAACCGCTTTTATTTTACGCACTTTGAAACGTCGTTCGGCGCAGTAGTGATCGGACGCGAGAAAAACGTTTTTATAACGGATTTCCGTTACGAATCAGAAGCGCGCGAGAAAGTGACCGATTTCGAGATCGTCATAACCACGTATTCGGAATTTTACGCCAAGATCGCCGATGTCTTGCGCGGTATGGGCGCAAAAACGGTCGGGTACGGCGAAAAGATGTTTATCGACGAGTATACGGCGTTCAAAGCCGCGCTCGGCGAGTTCAAGCTGAAACCCGCCGAAGCGGCTATCGCCGCAAAACGCGCGATCAAGACGCAGGAAGAAATAGACTTGATCGTCACGGCGCAGCAGATAGCCGAGGGCGCGTTAAAGCGCGCGATCTCGCACGCCAAGCCCGGCATGACCGAGCGCGAGCTCATGGCAGAGATAAATTACGAAATGGTGATGGGCGGCGCGGATAAGTATTCGTTTGAAACGATAGTCGCGTTCGGGGCTAACTCCGCACAACCGCATCATCATCCGTCCGACAAAAAGCTCGATAAAAACGAACTAATTTTAGTGGATATGGGCGCCAAATACAAGGGTTATTGTTCGGATATGACGCGCACGTTTTGCTTGGGCAATCCCGATCCCGTGCTTGCGGAAGTGTACGGTATAGTCAAGGACGCGCAGGAATACGCGATCAAGAACATCAAGGCGGGCATGACATGTCACGACGCCGATGCGCTCGCGCGCGAGTATATAGTATCGCACGGCTACGGCGATAACTTCGGGCATTCGTTCGGGCACGGCGTGGGCGTGGATATACACGAGGACCCGCGCGTCGGCGCAAAATCGGAAACGGTGTTAAAGCCCAACATGGTGATAACGGCAGAACCGGGCATATATATTTCGGGGCTCGGCGGCGTGCGTATAGAGGATATGCTCGTAGTCGGCGAGAACGGCGTCACGGATATAACAAGTTACGACAAAAAACTCAACGTTTAACAACGTGCAAATTTATTCCGGAGGAGGAATTTTATGGTATCGGCAGGAGATTTCCGCAAAGGC
>CANDGE010000110.1 GCA_947384195.1 uncultured Clostridia bacterium
TATCGCAGACTTCTTGTATTTCGCTCTCTTTAATTAGCTCAATAATCACTTTAATACCTCTAAATTGAAATTTAGTTGTTGCTATCGATGTGCGGCTCGTCAAATAATATTTTCAAGTCTATGTCTTTGCAATCGAATCCGACAATCTTCAATCGGTTTAATCCGCTTGTTAAAGAAACGGTTTTTGTCGCCGTTTGCTCATTGGAATCGTTTTGCGAGCATTCTATTAAAACGGTTACGTTATTATTGCAATCGATATATACGATTTTCGCGCTACCGCTTGAAATACTCAAATCAAGTTGTATTTCTATCTCTGCACTCTTTTCGAGAGTTTTATTCCATAGAGTTTGCCGTCCGTTGAATTTTGAAACCGTAAGAGAGTATCCGCCGTCTATGAGGTTAGAAAACGAATTGTCTTTTGCATAACGATCTTCGATTTGCGCAATTTTTTCGGCATCATTATATTCTTGTTTTGCAAATTCATTTCCGCATCCCGTCAATCCTATTGTTACGCACACAATTAAGCAAATCAAAACGATTATAATATTTTTTTTCATTTTATCTACTCTCCGTTAAATTACCGTTTATCGTACGATCATTATATCACGAAAAATGATAGTACGCAAACGATTGAATACGGGATATATAGAGCATATCTATATCTCACTATGCCACGAGCATCCTAAGTCATCCACGAAAAAAGTACGGAAAAGACATATCCTAACGCTGTGTATAGATCTTTTTATTTGCGTCTTATTAAATTCCTTATGGTAACCATGGAAAACTTTGCGTTTTTTGTTTGCGTATTATCGTTGCTTTCCGCCTTAGATCGTTTTTCTCTGACATCGTTATTTCTTGCTTTTGAAATGTATACCGAATAATATATCGGCAAAGTTACCGTGCTTTATTTATCGTCCCGAATGAGGCGAATGTTCTCGGCATTATGACAAAAATCTCCACGGCTCGTTTTTATTCGCACCGATAAAAATTTTTTTAAAAACCGCGAAAAACCGTCGGAATTTGTTTGCATATTTAAAAATTCGGGACTATAATATGTTTGAAAATCGAGGCGCGATATGTCTGATATAAACAACAAAAAAGCGACGTCGGAGATAAGCGATGCGCATAACAATAAGCTGACGAACGGCAATGTTTGGAAAATCTTGCTGTTGTACTCGTTGCCGCTTTTCGGCAGCGCTTTCGTTCAACAGCTTTATTCGCTTGTCGATCTGCTCGTCGTAGGCAACTTCGCCGAAAACGGTGCGCTCGCAGTCGATGCGATAGGCAATGCGACGGTATTCGTCAATATTTTGCTCGCGTTCGCATTCGGAGCCAACAACGGATGCTCGGTGATAATAGCCAAATATTCGGGCAAAGGCGACAACAAGAGCTTGCTCGAAACGGTGAGCACCGCCGTTATATCGTATTCGGTATTGTGCTTGGGCATAATGATTTTGGGCTTTGCGCTCGGACGAGTCGCGCTTATCGGGCTGGGCGTGCACAGCCTGTATTTTTCCGATTGCCTGACGTACTTATACATATACATAGGCTCTATGCCGTTTGTATTTTTGTACAATCTCGGTTGCGGAATATGCGCGGCGCTCGGCGACAGCAAAACGCCGTTTATATTCTTGGTGGTATCGTCGGCGCTAAACGTCGGACTCGATCTGTTGTTCGTTTGGTGCTTGCATCTCGGTGTTGCGGGCGCGGCATGGGCAACGTTCATATCGCAAGCCATATCGTGCGCGCTGACGGTCGTGGTCGTATACAAAAAAATCCGCGCCGTAAAGCCCGATGCCGCACCGCGACGCTTTAATAAACGGATATTCCGCGAGCTCACCGTCGCGTCCGTACCCGTTATAATGCAACAAAGCTTTGTTTCCGTCGGAAACTTTTTCGTTAACAAAAGCATAAACGGACTCGACGAAACGGGCGACGCGATAACGGGATTTACCACTGCTTTCAAGCTGTTGACAATGGCGACCATGAGCATGGTATCCATGTCGGGCGGACTTACCAATTTCGCATCGCAAAACAAAGCCGCAAGCAAGCCCGACCGCGCAAAAAAGGGGTTTTGGGTGATAATGCTATACACGATTGCAGTCGCACTGTTGTTTTTGATACTGTTCGTGTGCTTCCCCGAATTTTTCACCCGACTGTTCGTTCAAAAAGAAAAGCTTACTCCGGACGCGCTCGCATATGCCGTAAAATTTTTATCGCTCGTTTCGTTATTCCTGCCGATCGTAGGGATAAAAATAGTAGCCGACGGCATGGTACGCGGTTGCGGGGGCAATCTCGGATTTGCCGTAAGCACTTTTTCAGATCTGATCTTACGCGTCGCTTTGGTGTACGCGCTGATCGCCGCGGGCATGGGCTTTGACGGCGTGTGTTGGGCATGGGCTATCGGCTGGGCGATAGGCACGATCATAGCCGTCGCGTTTTGCATAGCTACGTTTAAAAAACTCGATCGCCCGCGTAAAAACGTACGACAACGCCCGCCCGAAACCGATACGGCAGATAATGCCGCTTGAATATTATATATACCGCAATGTCTTATTGCCTTATATAATACTATCGCCGTTAAATATCCATATCTTGGCACAGCACATAATCGGTATCCACATCGAGACATTTGCAAAGATTTGCCAATGTTTCGAGCGCGGGCATAATATCGCCCTTAATAAAATACGCTATCGCCGATTGCGAAATGCTCAACTCTTTTGCCAAAGCCGTTTGCGTCATGCCGCTCTGCTTGATGATCTCCGCTATTCGTTTTTGTATATGTTCGTTCGTTATCATGCTTGCGCCTTACATATGCCGAATATCACAGCCGACTTTTCGACAGATTAAATGTCTTCATCAAATTCAATACTGCGACTTTTTCGGCGTCGGTCAATCCGACCCACTTTGCAAGCACGGCATTCTCTTCGTCCGAATAACGGTATTCACCGCCGCAAAAGAATTGTTCGAGCGAAATATCCATTGCGTCGCATATGGATATTATACTGTGCATCGTCGGAGTAGCGCCTATCTTATTCCAATCGTAAATGGTATTCGTGGAAATGCCCGTTTGATTGGACAGCTCGTAAGCAGTCCATTTTTTAAGGCGCATAAGCTCGTTTATACGTTCTACAACGTTGATCATACTTACTCCCTATTCAGCCGCAATAAAAGCTTCGATAGCGCTATCCACGACGGACTTTTGCTCGTCGTTCAGCATACGCCATTCGTCAACGAACTTATCTTGCTCGTCATTGTTATGCGCCCTACTTAACCCGCTGAAAAACTGCTCGACGGTGACGCCGGTCGCTTGGCAAATACTTTCTATATATTGCACCGTCGGCAACGAAACGCCGTTTATCCAATTGGCAACCGTTATAGGCATAACGCCGAGCTTTTTCGCCAACGATGCCTTACTCATGCCGCTACGTATGCGCAAATTTTCAATCATGTTTGCTATTTCTTTCATGTCCATGACCTATTTATAGAATTTATATACTCTATTTATATAGGTTTATTATAATCAATGTGATTATAATAAAAATAGTAGTTATGCACAATAAACATATCTATTATATGCCACTAATATGTAATTTAATTGTATTCCGCAATTTATCAGCCGTTTAATACGGATGCAAGGCGATCATTATTACTTAGTGAACAATGACACGAATAGCAGAGAATTTATTCTATCGATATTTTCATGTTTTAAGTTTCACGGCGATCGCAACAATAAACTATTCGAGCTAAAACTTATCAATTACGACTCATCGATCAATGATCTGTAAATATTTCCATCACAAAAAAACGACCTTGTAAAACAAGATCGTTCTTTTTGTTTGGAATTAATTAAGCTTATGGAAAAGCTTTTATTTAATGATCTCGGTGATAACGCCCGAGCCGACCGTTCTGCCGCCTTCGCGGATAGCGAAACGCAAGCCTTTTTCCGCGGCGATCGGGTGGATAAGCGTAACGGTCATCGTTACGTTATCGCCCGGCGTGACCATTTCCACGCCCTTCGGCAACTCGACCAAACCGGTAACGTCGGTCGTGCGGAAATAGAACTGCGGACGGTAGCCGTTGAAGAACGGAGTGTGGCGACCGCCTTCTTCTTTCTTCAAAACGTACACCTCGGCTTTGAATTCGGTGTGCGGGGTGATCGAACCGGGCTTCGCGATGACCTGTCCGCGCTCGATGTCCTTACGGTCTACACCGCGGAGAAGGATACCGGCGTTGTCGCCGCTCTGCGCGAAGTCGAGCGATTTACGGAACATTTCGATACCGGTAACGACCGAGCTCTTCGTGGCTTTGATACCGACGATCTCGACGGGATCGCCGACTTTGATGGTGCCGCGCTCGACACGACCGGTAGCAACGGTGCCGCGACCGGTGATCGTGAAGATGTCCTCGACAGGCATAAGGAAGGGCTTATCCACGTCGCGTTCGGGCGTCGGGATATAAGCGTCGACCGCCGCCATAAGCTCCATAATGCAGTTGCAAGCGGGATCGTCGGCTTTGCCGTTCTGCGCCGCTTCGAGCGCTTTGAGCGCCGAGCCGCGGATAACGGGCGCGCCGTCGCCGTCGAAGCCGTACTTGGAAAGAAGTTCGCGAACTTCCATGTCGACAAGGTCGAGCATTTCTTCGTCGTCGACTTGATCGGTCTTGTTCATGAATACGGCGATCTTGGGAACGCCGACCTGACGCGCGAGAACGATGTGCTCGCGGGTCTGGGGCATGACGCCGTCGGTAGCCGCAACGACAAGGATCGCGCCGTCCATCTGCGCCGCACCCGTGATCATGTTTTTAACATAGTCAGCGTGTCCCGGGCAGTCAACGTGCGCATAGTGACGGTTTTCCGTCTGATACTCG
>CANDGE010000111.1 GCA_947384195.1 uncultured Clostridia bacterium
AAACGCTCAACCAGTTGCTCGTCGCAATGGACGGTTTCGAGTCCAACGAGCATATAATCGTTATGGCGGCTACCAACCGTTCGGATGTTCTCGACCCCGCGCTCATGCGTCCGGGTCGGTTCGACCGTCAGGTGTACGTCAATCTTCCCGACGTTCGCGGGCGCGAGGCGATATTCAAAGTTCACGCGCGCAACAAGCCGCTCGCGTCTGACGTCGATTTTCAGATCCTTGCGCGCATCACGAGCGGGTTCTCGGGCGCGGATATAGAAAACATGCTCAACGAGGCGGCTATCTTGACTGCGCGCGACAACCGTACGCGCATCACCATGGAAGACTTGTACGAGGCGCTCGACAAGGTGGAAATGGGTCCCAAAAAGAAGTCCAAGCTCGTCACGCCGTTCGATCAGCGCATCACTGCGTATCACGAGGCGGGACATGCGATCGTCGCGTGCAAGACCAAGGGTTGCGATCCCGTGCACGAGGTCACCATTATCCCGCGCGGACAGGCGGGCGGGTATACAATGTATCGCCCCGACAACGACAACGATTCCGTTTCCGTCAGTCAGCTCGTCGGCAAGCTCGCGAGCGTTATGGGCGGACGCGCGGCGGAAGAGCTCGTTATCGAAGATTATACGGCGGGCGCGTCGGGCGATATCCGCATGGCTACCAACATCGCGCGCAAAATGGTCACGGAGTGGGGCATGTCGGGCAAGATAGGCCCCGTGTACTACGGCGGCAGTCAGGAAGTATTTTTGGGTCGCGATTATCAAACGCAGCATTCGTATTCGGATAACGTCGCCAACGATATCGACGCCGAGGTCAAGCGTTTGATAGACGAAGGCCATGCGCAAGCCGTCAAGGTGCTGTCCGAAAATCGCAAGATATTGGACGTTATGGCGCGCGTGCTCATAGAGTGCGAGACCATATACTCCGAAGAAGTCGAAATGATAATGAACGGCGCAACTCCCGAGGAAGTCAAGACCGCGCTCAACGAGCGGCTGAGCAATAAGGAAGCACACAAGGGCGAGATGGAAAAAGCGCCCGTCAAAAAGCTTTCCGATTTTCAAACGGTAGCGCCGAGCGAAACGCCCAAAAACGCAGACGAAATTCTTTCGGCGGGCGCGGATACGGCTAAGCCCGATGTCAAGACGGACGTCGAGCCGACGGTAGACGACACGCAAGCATCTACGGGCGAGAATGCGCCGACCGAGCATAAGGTCACCAAAAAGCCGATAAAACGCAAGCCCAAGCAAGGTTCGGATGCGGCGGAAGATACGACCGACGACGGCAAAAAAGACGAGTAACAGGCTCGAACGATAAAAAACTAATTTTCTCGGAAGGGATAACAAAATGGCGAAGAACAAAAAGACGGTGGCGACGGGTTCCAACAAGGTCGCAAACATAATAGTCGGCATAGTAGCCGGAATTGCCGCATTGATCGTTATAGCGATCATAGTGTTGTGCTCGGTGCGCGTCGATCCGCTCGACGGCGTCAAACAGCCTTTGCGCTACGATTTTTACAATGTCGGCGGGACCGATCCCGAGTCTACCAACGATACGGCACAGAGCAAGATACGCAACGCGATGGGCGATATGGATTTCAGCACGATGAGCGCGATATTGCAGTGGAACTGGGATTATTCGTACAACTTCGTGCGTAACGCCAAGGGCGAAAAGATCGAAATGAAAGCCGACGAAATCGACGAAATTTCCGCTACGTCGACGGCGTACATGGTCGAGTATGTGTACGATCAGGTCAAGATCGAGCAGGGCGTTGTGGATAACGCTACCGCGCAGTCGCTCAAAGTCGACGGCGAAACGGTGTATTTCGATCGCTTGAAGGTCGTTATAGACAACAGCGACGGCGGCGTAGGCGAGATATATCTTTATCCGTACATTTACGACCGCGTTACCAACTTTATGGCGGACGGCGGCGTTACCCGCGCCACATACCGCATAACCGCGATCAAGGTCCGTGCAAACACGACAAGCGCATATGCGGCGCTCGGCGAGCTTGCGCAAGAGCTTGCGCGCGGTTGATGATATTTACCGTTATTTATTTTACAAAATGCCCGACGCAAGTCGGGTTTTTGTTTGCGTAAAAACGTATATACGGCGGCAAAAAGTATATGCTAACCGTATGAACGCAGATAGTTTACGTATAGGCGCGTTTATGCGTCGGGTTTTGTGGATAGTTGCGGCGGCGGCGATCGCGGGGTGTTTCGCGTTGTCGTCGCTCGGTTGCGGCGGCGTCGCGATCGCCGACGACGGGCTTGTCGAGTACGACGGCGATATCGAACATATTTTTACGCACGAGCTTGTGTATGATACAGCCAAGGCTTTTGCGCCCGACAACAGGTTGCGCGATTGCTTCGATAAGGATCATTTGACGGCGAAGGAGTTCGGCGGTTTGCTCGACGGGCTTTACGACAACGGGTATGTGCTTGTTTCGCTCGACCGCGCGCTCGACGATGCGCCGTTAAGATTGCCGACGGGCAAAAAGCCGCTCGTAATATCGTTTGACGATATGACGTACGACACGGTCGACCGCGGGTGCATAGACAAGCTTGTGCTCGTCGACGGAAAGCTTTGCGATCATACCGAGCATGAGCAAACGCATACAACGCGCGAGCGCGAAAACATATCGTTGCTCGAAAGCTTTATCGAGCGTCACCCCGATTTTTCTTACGACGGCGGGCGCGCGACCGTATGCGTCAACGGCTACAACGGCATATTGGGGTACAGGATAACGCCCGATTGCAAAGTGAGCGCGCAACGTATGCAAACGGATATCGAGCAATGCAAAACGCTTGTCGCCGAGATGAAACGGCTCGGGTATACGTTTGCGTCGCACACATATTATCACAGCTATTTCGATTCGACGTCGGCGGCGCGTTTGGAAAAAGATTGCGCGCAATGGCAAAGATATATCGAGCCTATCGTCGGTAAAACGCGCGTGCTTTGCTATCCTGCCGGTCGGCACGATGCAAAAAGTGCGAAGAACGGCATTTTCAAGCGTTACGGATTCGACGTGTTTTTATGCGTAGGCAGTTACGGCGGCACGGATCACGAGCGGAACTGCAAAGACGCAAGGTATATTTACCGCAAGCCGTTCGACGGCACGGCGTTAAGACTTTACGGCAAGCAGTATGCTCATCTCGTCGATACTCGCGCCATTTATGACGAAAAGCGTTTTCGTCCGTTCTCGTATAAGGGCGGATATCATTGAGCGATCGGAAATATACGGGTACGATATGTTCGATGATTGCCCGCTCTTAATGAATGCAATTCTTAATTACCGATTATTTCGACGATATCATGCGGCGTTTCGGCTATGAAGTCCGCGCCGGCGTCCGTGAGCTCGCGTTTGTTGCCGTAGCCGTAAAGCACGCCTATCGATATCAGTCCCGTGGCTTTTGCGCCGTTTATGTCGTGCAAACGGTCGCCGACCATGACTGCGCGCGTGCGGTCTATGCCCGAACTCGCTATCGCATATTCGATAACGTCGGCTTTTTCGACGCGCGACGAGTCGTCGGTCGCGCCCGCGATAAAATGAAAATATTCGGTCAGCCCAAAGTGTTCTATTATTTTTATTGCCGCGTTTTCGGGCTTGGATGTTGCGAGCAAAATGCGTTTGCCTTGTTCGTGCAATAGCTTGATCGCGTCGACGATCCCGTCGTACGGCTTGCAATCGAGCATACCGCGCGCATTGTAATTTTCGCGGTAAAGCATGACCGCGCGCTCGGCTTGCTCCGCGTTCATATCATAGTATCGCGAAAACGACTCGCGCAACGGCGGACCTATAAACACGCGCAACTCCGTTCTGTCGCGCGGCGGGTCAATGTTCATTTTTTGCAAGGCGTATGATACCGATTTTGTAATGCCTTCGTACGAATCTGATATCGTCCCGTCAAGATCGAAAAGTATGTTGTCTATTGATCTCATGATGCTCCGTTAATGTTTATAAACAGCTATAAACCCGCGCCGCACCGCGGCGGTAAATCAAGCTATGCGTTGCGGTCGATGATCTGTAAAAGGTTGTTGCGTTCGGGGTGCGTGAGCGCGGAGTGTATGCGCTCGAATGCGTCGGGCGTGACGGCGCAAAGCGAATCTATAACGCCCTTCATCGTTTCGCGCTTGGTGTTGCCGTTTGCGGGACAGGGATTGTGTATTATCGGCAGGGCGTATTCTCGCACGAATGCCGCCGTTTCCTTTTCGCGGACGTACAACAGCGGTCTGACGAGCTTTATTTCGGAACGGTCGAGATACGAAGTCGGTTGAAGCGTGTTGAGCCGACCTTCGTACATTGCGCTGAGCAAAAACGTTTCGACCATATCGTCGGCATTGTGTCCGAGCGCGAGCACGTTATAGCCGAGCTCGTTGAGCTTGCCGTCGAGCGCGCCGCGGCGCATTTTGGCGCACAGCGAGCACGGGTTTTTCTCTTTGCGCGCATCGAACACGATGGGCGCGATCTCCGTCCGCACTATATGCAACGGTACGTCGAGCTCGACGCAAAGCGGTTCGAGCGGTGCAAAGTCCGCACCCGCGCCCGCATCGATAACTACGGCGCACAGCTCGAATTTTGCGGTGCAAAACCGCCGATAAGCGGCGAGCGCGTACAACAGCGCGAGCGAATCCTTTCCGCCCGACAGCCCGACGGCTATCTTATCGCCGTCCGCTATCAGGCGAAAGTCGGAATCGCACCGCCGCACCAAGGATAACAGCTTTTGCAGTTTCATGAGTATATTATAACATCGGGCGCATAAAAAATCAAAGATTTTAATGCGGTGCTACGCACCGATTTT
>CANDGE010000112.1 GCA_947384195.1 uncultured Clostridia bacterium
AGAGTGACGTACGCCTTTTTGCCCTTGGACGTATAGCCGCCCGTTCTGCCCTGACGCTTGTATTTGCCGCGAACGTTTACCACGTTGACCGATTCGACTTTAACGTCGAACACCGTTTCGACCGCGGTTTTGATCTGGATCTTGTCGGCACGGGTATCTACCATGAACACGTAACGCTTTTTGGCAACGCCGTCGTTCGATTTTTCGGTGAGTACCGGACTTTTTATGATGTCGTGTGCGTTCATTATTGCGCTGCGACCTCCTTAGCCGTATATTTTTGCTCCAACGCCTTGATCGCGTCGACAGTCGTAAGCATGACCGAATTGGCGACTACGTCGTACACGCTGAGCTGTTCGCTCGCCGCCGTGCGTACGTTGGGGATGTTGCGCGATGCGCGGAGCGCGTTGTCGCTGCCGTTGGGCAGTACGAGCAATACGCGGCTTTCCACTTTGAGCGCTTTGAGCACCGCAGCCATGTTCTTGGTCTTGGGCTCGACGTCGAGCTTGTCTAATACGATAAGATTGCCGTCCGAAAGCTTGGCGGAAAGCGCGCTCGTTATAGCCGTCATGCGCACGAGCTTATTTACCTTTTTGCGGAAGCAACGCGGCTTCGGCGCGAACACCACGCCGCCGCCCTTCCACTGCGGTGCGCGTATAGAGCCTTGACGAGCGTTGCCCGTGCCTTTTTGACGCCACGGCTTTCTGCCGCCGCCCGTCACTTCGGTACGAGTAAGAGTGCTCTTTGTGCCCTGACGCGCGTTTGCCATCTGCGCGACTACCACTTGGTGGATGACCGCCTCGTTGTACTCTACGCCGAATACGCTCTCGTCGAGCTCCATCGTTCCTGCGGAACTGCCGTCTTGCTTATATATCTTTATAGTAGGCATGTTTTACTTATCTCCTCGAACCTTATTTGACCGTTTCTTTGACGGTTACCAAACCGCCTTTCGGTCCGGGCACAGCGCCGCGGATCAACAACACGCCGCGCGCCTTGTCTACCTTGACGACTCTGAGATTTTGAATGGTCACGTTCTCGTGTCCGTACTGACCGGGCATTTTAAGGTTTTTGATACGGCGCGACGGATTGGAGTTGGCGCCCGTCGAACCGACGCTGCGGTGAACGGGTCCCGTACCGTGCGTCATTTTAAGACGGTGATGGTTCCAACGCTTGATAACGCCGGTGAAACCCCGACCTTTCGTCATGCCCGACACGTCGACCATGTCACCCTCGTCGAACATGGTGCAGTCTATGACCTTGCCGACTTCGTACGCGTCCGCATCGTCGTAGCGGAACTCACGCAAATAACGGGCGGGTTTGACTTTGCTCTTTTTGTAAAGTCCCGCCTCGGGTTTGTTAAGCTTACCTTCTCTTATTTCCTCGAACGCGCATACGACGGCGCTGTAACCGTTGCGCTCCTGCGTGCGCTTGTCCACAACGGTCATCGGACCGCACAAAACCACCGTAACGGGGATCGCTACGTCGTTTTCGCCGAATATTTGCGTCATGCCGAGTTTTTTGCCTAATATAGCTTTCTTCATGATAGGCTCCTTTGCATTACAGCTTGATCTTGATGTCTACGCCTGCGGGCAGATCGAGCCGCATGAGCGAATCGACCGTCTTGCCGGACGGGCTGTATATATCGATAAGACGCGAATAAGTGCGAAGCTCGAACTGTTCGCGCGAATCCTTATGCTTGTGTACCGAACGCAAGATCGTGACCACTTCCTTCTGCGTGGGCAGAGGAATGGGTCCGCAAACCTTCGAGCCCGTTTGCTTGGCGGCGTCGACTATGCGTTGCGCCGAGCTGTCCACGAGTTCGTGATCGTACGCTCTTAACTTGATCCTGATTTTTTGGCTAGACATATCTTTCTCCTTGTGTCCACCCGATCGCAGAGCCCCAACATGTAGTAGGGCTTTCACGCTTTCGGGCGTGCCGTTTTGTGCGAATTTTTTTCGGGGCGTTTCGGCCCCGTTTTCCGTCACAAAAATCACCACGCATTTAGCGCAGCCTAAATATTGTACCCCTTTGAAAATCTTTTGTCAACTGTTTAATGCGGTATTTTTTATAAAATTTTATGTTTTTTTCACAAACCGATCTCGTTTCGGGCTGACCCGTTACGGTTGCCGCAAACGTTGCGATTCGATCTTCTTTTCCTTATTATATAAGCGATATTATATAGAAGCGATGTCGCAAGAGAACCGTCGGCGTAATGCGTATGCACGCCCGTCATGCGTATCATGCCGAAGCTGTACATTTGTCTTAACGAATTTTTTCAAAAACGGCACGGGCGGTCGATATTGCACGTCGAGCGTGCCGCAATAAACGTTACCGCGCGCTCGGTAGAAATATTGCGCGTTTTCGTCGGAACGCGCGGACGTAAACACGATATCGTTACCGCGCGCCGACATTTCCTTTTCCCGCGCGCAAAGCAACGCCGTGCCGCAGCCGCGACCGCGATGTTTGTCATCGATATACAGCAGCGTGCAAAACGGTATTTCGTCCCGAAACATGTTGTAGCGCATTATTCCGACGGGCGCGCCGTCGGCGGTTATGACATAGCCCGATCGCGATCTTTTTTTGCGAATTACGAGCGGGACGTATGCCTATCGAGCGCGAACCGAAATTTTTCGTCGGCGCTTTCCGCTTTGCGAATTATAATATTTCCGTTGCGTTTTGTATCCGTCATGCCGACATTATATAAGGAAACGGTTTAAAATCGAGCGGTTTCGCGTTTCGGCGGTTTTTCGCATAAAAAAGCGTCGCGACTGTTCTCGCAACGCTTGATTTCGTTTATGTACCTTATTAACCGATATGCTGTTTTCTTTTGATCGAGCGTCCGATCGCGACCATTTGCACTACCGCGCCTATTATCGCGAAAACCATGGACAGTACGAGATCGAGATAGAACAGGCGCGAGAACTCCGCGTCCTCCATGCACAGCGCAAATACCTCGAATACGCTCATATCGGTCACGCCGACTTCGTTCATCGCTATGCCCGCGGCTATCAAATACGAAATGACCACCGCCAAGACCATGCAAACGAGCGTCGTCGCGCCGACTATGACTATCATCATTTTGTTGGGCTTGCCGCCGAGCTTACGGTAAAGAAACGCGCCCAGCGCGACCGCCGCTATCGCCGCAATGGACGATATAAAGCCTGCAAGCGCGAGCAAGACCGCTATGACTATGCCCGCCACGCCGCCGACTATCGCGCCCATAAAGCCTCTGAGATAGTTGTTGGGCGCCACCGCGAAATCCCTGTTTTCCTCGTCGATAACGGCGTTCATCTTATCGACGCACCCCGTATCGAGCGTTACCGTCATGCCGTTGATATTGCTTTTTTTGACCGCGGCCGGATCGAGCGGCTCGCCGCAGAACGGGCAATATCCGTCGCCTTTTCCCCCGTTGCTCGCGATTATGCCGTAGATCGTGTCGAACACCGACGGCAACCGCGCGATGAGCCTTCCGACGGTAAGATCGTTCATTCCGATCATGACCCCGCAATCGGTCATCGTAAACTTAAAGTTTTTGATAGCCGCATTGCGCAACGCCGCTTCCATTTGCGCTTTTTGATCGCTTGTCGCAAAGAACGAAACAAACCACTTATACGGAAACGCATTGTCCATCATCGCTACTTGCGCATTGGTTTCATAGCCCTTCACAAGTCCGTACGCATTGTTCCCGTCGACAGTCATTCCGTTGCTTTCAAAAAACAACCGAAATTTCTTATTCATTGACTTCCTCCGAAAAATTTGTGCCGTCGCTATATTGTATAAATAAACAGCTCGATTTATGCTCTGTTTATACCGACGACATTTGAGCACCGTACAAATCATGCCCGATGCATAGATAATAGCACATTACCCCCCCCCCGTCAAGTAATTTGCATATTTTTACACATTTTCTACGAATATTGCACATGTATCGCGCATATTGTCATTTTTTGCGCGAAGTAACGCACATGCGTTTCGGTATATTCGGAGCGTCTGTTTTTCTTAGATCGCCGACGCTTTTATTATCGATTTTAAATGCTTTGCGAAATTTATTTTTACGTCTGCGCCGACGGAGATCCATAGTTTATCGATACTTTATCGATATCGTTCAAAACATATCGCGCGATGCGCACCGCATTTCTGCGCAACCGCAATATTGCAAAGCCGCCGCTTAACTTCACTCGGTATTGCGCAAACAAAAAGCGCTCGGCGGTTTTTTGCGATCCCGTGCACGTCGAAAATAATACAAATATTGCGTAAAAACGTATAAACCATATATTTCCGCACAAACTAACCTTGCGTAAAAAACAAAGGAGGAATAAAATGGCTAATACGAAAAAGACCGAAACGAAGCGTAGCGGCGCACGTTGCTGCGGCTCCAAGAATTCGGACAACGTACAGGCGAGCAAGTCGACCAAATCGACGCGCACGCAAAGCAAGAAGAACGGCGCTACGAAATAACACCGTTATCTACATCATTTACGCAATCGAAAAAGTCGGGAGAATATGCTCGACTTTTTCGATATTGAAATTTTTTTCGGCCGTTTCGATGTCGCTTTTTATCGCGCGACTGTTTTGTTTAAGACCGCACCGACTGTCTTTTATTATTCCGAGTGTTTGCCTGCTTAGATCTCGATAGTTGATTTTTGCACTGCTAAGTAAGGCTTTGCTTTATTCCGAACAAAGCGAAATTTCTTTGCGCTTTTTTTATTTCGAGCAACACGAAAATTCTTTTTCGCTTTTATCACTCCGAGTGTTTGCCCGCTTAGATCTCGATAATTGATTTTTG
>CANDGE010000113.1 GCA_947384195.1 uncultured Clostridia bacterium
ACCCGGGTCTTCGGCGTGAGAGGCCAACGTCCTAACCTCTAGACTATAGTGGCAACGTTAGTAATTATAGCATACGCCGTTAAATATTGCAACCGTTTTAAAGCGGTAACGAAAAATTATTTAAATCGCTGTACATATTTCGTTTATTATGTTATACTTAACGTATCATGACGAAAGACAAGATATACGCATTTATAAAAAAGCAAAAAACGGCGTTTATATCGTCGGTCGACGACAACGGTTTTCCCGTAACGCGCGCAATGCTCGCGCCGCGTAAGATAGACGGCAACGATATTTACTTTACGACAAACACGTCATCGCGAAAGGTTGCGCATTTTTCGGCTAACGAAAAAGGTTGCGTGTATTTTTACAAGCGCGGACTGTTTAAGTATACGGGCGTTACATTGCTCGGTACGGTGGAAATATGCACCGATCAGTCGATCAAGGACGAGATATGGCGCATGGGCGACGGCATGATCTATAAAAAAGGCAAGACCGATCCGGATTATTGCGTCATAAAGTTTACCGCGAGCGAAGCCGAATATTATTGCGATCTGAAAGTCGAATTCATTGTATTATAGGAGAGAATATGTCTACGTCTAAAACTTTTTTGGATTATGCTTTGGAGCAAATGTCTGTCGTTGACGGCATGTCGGTGCGCGCGATGATGGGCGAGTACTGTTTGTATTGCCGCGGCGTGCTTGTCGGCGGGATATATGACGATCGTGTTCTTATCAAGCGTACAAAGAGCAATGCGGAGTTCGGTTTGCCCGAAGAAATTCCGTATAACGGCGCAAAGCCGATGTATATGATCGATACGGAGAACGCAGAACAAATGCGCGAAGTTATAGAGCGCACGTTTGCCGAGTTATCGCTCGTTCCCAAAAAGTCGAAAAAGAAGTAAGCTCGATGATTTTTGTTTATCGATAAAACGGCGGCACATTTTTATGCGTCGTCGTTTTGTGTGTCGGGTCGTGCTTCCGTATCGTGCGCTCCGTCGAGCTTTTGCGATTTTTTCATTTTTTGCCAACAGATAAACCCGTAAATATCGTTTATCAAAAACAACGAAAAACAAATCACCATCGGGAGATTTGCCGTATCGGCGGTCGTCGCCATTGTCCACAACGCTATCAGCACTGCGTCGTTTAGCGCGTATGCGACAGCGTACAGCGGACTGCGGAGCACGGTAAGCGCCGCCGCGAAAAAGCTTGTCGCGACCGACAAAGTGCTTACTTCGAGATTCGCCGTGCCGCACGCGCGCAGAATAAAGTAAAACGCAACGGTGACGGCGGCAGTGAGCGCGGCGAGTATAGTCAGTTTGCGCGCGGTGAGCGTCGCGACGGCGACTTGCGAGCTTTTTTTGTACGGATGTCTCAGCCATGCGACCGCCGACGCTATTGCGACGGGCGCGCTCATGCCGAGATAGGTGATCATTTCGCCGTAGTATTTAAGAAAGTACGAAATTATCCCGTAGAACACCGCGAACGCGACCAACAGAAATTGTCCCGCGACATGTCCTTTTGCGACAAGTATGAGTGAAGTAATACCCACTGCCGACGCGACGAGCGCAATGTAGTCGCGGCTCGGCGACAACGCGAAAGACAAGGCGATGACAGTCAGGGAGATCATCCATAACGCTATATCCAATGCGGTAAAGATCTTAAAAATTTTTTTCATAGTCGTTTTACATAAAAAGGGCACCCGCAGTCACATCTTCTAAGACCTAACGACGTGACGCGAATGCCTTGCATTGCTTACTACCCGGTGGCAGTTATTTACTTGTTGACAGTATACCGTAATGACGAGCCGATGTCAAACGATTTTCTGCCGTTTGAAATTTTTGTTTGCGTTTTGCTATTTCATGAAGAATCGAATGAGCTTGTCCTTGCCTTTGGAATACGGCGCGTAGCGTATGGGCATGTCGATAGCCGTGGATTTTTTAAGCACCGACTTGAAGTGCGAAAAAGTTTCAAAGCTTTTTTCGCCGTGATAACTGCCTATGCCCGAACCGCCGACGCCGCCGAACGGTATGTGCGTCGACGCGATGTGTATGACCGTATCGTTGACGCATCCACCGCCGAACGCTACTCTCGACAGTACGCGCTTTTCGGCTTTTCCGCTCGACGTGAACAGATAAAGCGCGAGCGGTGTGGGGTTGCGATCGATGATATCGAACAGCTCGGCGTCGGTCGAGTATGTCAGTATCGGCAAGACAGGGCCGAAAATCTCTTGCCGCATGGCGGGACAGTCGGGCGTTGCGGGGTAGATGACGGTGGGCTCGATCTTGCGCAGTTCGTCGTCGTACGCGCCGCCGCAGGCTATGTCGCCGCATATAAGACTTTTGACGCGCAGGTAATGCCGCTCGCTTATTATTTTGCCGTATGCCGCATTTTCGAGCGCGTTCGGATATTGCTTGGCTATGTGTTTTTTTATGCTTTCGACGAGTTCGTCGGCGATCGATTCGTGCGCTATCACGTAATCGGGCGCGACGCAGGTTTGCCCGACGTTGAGAAATTTACCGAAAACTATGCGCTTTGCGGCGAGATCGATCTTTGCCGTTTTGTCTACGATGGCGGGACTTTTGCCGCCGAGCTCTAGCGTGACGGGGGTAAGGCGTGCCGCCGCGGCAGTGTACACCTTAGTACCGATCTCCTTGCCGCCGGTGAAAAAGATATAGTCGAACTTATGTTCGAGCACTTCGTCGTTTACGGAGTCGGTGCCGAATACGCACGCCGCAAGCTCTGACGGAAAGACTTCGTTGATTATTTTTTGCATGATTGCGCTTGTTTGCGCCGATGCGCGCGACGGCTTTAACAGCACGGTATTGCCCGCGGCTATCGCGCCTGCGAGCGGTTGCATGGAAAGCAAAAACGGGTAGTTCCACGGCGAGATTATAAGCACGTTACCGTACGGCGACGGCATAACGAAGCTTTTGGACGGGAACTGCGCGAGCGGCGATCGTTTGTTCTTGCGCTTTGCCCATTTTGCTATATGCTTTATGTGGCAGCTCAGATCTTCGAGCACCATTCCTATCTCCGACATGTATGATTCGGAATGCGATTTGCCGAGATCGGCGGCGAGCGCGTTCGCTATCTCGTCCTCGTGCGCGAGTATAGCTTTTTTGAGCGATCTCAAATATGTGCGGCGTTGCCCGACGTCGAGCGTTTTGCCCGATTTAAAGTATTCGCGTTGCGATTGGATAAGTTGTTCGATCATGATTTCACCTTGTAATAAATTTGTTTCAGTTGTTTGCGCCCGAAAAGCTTGGGCACGGGGTAGAGCGGGTTTCCTTCTTTGTCGGCGTACTTCGCCATATCGTCGATATCCGCTTCGTTAATTTCGGCAAAGCCTTTCGGTATGCCCAAATATTCGTTCATATCGCGTATCCAAGCAATAAACTTTTCGGCGGCGACCGACGCTTTGTCCGTGTCTGTTGCTATGCCGCATTCGCGCGCGAGCACGGCGAGCTTTTTGTGCGTGGCTTTGCCGTAGCTTTCGAGCACGACGGGGAGCAGTGTAGAGCAAGTCATGCCGTGCTGTAAGCCGTATCTGCCCGACAGCGAGTGCGCGATCGCATGCACGTAGCCGACATAGCTTTCGGTAAACGCTATGCCCGCATAGTGTGCGGCAAACAGCATGTTGCGTCGTGCGTCGGCGTTTGTCGGCTCGTCGTAGCAGGTTTTAAGGTTTTCGTGCACGAGTTTTACCGCGTCGACGGCGCACTTGCGCGTCTTTTTGGTCGTGGATCGCCCGATAAAAGCTTCGACGGCGTGCGTGAGCGCGTCCATGCCGGTATACGCCGTCATGGTTTTGGGCAGTCCGAGCGTCAGCTTGTAATCGAGCACTGCATATTTCGGGATAAGCGGGAAGTCGTTTATCGCATACTTGCGGTGCGTGGTTTCGTCGGTTATCACGGCGGCGATAGTCGTCTCGCTGCCGGTGCCCGCAGTAGTCGGCACGGCTATCGAAAGCGGCAGTTTTTTTCGGACTTTCAGGATGCCCGCCATTTTGTTAAGACTCTTTTTGGGGCGGACTATGCGCGCGCCGACGGCTTTGGCGAGATCCATTGCCGATCCGCCGCCTACTGCAATAAGCGCCGAACAACCGTTTGCCGTATATTCGTTTCGTGCGTCTTCCACGACCGAAACGGTAGGGTTGGGCACCGTCTTATCGTATATGCAATATTTTATGTCGGCATCGTCGAGCGCCGAAAAAAGCGCGTCGCACAGTCCGCAATCAATTACGCCCCTGTCGGTCACGATAAAAGCTTTACTTATATTCGCACCGATAAGTATGTCGGCACAATCGTTTACCGATCGCAGTATTTTCGGCTGTCGGTACGGAAGTAACGGTATCGCTATCTTGAATACCGTTTGGAATATTCGGCAATACGCTTTTTTGAATATATTCATAAAGCTCCTTGTAAAATTGTTGAATAATCAATTAGTTTGATTATACAACATTTAAGTGACGACGGCAAGCAAAATGAATGCAAAAATATTCTTTATACATAATAATTTATAAAAATGGCACAATCATGGCAAAGATGTATCGCTTCACGGAGCATCGGTGTTTTAACGCATTGTAAATGCGAGCGAAAAACAGTTGACAAATGCGGAGCGGCGTGGTAAAATGATTAAGCCTTTTGGGGGTATAGCTCAGTTGGTAGAGCGCTTGAATGGCATTCAAGAGGTCAGCGGTTCGAACCCGCTTATCTCCACCAGTCAAAACCTAAAACGAACCACAAAATAAGGTTCGGGTTAGGTTTTTTCTTTTGTCCT
>CANDGE010000114.1 GCA_947384195.1 uncultured Clostridia bacterium
CACTGTCGTAGACACTCTCTCCCTACACGACGCTCTTCCGATCTTGCCTATGCTCGAACCGTTGAGCATATTGGCGGTAAAGAAGTTATCGGGGTCTGCGGCAAGCGGCTGTAAGCCCGACGGCGTAAGCTCGCCGTCAGCCATGCGCAAGCCGACGGGATACGTTACGCGATCGACGGTGATGCCCATCGGGGTGAAATAGAACGGATCGCTCTGTCTTCCGCTCGCCGTAGGCATTCCGCTTGCGCCCGCGCCGTTGCGTTCTCTGGACATATCGGTAGGCGCACCGTTGTTTACGGTTACACCGAGCGGCAACCATATACCCGTATCTGCCGAATCGTTTTTGTCGAGTATATTGATAAGGATATAAAAATGTCCCGCGTTAAGACCGCCCTGCGCGCCGCCCGCACCGACGGAAATACCGTTGCTCACCGAACCGCCCGTCGCTATACGCGTGGCGGACGCCGTGCGCGTTTGCTTATACATGCTGTGCGTGGCGCGCAAGCCCGTAAGATTGAGCGTAAGATTATTGTTGTTTATTCCGTACTGAACGAACGCGGTATTGGACGCGCCGTTGCTGATGTACCAAGACTCGAAACCTGTCGCGTACTCGGAGCCGTTAAGCATACCCGTAGTCAACGAATCCGAAGTCATTGCCGTCGAAAGCCCCGTCGACCCGGGAACTATATTGAAATACGATTTTTTGGCATTACTGCCCGACGTATTTACGGTAGATACGACGTTACCGTACTTATCGAGCTGTATGTACTCGCGCTCGGCGACTATGACGTTTTTTATCTGATGCGTGCTCGCCGACAAACCGTTAGGCGTATCCGCATCTTTATAGAACGTGTTAAGATTAACTGTCGTCGACTGCATGCAATTAAGCGTGACAGACGGAACGGCGCTCGACGTATCTTTCAAAACCGGACGCGTATTGTCCATCTTGAACACAACGTCTATACCTATCGTACTGCATCCCGCCACGACGTTGGGATACGACGATCCGTATGCGGTATTCGGCTCTACGATATACAGCGTGAGCGAAAAGACCTGATACCCGGGATCGGGCTTCAAGCATTCTATCGATATTTGATCGAAAGTATTGGATATCAATACCTTGTTGCTGTTGTATGCCGTTACTTTGTTTGTATTTCCATCGTATTCTTTGATACGGAATTTTCTCGAACTACCCGTGACAGCCGTCGTGCTGTTGAGCGCGATAATCGCTTTATCGTTCGCATACTTGTTTCCGATAAGATCGGACGCCTTTATCGTAAAAGACGTGCCGAGCCGCAACGAATTGCTCAATATCGCCGTATATCTCCCGCTTCCGAGCGGATTGTACAACGTTTGCGGCGTCGCGTTCACCTCGGGCGCCGTAGCGGTATTCGAGTTACCGAGAATATACGAGTATGCTCCGCCGCCCGACACGGTGATCGGAGTCGTCGTCGCTCGCGGCGAAACACTGTTCACGGGCACCGATACCGTAAACGGAATAACAGCCCAACCGCGCTGAGTATTGCTTCCGTAACTGTCGCGAACACGCGCGTACAGCTTTATAGTTCCGTTTGCTGTGCTACCGTCGACGCCCGAACGCGGATATAATTTAACATTGGTTATTTTTAATTGCGACGTGCTCGTCCAACTCCAATCGAAGTACTTGGTAGCAAGAGACGTGCACGCCGAGTTGAAATACAAACCCGTGTTCGCCGTCGTTGTAAACGTATCGAGATTGCTCGCCGTACCATTGGTAAAGTACAAGCTCGTGCCTTCGGGATCGGTAGCAATATCGCTCGCATTGATCGCTTTACTGCCCGCTCCGCGCGCAAACAACGATATCGTCGCATTCTTGGTTTTCGGCGGTTGATTGACATTAATAGCCGTTATCACCGCTTTACCCGCATATGCAGTAGCAGACGCCGCACCCCACGCGCCGGTCGTCCCACCGTACGTACCGCTTTTTACGCGATTCTTATTTACGAAACCGCTACCGCCGCCGCCGGGACCGTCGTCGTTATCTCTATAACTCGGATAGTCCGCTCCGCCGCTGCCGCCGCCATAATATCCGCCGCCGCCTGCGCCGCCGCCGGTGGTACTGTTTGAAGTTGTTTGATTGCCGCCCAATCCGAATGTGCCCGAATTTGCGCCGTTACCCGCGCCGCCGCGACCGCCGCTGCTTACAGTACCGCAATAGCCGCCACCGCGATTGTTATAGTGGTGTCCAGACGGAGCAGACGTTCCCGAAGCGTGTCCGCCGCCGCCTTTACCGGGCTGAGCCGTCGTACTTGCACAATTACATCCGACACCGCCGCCGCCGCCTGCTACCAATAATATATTATTATTGCCAACACCCAATGCGGAAAGCGTCCCGGGTGCGGTAGCTATATGGGAAGCGCCGCCGCCGCCGCCGCCGGGATGTCCGGCAGTGACCGCACCGCCGCCGTTAAACGCTCTCGTTCTTGCCGAAGAGCCGTAACCGCCGGCGCCGCCCGGATAAACATAAACGGTGGTAGTAGACGAAAAAACCATTTGTCCGTATGTATAGCCGCCGTATCCGCCATATACGGTCGTGCTTTTGCCGCCGCCTTGACCGCCCCAAACTTCCAGTTTATAAGTACCTTGCGGCAATTTGATCGTATAATAACCATTGCAATACGCCATGGATATCGTATCGTTATTATTGATAGCCCCGGCAGGCGTATAATCATATGTTCCCGCCGAAGTCAACGATTTATTGGCAGACGTGCTTACCCCGTCCTGACCGACACCGTTGATATCGACCGGATCCGAAACGTCCAAGCATAACACGCACGCGACCGCCACCGTTATCGCGGTAAACACCGCCGCCAGCAATACAAACGCACGACGCAACGCCGTTCTGTCCGTAATTTTTTTCTTATTCGTATGATCTTTCATACTCGTATCTCTCCGTCTAAATGAATAGATGTTAACAATTTGTTCACATTTGCGTGTGTATACAGGATAATGTTAACACAATGTTCATAATTTGTCAACACTTTTATGGGAATTCAAACAATATATACCGACAAAATTTTTTTGAATTCCCTGTAAAACAACAGTAGATTTACTTGACTTTTGCACGGTGATAATATATTATATGCTCGGTCATAAAAATTCGGAGGTGGATATATGAATATAAAACCGTTGTTTGACCGTATAGTTATCGAACCGTTGGAAACGGAGGAAAAGACTAAAAGCGGCATCGTCCTGCTCGCAAAGGATCAGGAAAAACCGCAGATCGCACGCGTGACCGCCGTAGGACCCGGCGGACTCGTAGACGGCAAAGACGTCAAAATGGTCGTCAAGGTCGGCGACAAAGTGCTGTATTCCAAGTATGCGGGCAGCGAGTTCAAGGTAGACGAAAAAACGTTTACCGTCATGCGTCAGAGCGACGTGCTCGCCATCGTCGAGAACTAATCGGAAATAAAGGAGAAATCATCATGGCAAAACAGATCAAAACAGGCGACGAAGCGCGCAGAGCGCTCGAAAAAGGCGTAAATACGCTTGCCGATACCGTAAAGATCACGCTCGGTCCCAAGGGACGCAACGTCGTGCTCGACAAAAAGTACGGCGCGCCGCTTATCACCAACGACGGCGTCACCATTGCGAAAGAGATCGAACTCGACGATCCGTTCGAGAATATGGGCGCACAGATCGTCAAGGAAGTTTCCACTAAAACAAACGACGTCGCAGGCGACGGCACTACCACCGCGTGTCTCTTGGCTCAGGCTATCATTCGCGAAGGGCTCAAAAACGTCGCTGCGGGCGCAAACCCGATGATCGTGCGCAAAGGCATAGAAAAAGCGACGGCGGCGGCTGTCGAGCATCTTAAATCCATAAGCAAAGCCGTTGACGGCAAGACCGCGATCAAACAGGTTGCGGCTATTTCCGCATCGGACGAAACCATCGGCACGCTCATAAGCGAAGCGATGGAAAAGGTCGGCAACGACGGCGTTATCACCGTAGAAGAATCCAAGACGATGACGACCGATCTCGCCTTTACCGAAGGTATGCAATTCGACCGCGGCTACGCTTCCCCGTACATGTGCACGGATACGGAAAAGATGGAAGCCGTTTTGGACAACCCCGTCATCCTTATCACGGATAACAAGATTTCCAATATCCAAGAAATACTCCCCTTGCTCGAAAAGATCGTTTCGCAGGGCTTGAAGCTCTTGATAATCGCCGACGACATCGAATCCGAACCGCTCGCAACGCTTGTCGTAAACAAGCTTCGCGGCACGTTCAACTGCGTCGCCGTCAAAGCCCCCGGCTTCGGCGATCGCCGCAAGGAGATGCTCCGCGATATCGCCGCGCTCACGGGCGGCACGCTCATTTCCAACGAGACAGGCATAGAGCTCAAAGACGCCGATGTTTCCATGCTCGGCAGAGCCAAGACCGTCAAGGTCGATAAAGACAACACAACGATCGTCGAGGGCAAAGGCGACCCCGCCGAACTCGCCGCACGCATCAAGTCGATCCGCGCGCAGATAGAAACCACGACGTCCGACTACGACCGCGAAAAACTGCAAGAACGCCTTGCCAAGCTCGCGGGCGGCGTTGCCGTCATCAATGTCGGCGCGGCTACCGAAGTCGAAATGAAAGAGAAAAAGCTACGCATCGAGGACGCGCTTGCGGCTACCCGCGCGGCAGTCGAAGAAGGTATCGTTCCCGGCGGCGGCGTTGCGCTTCTCTCCGCCGCTCCCGCTGTCGATAAACTCGTTGCGACGCTCGAAGGCGACGAAAAAACGGG
>CANDGE010000115.1 GCA_947384195.1 uncultured Clostridia bacterium
AACCCGCCCAAGGGCTGTAAATTCCACACGCGTTGCTCGCGCTGTATGGAAGTATGCAAGCATGTAGAGCCCAAATTCAAAGATTACGGCGACGGGCATTATTGCGCCTGTCACCTGTATCCGCAGGATTGATTAAATGTCCAAAAAACAAAAAAAACGATATGACGACGATGACGGCAGAACGATAGTCGATATGAATGTCGAAGGCTTGCCCTGGTATCGTAAAAATGCAGACAAAAAAGTCGAAGAAGAAGATAAACCGACGCGTAAGGAGATGTTTGCCATGATACGCGGTTGGTTCGTCGCTTATGCGCCGCGGATCTTAGCCGTCGCGATAGGGTTCGGCTTGACGATCGCTCTGCTCGTTTGTTGGTTAAACGGCTGGTTTGTAAACTGAAACGCATTAAAAAAGCACGGACATGTCCGTGCTTTTGCTTTGCGATATTTCGGTGTAGATGAGAATGTCGGCTCAATCGAGCTCGGTCGCGAATTTATTTATAAGTTCGTCGACGGTATATGCTTGCGCGGCATAAACTTCTTTCAAGTATTTAATTCCGCCGTCGTAGTCTTCCTGTGTGAAAGCGTCTGTCGCGTCGGTCGCTACTATTACGTTGTAACCCAAGCAGTAAGCATCTGCCGCAGTATGGCGCACGCACATATGCGTGTGCAGACCGGTCATTATCACGGTGTCTATGCCGAGCTCTTTGAGCAATAGGTCGAGATCGGTATGAAAGAAACCGCTGTATCGGCGTTTGGGTACGACGTAGTCTTTATCGCTT
Organism: uncultured Clostridia bacterium; assembly: GCA_947384195.1. Classification (GTDB taxonomy): domain Bacteria; phylum Bacillota; class Clostridia; order Christensenellales; family Pumilibacteraceae; genus Anaerocaecibacter. The sequence continues at coordinate 780 of CANDGE010000115.1, forward strand.
ACGCCGAGATCGGGAATTACCTGTGCGCCGTGCGTGCCTGCGATCGCGTGTTCGCCCCATAATTCGAGCTCGTGATCTATGCCTTTGATGTGCGCGTCGTTGCAAAATATTACTTTGACGCCGTGTTTGCGCGCCGCTTCGAGAAGCTTTTTTGTTTTGGGCACGATAGCGATCCCGCGCTCGCATTTAAGTGCGCCGGTAACAAAATCGTTAAGCATATCGACTACGAGTATCGCAGTGTTGTTATTATTCATGATCGCCTCCGAACATTTTTTACAGTTTAACACTTTATTTTGTCGCGGTAAAGCATTTTAGGGTATATATTACGTATTTTTGTGCATACAAAATCAAGCGATCGAATGTTTCTGTTTTGTAAGCGTTTGCCGCGAACAGAATTGTTGACAATGTAAACAAATTGTTGTAGAATATTCTAAATTGAGGTGCTCATGAGCAAAAACACCGATAAAATCAAGACCGAGCTTACAGTCGATGCCGTCGTGGATGCGGATACAGTCGTATTTCCGTCCGAACCGATAGGCGATACGAATGTCAGCGTTCAGGAAGAACGTAGGCGTAAGTCCAAGGTCAAGAATGCGCGCATGATATTTAAGGCGATAGATATCATATTTTACCGTTCGCAAAATTCTTGTCCGTACGTGAACAAGAAAAATATCGATACTATAACTTGCGACGCGGATATAGATTACGACGAGCGAGTGCCCGATGTTTGTAAGCTCGACCTGTACCGAGTACCGACGGCGGAGAAACAGCCTGCCGTTTTGTTGATACACGGCGGCGGTTTTACTGCCGGCGATAAAAAGTACCGTAAGGGCAGAGCGCAGTTTTTTGCACTCAACGGATTCAGCGTGTTTTGCATAAATTACGGACTTGCGCCCGATTATAATTTTCCCGATCCGCTCAAACATATAGTTGCGGCTGCCAATTACGTGTATGACAATGCCGAAGCATTCAATATCGATCGCGACAGGATACTCGTCGACGGCGACAGTTCGGGCGGATATTATGCGGCGATGCTTGCGGCGTTCAATTGCACCGATAAACTGAAAAACGTTTTCGGCTATGCGCCTAAGTTCAAAATTTTCGGTGCATTGCTTAATTGCGGCGTATACGATATGCAGACGGTGCTCGATACCAAGTATCCGTTCGATATAGCCGACGGCGTTATTATAAGCCTTACGGGGATAAGCGGGCGCGATTTCGATAATTACGAGCATAAGGAAGTGTGTATCCCGATCGATTTCGTAAATGCCGATTTCCCGCCGACTTTTTTGATCTATTCGCGCAACGACGCATTTTGTAAAGGGCAGGGCGAGATAATGCTCGAAAAATTGACGGAAGCGGGCGTGTATTGCGAGCATTACGTGGCGCGGCACCCTATGTCCAATCATTGTTTTTCGTTGACGTGGAACGGCGAGGATGCGACTGCGGCAAACGAGTTGACGATCTCTTTCGCAAAACGGCTCGCCAACGATAAAATTAAATTTTAAAAAAGTTATTTCGTTGTTTTCGGTTGACTACCGAGCATTTTGAGTTTATAATAAACAGGATGAAGGAAAAGTTCCAAAAGATAGTCGACAGTCGTTTCGGCGTCGGTTGCGATAGGTTTTGCAATTCCGTTTGGTATATTGCGGCTATCGGCGCGGTGTGCATACTGTGTCATTCTTTTGATATTCCCATTGTCGGCGCGGCACTGTTGTCTTTATTGCTTTTGCCCGCGCTTTTGTTTTGTAAAAATTCATTTGTTTTGATGCCGTTTGTCATGATGTGCTCGTTTGTCATATCGGAGGACACGATGCCGCAGGCGGGGTATTACAATACGCCTTTGCGTATGACGTTGCTCTGTATAATGCTCGGCATTCTCGTGATAGCGTTTGCGTTTAACATAATTTATTTCAATAAATGGAAGTACATATTCAAGCGCGCGTATATGACCGTATCGCTCGTCATATTGACTTTCGGCTTGCTTATGGGCGGCGTCGGCTCGCCGTCGTTTTCGGGTACGGGTTTCGGAACGGCGCTCGCGATAGCGTTGACCATGTTTTTGCCGTATACGATGCTCGTCAATTGCGGAGAATATCGCGGTCGCAAAACCGTCGAGTATTTCGCTTGCGCGATGATCGCGGTAGCGATAGTGATCTTTGCCGCCGTCATCAAGCAGTACATCAAATACGATCTGAATATGAGCTATCATCCCAAAAATTTGATAGTGTTCGGGTATGCCATATCCAATACCGGCGCGGCGTTCGTTGTTATCGCTTTGCCGATCACGTTTTATTTGGTGTACATATACAAACACGGTTATTTGTTTATAATAGCCGTCGCTTTGGAAATAATGACTATCGTACTGACGTTTTCGCGAGCGGCGATCTTGGTCGCCGTGTTCGGATCGTTGATAGTGGCTACCGTTATGTTGTTTACCAAAAAGAACGGCGCGCTGTGGTATAGGATAGCGTACGGCGTGGCTATGGCGGTTGTGTTGACTATCGTGATAGTTTATTGGGAATATATCTATGTCAAAATCCAGGCTGTTTTTGCGGGCGAAGTGACAGACAGCGGCAGATCCGATCTGTGGTCTTTCGGGTTCGATGCGTGGAAACGCTATCCGATCTTGGGCGTCGGGATATGGTATTTGCCGCCGCTTAACAATTGGTATTACTCGTTTCATTGTACGCCGCTCACGTATCTGTATTGTACGGGCGTATTCGGACTGGCATGTTATATTTATCATAGGTATAAAACGGTGCGAGCGGTGTTTAAAGCAAGGCTCACGACAGAGCGCATATTCGTCGCGCTGTGCGTGCTCGCTATGATAATGAATGCGTTGCTCGATATCGCTATGACTTCGCCGCCGCATTTGCTGTATTACGGAATTTTGATAGGCATGATCGAGTGCGACGTCAATTTTGTAAAAGCGAAAGACGGAAACGCAAAAATCGGAAGTGACGGTAAGTTCGGCGAAAACGTTATCGAAAAACACGAAAGTGCAGATAATAACACGGAGGAAATCAATAATGAGTTGCGATCATAATTGCGATAAATGCGGCGAGAAATGCGATACGCCGCAAACGGAGAATCCGCACGAGCTGTCGCGCATCAAGCGCGTGATAGCCGTTGTCAGCGGCAAGGGCGGCGTGGGCAAATCGTCCGTTACTGCTTTGCTCGCATCTGCTATGCGTCGCAAGGGGTATAACTGCGCCGTGCTCGATGCGGATATTACGGGCGCGTCTATACCGAAAATGTTCGGTGTGAGCGGTGGGCTCGACGGCGACGGCACGGGAATATTTCCCGCAAGATCCAAGACGGGCATAAGCTTGGTATCTGCGAATTTATTGCTCGAGCATGAAACCGACCCCGTTGTGTGGCGCGGTCCTATAATAGCCGGTATGGTTAAACAGTTTTGGACGGACGTCATTTGGGGCGATGTGGATTATATGTTTATAGATTGCCCGCCGGGCACGGGCGACGTGCCGCTCACGGTATTTCAATCTATAAAGATCGACGGTATAATCACCGTGACTACACCGCAGGAGCTTGTGTCCATGATCGTCGAAAAGGCGGTCAATATGGCCAATATGATGAAAATACCCATGCTCGGAATAGTGGAGAACATGAGTTATGCTTTATGCCCGCATTGCGGCGAAAGAATAAACGTGTTCGGTAACGGCGATGCGGTAAAAGCCGTAACGCAAAAATTCGGGTTGCCGTTGCTTGCCGAGATCCCGTACGATGCAGAGCTTGTCAAAGCGGCTGATACGGGTACTGTCGACACGCTCGGCGTAAGGTATACCGACGCAGCGGCTGATATCATCGAGAGCGGTTTGCCTGTCGTTCGGCAGTGAATAAAAATTTACGAATAATGGAATACGGTAATCGAATAAAAAAACGATTGACAAACAGAGAAGAATAGTATATAATAGGAAACAAGCGAATATAAAGGGCAGTAAAGACAAAGGCGTCGAAGAGATTTTCGA
>CANDGE010000116.1 GCA_947384195.1 uncultured Clostridia bacterium
ATAGCTAAAGCTCTATGGTGCCCACTGGCATAGCCAGTGGTTAAATTAATTAGTAAAACGCTCTCGAACATTTCGTTCGAGAGCGTTTGTCATCGCTTGAAAATACAACTCTTAAAAATCTAGTTTTTTAATTCCCTATGGGAAGTGCGCTTTATCGTCCTTGCTTTAATCCCTATGAAATATACCGCTATCGCTCGCTTTTTGTGGACATTTATGCACTAAACCTGCAATGCCTTTGCTATGTCTTTTTTGAGCCGATATATGATCTTTTTTTCCAGACGCGATATGTATGACTGCGATATCCCGAGTATGTCCGCCACTTCCTTTTGCGTGCGCTCGTCGCCGCCGCCCAAGCCGAACCGCATTTGCATTATCACGCGCTCGCGTTTGGTCAGTCGTTCGAGCGCTTCGTTCAACAGTTTGCATTCGGCTTCCGTTTCGAGTTCTTTTCCGACGGCATCGGGATCTGTGCCGAGAATATCCGCCATTACAAGCTCGTTGCCGTCCATATCCACATTAAGCGGTTCGTCGAGCGACACTTCGGCGCGCATACGCACCACTCGGCGCAAGTGCATCAATATTTCGTTTTCTATACACCGTGAGGCATAAGTAGCGAGCTTGATATTTTTATCGGTATCGAACGAATTGACCGCTTTGATAAGACCTACCGTGCCTATCGAGATCAGATCTTCCACATCCACGCCCGTATTATCGAATTTACGCGCAATGTACACCACGAGCCGAAGATTGTGCTCTATGAGCATCGCTTTGACCGCAGGGTCGGTTTTGAGCCGAGCAAGCGCCGCCGCCTCTTCCTGCGGTTCCAACGGGTGCGGCAAGCCTTCGCCCGACGTAATGTATTCGAGTTCGCACCCGTCCGTATGCGCGCTCAACGCGCACTTTATAGCTTCTATTATCTTGGCAAATATCATACGCCCTCCGTCATGACCGCAGGATTGAGCAACATTTCGTGCGTAGGAGCAAAACTTTTGCCCGCGCCGCTCACAAGACCGACCATTGCATTTATTGTATGTCCGCGCCTGTCCGAATAGACCGTTATCCGTGTCGGTCGGACAAGAATTATGTCGGCAAGTCCCGCGTGCGTGCGCGCCGAAATGCGTCTGAGCTTAGGCAAGCGCTTGGCAAACTCCACTGCCGCCACGCTATTCAGTTTGTCGGTAAAACTGTCGACGTCGGTTATAACTACGGGCAACCCCGAATCGCCGTCAAACACGCAATTACCCGTATCCAAGAACGCCGCGAATCTGAGCCTGTCGCCGTATATTTCTATCTCCGTGCCATACTCGTACGGAGCGCGAGCGCGCGGCAATCTTAAACGCTTTATACAGTATCTTATGCACAAATACATAATGCTCGCCGTGCCGAGCACCAAGAACAACGGGCACTTGCGTGAAAATGCGTTCGCCTGCGTCATGTCCGAATACAGTATGAGCCCGAGCGCGAAACTTGCCCCGCCGAACGCGAACGTACAGCCCAAAAACATGATGCTTTCCGCTATTGCGCGCGGAGTTTTGAAATACATCACTACCGACAGCGCAATCCATAACGCGAGCTTGACCGCAAACTGTGCCGCCGCGCCGCCGCGCATGAACGGATAGAACACGGCTATCGCCGTACCTATCGCCGCGGCAAGCATGACCCGCCACACGCACACTTTGTTGTGGCAAAGCCGCGTAGCCGTCGCCCCGGCAAGATATGTAAGCAAGAAATTATCCGCAATAACAAACTCTATATACATGCCGATATTATAGCAAACACAAAACGCGCCGTCATTACTATTATGTCGAAACGTTCTACGCTTTTTAACGCTTTTGCACCGTTTTTGTCAAAACAAAAACACCCGAACATATCGGGTGCTTTATACTCTGCATATTGATTAAAAGCTTATTTTCGTCCGTTGAGACGTTGCAACCACGAGCTGTCGCTGTCGTCGTCGAGCCCGACAAACCCGTTGTTTTCGGTGCGTTTCTGCGGGCGCGGTTGTTGTTGCGGCTGACCGCCGAAAAACGATTGCTGTACTCCGCCCTGCTGTTGCGGAACGCCTTGCGGCTGACGGTACGTCGGTTGTTGCTGATACATCGGCTGTCCGCCCTGCGGCTGAGCATAGCCTTGCCCGTACGGCTGTTGCGGTTGTTGCCGACCGTTAGCGTATCCGCCGAGCGGGTTTTGCGCAGACTGTTGCTGTTGTGCTTGCCTGTTGACCGCACCGGAATTGTTAAAGCCCGTTGCGATGATCGTCACCTGCAATTCGTCTTTGAGCGACGGAACGATCGCATGACCGAAGATTATATTGGCGTCCTTATCGCAGATATCCTTAACAAGATCGACCGCCTGCGTTATCTCGTCCATTTTGACTTCACGACCTTCGACGTTGACTATCGCGCGGGTCGCGCCTTCTATGGACGTATCGAGCACGGCGTTGTTAACTGCTTTCTTTACGGCTTCGATAGCGCGGTTCGTTCCGCTCGCTCTGCCTATGCCCATGATAGCGTCGCCGCCCTGCTCCAATATAGTATGTATATCGGCAAAGTCGACGTTTATCCGACCGGGATTGGCTATGAGATCGGTAGTCGCCTGCACGCCCTGACGGAGTATGTCGTCGGCGTACTTGAACGCTTCCTGCGTCGTCATGTCTTTTGCGACGCTCGCAAGCTTTTCGTTGGGAACGATTATTATCGAATCGACAAACTCGCGCAGTCGCGCGATGCCCGATTGCGCATTGCGCATACGGATATCGCCCTCGAACTTGAACGGAGTAGTAACGAACGCGATCGTGAGCTTACCGAGATTATGCGCTATCTCGGCTATGACGGGTGCCGCGCCGGTGCCCGTACCGCCGCCCATGCCTGCGGTTATAAACACCAAGTCCATATCCTTGATAAGACTGGTCAGAGTTTCGCGGCACTCTTCCGCCGACAACCGACCCTTTTCGGGATTTGCGCCCGCGCCGTAGCCTTTGGTGATGTTCGCGCCGATCTGGACGCGCTTAGTCGCCTTTGAAACGCGCAAAGCCTGTCTGTCGGTGTTGATCGCCATAAACTGCTGAACGTTTACGCCCGCCGCTATCATATTGTCAACGGCATTACTTCCGCCGCCGCCCACGCCGATTATAACTACCTTGACGGGCGACGTGCCCTGTTCCTCGCCTGCGGCGTTTTTGATATCTCCGAATGTCATGATTGATATCTCCTTTTAACGTTTGCGCTTTGAAAACCTGCGACGCATCCTGTCCAACAGTCCGCCGCTCGGCATATCGTTTGCAAGAACCATATCCAACAGTCCGAGCGCCGCCGAGAGCTGCGGACGGTCGAGCATGGGCAACGACGGCTTGACGGTGTTGACCTCGCGGTTAAGACATTCCGCCAAATATTCCGCCGCGCCGCGGATATGATTGAGTCCGCCGCCCGTTACCGATAACGGCGTAAATTCCGGATATTCGTAGTCACATGCTTTGAGCGCTTTTGCGATATACCGCGCAAGCCGCTCTATTTCCAATCGTACCGCAACGTTGACTTCCGCTACGGGATAACTGTGAAGCTCGTTGTCTATCTCCACTTCGTACTCTGTTTGCAGTACGGGCGGCGTTTCGCCGTCGGGTGGAATATACTCGGGCTCGAGCGACAGTATGACCTTGCGCTTCAAACGCTCCGCCGCATTGTACGACAGGTCGAGCTTTTCGGCGAGCGCGCCGGTTATTCGCGCCCCGCCCCAAGGGAAATAATACTGACGGCATATCCCGTCGCCGCGACCTATACTGAGCGCCGTGCCTATCGCACCGACGTCGGCGAGCATGACGCACTTATCGCGCGTATAGTCGTCAAACAAAAACAACATTTCGGCAAGCGACGTAGATACGTATTCCGTTTCGTGTATGTCCGCACTGTCTACGGCAAGATCCACCACTTCCAAAAAATCGGTTTTTGCGAGCGTGTACGAAATGCTTCCGCCCAATCGAGTGGATTCCATCCCGACCGGTTCTATGAGCTTGCGGTCGTCGTCCAACGTGTAATATATCGGCTGAATATTGATGACTTTCCAATCGGAGTCGGACGAATACTTATTGCCCACATCGCGAAGCGTTTCCACGTCCTGCTCGGTGACGCGGCGCTTCTTATTGAGCGAAATTGACACGTCGTTGACCTTGCACATGGAAAACTCGTTTGGCACGCCTATGTACAGCTTGTCCGCATGAATGCGCGCGCTCTTTTCCGCGCCCGCTATCGCCTGCGAGATCGCCTGCGGCAAGCGCTCGAAATCGAGCCATCTCCCGCAGGAATAGCCCGCATACTCGCACATACCGATCCCGTCGATACATATCGAATCGTTTATTCCGCGACTACCGATCAAGACGGTGATCTTGCTCGTGCCGAAATCCATTATAGCAACGCTTTGTTTCAAAACATGACCCCTAAGACAAGGCGCACCGCCGTTAATGTATCATGCGCGATATGCGGGCATGACAGCATTTTTTCGACGCTATGCGACTGTCGCAAAAAACCGATGACTCGGGCATTTTTGCTCCGTTAATAATTATACACAACGACGGTATGTTTGTCAAGTATACGCCAATAATTGTGCAAATTTACACTCACACGGCTATACCGCCGTAGTTCTCCAAATAGTAGCTCGCATCCGAATAATACTTTTTGCCGCCGTTCGCGTCGACGCCTATTTCCGCGCCTAGCGCGATATACGAGCTTTTAACGGTCGGGCTGTCGCCCGCGTTGG
>CANDGE010000117.1 GCA_947384195.1 uncultured Clostridia bacterium
TGGTCTTTTGCGTGCCCGAAAGGTCGATCTTGGCTTTTTCCGCCGCTTCTTTAAGACGTTGCATCGCCATGCGATCCTTGCTGAGATCTATGCCCTGGTCGTTTTTGAATTGAGTGACGAGATAGTCGATGATCACTTGGTCGAAGTCGTCGCCGCCCAAATGCGTATCACCCGCCGTGGCTATAACTTCAAAAACGCCGTCGCCTATTTCGAGTATGGAAATATCGAAAGTACCGCCGCCCAAGTCGTAAATAAATACCTTTTGGCTGGCGTTTTGACCCTTATCGAGTCCGTAAGCAAGCGCCGCCGCCGTCGGCTCGTTGATTATACGCAACACTTCCAAGCCCGCGATCCTGCCTGCGTCTTTTGTAGCTTGACGTTGCGAGTCGTTGAAGTATGCGGGAACGGTTATGACCGCCTGGCTTACCGTTTCGCCCAAATACGATTCGGCGTCTGTTTTGAGTTTGGTAAGGATCATAGCCGAGATCTCCTGCGGCGAGTAGTCCTTACGGTCTATGTTGACCTTTTTGGACGTGCCCATGTCGCGTTTGATGGATATGATGGTTCTGTCGGGGTTGGCTACGGCTTGACGCTTTGCGACTTGACCGACAAGACGTTCGCCGTCTTTTGCGAAGCTGACTACGGACGGCGTCGTGCGACCGCCTTCTGCGTTGGGGATAACGGTAGGTTCGCCACCCTCGAGAACAGCCACACAGGAATTGGTAGTACCTAAGTCAATACCAATGATTTTGCCCATAAAATTGATCCTCCGAAAATGATTTTTATAAAATATGTTGCTAATTGGCGACTCTTACGACGCTGTGTCGCAATATCCTGTCGCCGATACGGTAACCTTTGTTGTAAACTTCCACGACCATATTGATCTTGGTCGGGTCGTTTGTCTTGGTGCGCATGACCGCATTGTGCAGATTGGGATCGAACTGCTGTCCGAGCGCGGGTATTTCCTCTGCGCCGAACGCCGAAAGTATCTCCAATATTTGGCGGTATATCATCTTGACGCCTTCCGCGACTTTTTCGTCGGGGATAGTCTGGATAGCTTGTTTAAGTACGTCGAGCTCGGGTATGAGCTTTTCGAGCACCGCGCAAATGCCGTCCTCTTTGAGTCGCTTATTGCCGTCGTTGACGCGCTTGCGGTAATTGTCGAAGTCCGCCTGCATTCGGTTGACCAAGTTGGACAATTCTTCCGAACGCGCCTTTTCCTTGACCGCTATCGCTTGCGCAATGCTGAGTTGTTGCGACACAACGGCAACTTGATTTTGAAGAGCTTTATACTCTTCCTGTTGCAACTCGACCATAGGCAACTCTCGCGTACGTTCTCTGGTCTTTTCGTCGTTCATTTTATAATAACGCCCTCCGCTTTATTTTTTATCGGTATCCGATTCTACGTCGGTTTTTGCACTGTCTGTCGGTGCGCGATCTTCGTTTCGCTCGATATCGTCCGCCCCGTCGTGTTTTACCGAATCGCTTTCTCCGACAGGCAACATTTGAACCGTCCGCGATATGTAATCGAGTACGGAAACGACTTTGGAATAATCCATGCGTATCGGACCTATTACGCCCGCATTGCCTACCGCCGTGCCGTTTATATTATAGCTTGCGGTGACTATCGCGCATTCGGGCATACCGTCGCGGATCTCGTTGTCCTTGCCTATTTTGATGGAAATGTTCATGTCGTCCGAATTTTGCAGGACGGGAACGAGTTCGTCCTTCGCGTCCAAAAATTCGAGCATCGCTTTTGCTTTTTGAAGATTGGCGTATTCGGGTTGTTCGAGTATCTTGGAGCTGCCCTCCAAGACGATGTCCGAAAACATCTCGTCGTGAGAATAGCTTTTGAATATACGCAGGATCGTGTCGAATACGCGTTCGTACTCCTTTTTCACCTGCTTAACTATCTTTTTGGGCTTGTTGATCTCGCTGATCTTATGCCCGCCGAACACCTCCGTAACGAACCGCGACGCCTGATCGCAATATTCGTCCGTCACGCCTTGACCGATATGTACCGATGCGTCTTTAAGTACGCCCATGTTGGTGACGACTATTATGAGCGCCGTCGTATCAGTTATGCGCACGATCTTGATGTTGATGACGGTCGCATCCTCGGTGTTTTGAACATATGCGACCGAAGTGAGATTTGTGATCTCCGACAGCACTTTTGCCGTGCATTTGAGCATGTCGTCGAGTTCGGTGACCTTTTTATTGAAATAACGTTTGACCACCTTTAATTCCGACCGCGTCAGCTTGCGGCGCGGCATCAGTCGCTCGACGTACAGCCTGTACGCTTCCGCCGTCGGCACTCGCCCCGACGAAGTGTGGAGCTGGGACAAATACCCCATTTCTTCGAGCGCCGCCATTTCGTTACGTATGGTCGCCGACGACAGCGCAGGCAAATGCTTTTCGCGTATCTCGGCGCTCGACACGGGTTGACAATTTTCGATATAATCGTCCACTACCGCTTGCAGTATCTTTTCTTTTCTGCCTGTGAGTCCCATTTTATAACGACGTGTCGCTGCTCCGAAAATTAGCAATCAATACTTATGACTGCTAAAAATAGTTTAGCACACGTATTTACCTTTGTCAATCGTTTTTTTATGATTTTTCGATGTGTTTTTCCAAAAATAGTATACGCGATTTTTCAGGCATACTATATGTGGATAAAATTAATAAAATATAAAATCGTCAAGCCGATCGAGTTTTTCGCGTTCCGCGCCGAAACGGAGCATTTTGCTCAATCTTTCATCAACTGCTCTATTATTCCGTTCATGACGAAAAGGTATTTGTCGGCGATCTTAACGCGATCGTCGGAGACCGCTACGTATCCGCCGTCGACAAGGCGTGTCAAAATGCCGTCGTTTTCGGCGGTAAAAGAGTTGCCGAACCGTTTTTCGTAGTCCGAAAGCGATATCCCGTCGGCGGTACGCAAAGCGAGCATAACGTATTCGTTATACTTATCTTTTTGCGTGAGCGAATATGCTTTCGGTTTTGTATCGGTAATATAATCCGATATATCGTCGCCGTGAGCAAAGCGCGTGCTGTCTCCGTCGAAACCGTGCGCCGCAACACCGAAACCGATATAAGGAGCGTACCGCCAATATTTGATATTGTGCGACGATCTTTTACCGTCGCGCGCGAAGTTGCTCACTTCGTATCGCTCGAACCCGTTTTTGCCGAGCCGCGCGAAAGCTATGTCGTACATGTCTGCGATCATGTCGTCGTCGGGCTTATATCCTTGAGCGTAAAGCGGCGTGCCGTTTTCTACCGTTAAAGCATAAACCGACGCATGCGAGCAATATCGAGAAATAATATCGACCGCACGATCGACGTCGCGCAGATCCTGTTGCGGCAAGCCCAATATCAAGTCGGACGAAATGTTGTCGAAAGTCGCGCTCAACATTTCGACGGCGGCAATATAGTCGGCGTATTTGTGGATCCGTCCGACGGCGGTCAAAACGTCGTCGCTCGCCGACTGCAACCCCATGCTTATTCTGTTTACGCCGCAATCGACGCACTCGCCTATAAAACGGTCGTCAACGCTTTCGGGATTGCATTCAACGGTCACTTCGGCAGACGGCATAACGTCGAATCGTTTGCGCAACGCCGAAAATATATCGGTAAGTCCGCCGCAGAATAAGCATGACGGAGTGCCGCCGCCGATGTAAACGGTATCTACGCGCGCGCCGTCGTTCAAAGAGTTGGATATCTCGGATACGAGCGCCGAAACGTACGCTTTCTGCAACGAAGCATCCGACGTCGAAACGAAAGCGCAATATTTGCACTTGGCTTTGCAAAACGGTATATGAACGTATATACCGTACGTTTTTTCGTTTGACGGAATAACGCTCATTTTTTATCGTTGTCGAGCTTTAACACGGACATAAACGCTTCGGACGGGATCTCGACGGTGCCGAATTGCCGCATACGCTTTTTGCCTTCCTTTTGTTTTTCCAAAAGTTTCTTTTTTCGCGTGACGTCGCCTCCGTAGCATTTTGCGAGCACGTCCTTGCGTAACGCTTTTATCGTTTCGCGCGCTATCACCTTACCGCCTATCGCCGCTTGTATGGGTATTTCAAACAGTTTGCGCGGAATGACGTCTTTCAGTTTTTCCGCCATAGCTCTGCCGCGCGAATACGCCTTGTCGCGGTGCACTATTATGCTGAGCGCATCGCAAATATCGCCGTTGAGCATGATATCGAGCTTGACGAGATCGCTTTTTCGGTAGCCCGCCTGTTCGTAGTCGAAGCTCGCATATCCGCGCGAACGGCTTTTCAGTCCGTCGAAAAAGTCGTATACTATTTCGTTGAGCGGCATGGTGTAAGTCAAGAGCACGCGGGTCTTTTCGATATACGTCATATTTATATATTCGCCGCGCTTGTCCTGACACAACTCCATGATGGGTCCGATATATTCCGGCGGAGTGTATATGGACGCCGTAACGATAGGCTCTTCCATATATTCTATCTCGCCCGCAGGCGGTAAATTGGATGGATTGGTCACTTCCGTCATGCCCGCCGCCGTATACACTTTATATACGACGCCCGGGGCGGTCGTAATGATGTCGAGATCGAATTCGCGTTCGAGCCGCTCTTCGATGATCTCCATGTGCAAAAGCCCCAAAAAACCGCAACGGAATCCGAAACCGAGCGCCGTCGACGTTTCGGGCTCGTAAAACAACGACGCGTCGTTTAGTTTGAGCCGTTCGAGCGCGTCGCGC
>CANDGE010000118.1 GCA_947384195.1 uncultured Clostridia bacterium
CAACTCCGATCAGCCCAACAGTCGCTGGTACACGGGTACCGGCATTTACCGTCCCGTGGCGATGTGGGTGGCGGACAAAAAGCATATACCGCTCAACGGCGTCAAGATCCGCACGATAAGCATAGACCCTGCGGTGGTCGAGGTGCGCGTATCGACGAGCGAGCCGGGCGAAGCGGCGGTAACTATCGGTCGAAACGGCAAAATCGTGTGCAACGCTTTAAAAAGCACCGACGAAAACAAGATCGCCGTTTTTTCGTTTGAAATAGCGGACGCGCAATTATGGTCGCCGGACGATCCCGAGCTTTATGAGTGCACGGCGATATTCGGCAATGACGAGCACAAAGAAACGTTCGGCATACGCGCGTTCACTTGCGATCACACCGACGGGATAAAAATAAACGGGATCCGCACGGTTTTGCGCGGCGCGTGTATTCACAGCGACAACGGTATCTTGGGAGCGCGGTGCTATCCAGAAGCGGAAAAGCGCAAGGTAAGACTCTTAAAAGAGTGGGGGTACAACGCCGTCCGTTCGGCGCATAACCCGTGTAGCAAAAGCTTTTTGGATGCGTGCGATAAGTTCGGTATTCTCGTAATGGACGAGTACGCGGATATGTGGTACATCCACAAAAACAAATACGACTATGCGGGTTTTGTGGAAAGCATGTACGAGCAGGATATAACCGACATGATAAACAAGGACTACAATCATCCGTCGGTCATAATGTATTCGTTGGGCAACGAGGTCGCCGAAACGGGCGAAAAGCGCGGCATAGAACTATTTAAAAAAATGAAAGCGGTATGTAAGCGGCTCGACCCCGAACGACATGTGACGGCGGGCATAAACATATTCTTCAACTATTTGTATGCGCTAGGCTTCGGTCAGTACAGTGACAAAAAAGCCGAAAAGAACCCCAACAAGAAAGTGGGCAGCGAGTTCTTCAACAATCTTGCGGGCTTGTTCGGCGACGCATTTATGAAGACCATGGCAAAACTTCCCGGTTGTGACAAAAAGACAAGGGATTGCTTTGCGGTTATGGATGTTGCGGGCTACAACTACGGTATCAAGCGGTACATGCGAGATTTGGAAAAGTACCCCGAACGCATTATCGTGGGCAGCGAAACGTTCTGTTCGGACGCTTATGCGTTTTGGGAAGCGCAAAAAAAGAACAACCGCTTGGTCGGCGACTTCGTGTGGGCGGGCATCGACTATCTCGGCGAGCTCGGGATAGGCGCGTGGGAATACAAAGAGTACGCGCCCGACTTTAAGCATACGGTCGGTTGGATAGCCGCGGGCAGCGGCAGACTGGATCTGATAGGCAACCCGTTGGGAGAAGCGTACTACACGCGCGTCGCGTTCGAGCTCGAGGACAAACCGCAGATAGCGGTCGTACCCGTAAGCCATACAGGGGAAAAACACAGTCCGAGCGCTTGGAAGTTTTCCAACGCATTGCCCACTTGGTCGTGGAACGGGCTCAACGGCAAAAAGGCTAACGTGGAAGTGTATTCGCGCGCGCCGATAGTCGAGTTGTATGTAAACGGAAAAAAAGTCGGGCGGAAAAAATTCAAAAAGAACTGTCGGTTTGATTTTACGGTCAAGTATTACGACGGCGAGATAACGGCGGTGGCGCTCGACAAAGACGGGAAAGAGCTTTCGCGAAACAGCCTGCATACGGCGGGCGACGAAACGCTGTTGTCGGTAATTCCCGAAAAGCGCGACGCCCAAAAGGACGAGATATGCTTCGTACGGCTCAAGTATACCGACGGCAAGGGCAATGTAAAACCGCTCGAGCGCGGAATGATCGACGTCAAGGTCGACGGCGGTGAGATCTTGGCGGTGGGCAACGCATGCCCGTTCAATGCAATAGGTTACGTCGGCACGAAAACCGATACGTACTACGGCGAGGCGATGGTCGTAGTGAAAGCTACCGGCGGCGATATATCGATCGGCGCGACCGATGGCAATTACAGCGGCACGGCGACAATAAAAATCGGCAATCGGTAATCGAAGATCGAAGATATGCGATCGGCGAGCGCGGCATATCCCCGAGTTTCAGCAAAGGATCATGCGCCGTGCGGCTCGTTTCGGATTAGTAAATCAAAATACGATTTTACCATACAAATATACTATTTTAACTATTTAACGCAATGACCCTTGTATATAATGGAGTCAACCATGGTAAATAGGGATTACGAAATCCGCTCAATCAACTCGGGAAAAATGAGGAGGCTAAATGGGTGATATGAAATACATGTAATTGCGATTTCGGAAAGAACCAAGTGCAGATACTTGACCAAGTATCGATTTCGATCATTAAAATCAAAGATGGTGAAAAATGAAAAAAATTATCAGTAAGTTTTTGGCGACTATGCTTGCGGGTGCCGCACTGATGTCGGTATTCGCGTTTGCGGCTTGCGGAAGCGTTACATTGACGGATGTTCAGCTTATGATGCCTGCGGAAAAAACCGAGTACGTTGTCGGCGAAAAGTTCGATCCGACAGGGCTTGTTTTGACCGGGGTATATTCGGATGGAACGCGCAAACCGATCACCGACTACAAAATCGATAAAACCGACGGGCTTACGTTGGAAGATAAGGAAATAATCATTATATACCAAGATAAAACATTTATCCAGCCGATAACGGTTATTAATCTCGGCGATAAAGTGGTGCTTACCTTGGCAAACGGTGTTGACAGATGTTGTTTGCACGCGGACGGTCACATAAGCCTTCAAGGCGGTGGCGGCGGCGGAAGTAACGATCCGCACGAAACTGCGTGGACGTGGGACGGCAAAGATCTTCGCATTTGGCTCACAAATTGGGTGGACGGCAAAAAGGAAGATCACAAGACCGAAATGGAAGTAGTAAAAGATGAGCTCGAAAACTACTCTTTCCAATATGAACTCAGGGGTCGTTGGCATATGAATTACTTTATTTCGTACAATGAGTGGTCGCAAGTGTTAACGCCCGACGTGACGTATCCGCTTGGAGAATAATGGCGGAGCAGTAGAATAAATCAGGAGACAATTATGAAAAAAAGCACACTATTCAAAGGACTTTCCGCCGTCGTGACGTTTTTGGAATGTACCGTACTCGGTTTTTCGATAGCGGCATTCCAGTTCGCGCCGGTTGTAAACAATGCGCTCGGAACGCCTACAAGCAAGTTAGTGCTAAAAGATGGGATCACGAGCGAGGACGAGGTGGAAAAGCCTCAATACTTCAAGAGCGAGTTCGCAAAGGACATCAACAATGTAACGGACGAGGAAAAAGCCGCAAAGGACAAAGCGGTGGGCGAATTCGTAGAACTCGAAGAGGAAGAAGGCGCGGTATTGCTTCGCAATAATAACAACGCGCTACCTCTGAAAGCAAACGAAATGTCAGTCAACCTTTTGGGTCGCTCGACCGTGAACCCCTATCACAAATCCAATTCGGGCGGCGGTAGCGGCGGCGAAAAAGTGACCTACCTTCAAGCGTTGCGGGAGCGTGGTTTCACTATTGCCAATCAGGCGACCGTAGACGCCTATAATGCGGATAAATCCGCGAAGCGCGACGGCTCGAAGCGTACGATAGGCGAATCGCCCGTATCTGTTTATACCAATGATGTAAAAGCGTCGTTCAAGAACGGCCCCGCTATAGTAATGCTCTCTCGCGAGGGCGGCGAGTCCAACGATTTGTACCGTGCCGTCAATGCAAGCGATTACGGAGCTACGGGCAGCCAGCTCGCTTTGAATCAGGACGAAAAGGACTTGCTCGCGATAGTCAAGCAGTATAAGGATAACGGAACATTTTCAAAAGTCATAGTATTGCTTAATACGAGTAACCCCATGGAAGTCAAATGGTTTGACGAGTACGGCGTCGACGCCGCCATGTGGATAGGCGGACCCGGCAACAGCACGGGATTCCGCGGAGTCGCCGACCTTCTTAAAGGCGACGCGAATCCCTCGGGCAAGCTTGTGGATACTTATGCGTCCAACTCGCTTTCCGCTCCCGCGACTGTCAATTTCGGTGAATTCGCATACACCAACAGGGTCGAGGTAGCAAAGGGCGTAACGGATAATGCCGCAGAATGTATCTATTATGTCGTTCAGACCGAAGGTATTTACGTAGGATACAAATACTACGAAACCCGTTACGAAGATGTTATACTCGGTCGCGGTAACGCGGCGAGCAATGTCGGTATATGGGATTCAAAAGGTTCTGCATGGAATTATGCCGAAGAAATGTCTTATCCGTTCGGATACGGTTTGTCGTATACGACGTTCGAGCAAAAGCTTTCGAGCGTTACCGATAACGGCGACGGCACGATGACCGCGAAGGGCACAGTCAAGAACACGGGCTCGCTTCCGGGCAAGAGCGTTGTGGAACTTTACGCGCAAACACCGTACGGTCAATACGAAAAGACCAATAACGTAGAAAAAGCGGCAGTACAGTTGGTCGGATTCACAAAGACCGACAGCATAGCGGTAGGCGCTACCGTCGAATACGAAATTACGATAGACAAGTACTTTCTCGCTTCGTACGATTATACCAATGCAAAAACGTACATCATGAGTGAGGGCGACTATTATCTTGCTATCGGCGACGATTGCCACGACGCGCTCAACAATATTCTTGCCGCAAAGAATGCGACGGGCATGTACGATCATACGGGCAAAGCCGTTGCCGGCGACAAGACCAAGAC
>CANDGE010000119.1 GCA_947384195.1 uncultured Clostridia bacterium
ACTATCTGACCATGGATAAGCCGGGGTCGGTAGGCGAAGGCATGACCTTTGCCGACGCCGACGAAGCAAAGATGGCGTACTTCAACAAGCGTATAGAGCTTCAAAGCAAGATCAACGTGCGCGTGGAATTGCCTGCGGAAGTCGTAAAAAACAGCGGCGTGGTCATTCCCAAGACCGCCGTCGCGGTGGAAGGCAAGTACCGTTGCACGGTGTCGACCACCGTCGGCAGGCTCATATTCAACGAGCCGATACCGCAAGATCTCGGCTACGTCGTGCGCGACACGTACGAAAAGCTGTTTGAACCTGAGATCAATTTCTGCGTCAGTAAGGACGTTATCAAGAGCATAGTCAATACCGCGTTCAAAAAGAAAGGCGCGTCGGTCACAGTCGGCGTTCTCGACGCGATAAAAGACATGGGCTACAAGTATGCGACCATAGGCTCGATAACCACGTCCGTATTCGACATGCACATACCGCAGGAAAAGTACGCTATACTCGACGCCGCCGAGCAGGAAGTCGTCAAGATAGAAAAGCTGTACGACCGCGGTTTCGTCACCGAGGACGAGCGGTACAACGCCGTCGTCAATATTTGGAACAAAGCCAACGACCAAGTAACGGCGGCGCTCCAAAAAACGCTTGACGCTTATAACCCCATCAACATGATGGCGACGTCGGGCGCGCGCGGTAACATGAAGCAGATAGGTCAGCTTTCGGGCATGCGCGGACTTATGCGTAACCCGCAAGGAAAAACGCTCGACGTGCCTATCCGTTCTTCGTTCCGCGAAGGCATGACCGTTTTGGAATACTTCATATCCACGCACGGCGGACGTAAAGGTTTGGCGGATACCGCGTTAAAGACGGCGGACTCCGGTTATCTTACGCGTAGGCTGGTCGACGTTGCGCAGGACGTCATCGTTCGCGAGGAAGATTGCTGTACGGACGGCGCGCCTAAGGGCATAGACACGTACGCGATCATGGACGGTAATCAGGTGATAGAAAAGCTCGAGGACCGTCTTGCGGGCAGATACAGCGCCGAACGCGTAGTCAATCCCAAAAACAACAAGGAAGTGCTCGTCGACGTCAACGAAATGATATCCGAGCAGACCGCAAAACGCATCGTCGAGTGCGGCATAACGCACGTCAAGATAAGGACGGTGCTCACCTGCAAGTCCAAGCACGGCGTTTGCGCCAAGTGTTACGGCAGAGATATGGCGGCGGCTACGCCCGTAAGGATAGGCGAGGCCGTAGGCATCATCGCCGCGCAGTCGATAGGCGAGCCGGGTACTCAGCTCACGCTCCGTACGTTCCACATGGGCGGCGTTGCGACGGCGGACGATATCACTACGGGTCTCCCGCGCGTAGAAGAGCTTTTCGAGGCGCGCAACCCTAAGGGCGTTGCGGTGCTTTCCGAGCACGAGGGTAAGGTCAAGATCGTCGAAAAGGACGGCAAGCGCGACGTTATAGTCAAGCGCGACGACGGCACGGAGGACACGTATTCCATTCCGCACGGCGCGCACTTCAAGCCGTATATCCAAAACGGCGCGTATATCAAAACGGGCGACGCTATAACCGAAGGTCCGCTCAACCCGAGCGATATACTGCGCACCAAGGGCAGAAACGACGTTCAGGAATATATACTCAAAGAAGTCCAAGCGGTCTACCGCTCGCAGGGCGTCGATATAAGCGATAAGCACGTCGAAGTCATTGTGCGGCAAATGTTAAAGAAAGTTCGCGTCGAAAACAGCGGCGATACCGATCTGTTGCCGGGCGAGATGATCGATCTTGCGGTGTTCGACGAAGCCAACAACAAGGCGATGGAAAACTACGGCAGACCGGGCATAGCCAAGCACACGCTTTTGGGCATAACCAAAGCCGCGCTCGCTACCGACAGCTTCCTGTCCGCCGCATCCTTCCAGGAAACGGCGAGAGTGTTGACCGAAGCGGCTATAAAGAGCAAGGTCGACCCGCTGATCGGTCTTAAAGAGAATGTCATAATAGGCAAGCTCATCCCCGCAGGTACGGGCGTCAAAATGTACAGGAACATTTATCCCGTCGAGCGCGCGCCGCAGATCGCGGAACCGTCCGCCGATGAAGAAGTCGCCGCGGAAGTCGCGGAATAATGCAATAACGACCTATAAAAGGCATTTGCTCGTACGCAGATGCCTTTTAACGTGTCGAGATCGCACGCTTGTTTATATGCGCATGTTTGAATGCGGGCGTATCGGAAGGATGCACGATCCTAAAATGCCGAAAGTTCGCGGCGCAACATCGCAAAGCGGCTAAACGGCTATACCGTATAGCGTCGACATTGTTGAAATTCGGTTGCCTTTTTGATTTTTTTGTGGTACAATGTATTCGGTAAAGATTGGCATGTTGCCGCTTTGCCGATAGGTGGTTATGGCGGATTACGCGGAAATTTTATCCAAACACAAATTCAAGTTCAAAAAATCGCTCGGTCAAAATTTTATCTACGACGACGGGCTTTTGGACGAGATAGCTGTTGCGGGCGGTGCGGACGGCGCGTGCGTAGTGGAGATCGGCGCGGGCGCGGGCTCGCTTTCGCGCGCGATAGCAAAGCGTGCAAAGCGCTTATGCGCGTTCGAGATAGACGAAACGCTGTTCCCCGTGCTCGACGAAACGCTCGGCGAGTTTGAGAATGTTCAGCTGTTCAGCAACAATGTGTTGGAGCTCGGCGTAGAAACCGTGGATATGCTCATAGGCGAGCCGTACATCGTAATAGCCAATTTGCCGTATTACATAACCACGCCGCTCATTTCGCTGTTTTTAAAGTCGGAACTTTGCGGAGCGGTGACGTGTCTTGTGCAGAAAGAAGTCGCCGACAGGATATGCGCGACGGACGGCGGGGATTACGGCGCGCTTTCTGCGAGCGTTCAGGCGGTGGCTGACCCGCAAACGGTGCGCGTGGTCAAGTCGTGGGAGTTCGATCCCATGCCCGAAGTGGACAGCGCGCTCATCAGGCTGGACAGAATAACGGGCGCAACGCTCTCGGACGAGCTCGATACGTTCATAAAACAATGCTTTGCGCAAAAGCGCAAGACGCTGGTTAACAATTTGACGGCGGCGGGCATAAATAAGGACGTCATACTTCGCGCATTGTCCGAGCTGGGCGAGAGCGCGACGGTGCGCGCCGAACAGCTTGGCACGGCAAAGCTTGTCGAACTTGAAAAACTGCTGAAAAAATAACAGTCCCGAGCAGTCGGCGAAAAGCACGGCAAACAACAAAGTTATCAACCTTTAAAAGGAGTTAATATGCAAACATACGGAATCGAAAAGTACGGGATCAAGAATCCCGCTAAGGTCGACCGCAATCTTTCGCCTGCGGTCCTCACCGAGGAAGCGCTCAAAACCGAGCCTTCGACGCTCATGAATACGGGCGCGTTGCTTGTGGAAACGGGCGCGTATACGGGCAGATCGCCTAAGGATCGCTTTATCATCGACGAAAAGGGCGTATCCGAAAAGATAGGCTGGGGCTCCGAAAACAAAAAGTTCCCGCTCGATAAATTCGAGCTCATCTATAAAAAGGTGGGCGAGTATCTTTCGGGCAAAAACGTGTATTTGTTCGACGGGTTTGCCGGCGCGGATCCCAAGTACCGCGTTGCGGTGCGCGTCATCAACGAGTATGCGTCCGAAAATTTGTTTATGAACAACATGCTCATTCGTCCCACGACGGACGAACTCAAAAAGTTCAAAGAGGACTACACGCTTATCGCCGTGCCCGGACTCAAGCTCGATCCCAAAGAGTGCGGCACCAACAGCGAGGCGGCGATACTCTTGTGCCTTGCCAAAAAACTCATACTCGTCGTCGGCTCGAAGTATGCGGGCGAAATGAAAAAATCGGTATTCAGTCTTATGAATTACCTGTTGCCGCAAAAGGGCGTGCTCGGCATGCACTGCTCGGCTAACATGGCGCTCGACGGCTCGGGCGATACCGCGTTGTTCTTCGGGCTTTCGGGCACGGGCAAAACGACGCTTTCCGCCGACCCCAAGCGCGGACTTATCGGCGACGACGAGCACGGCTGGTCGGACGACGGTATTTTCAATATCGAGGGCGGTTGTTATGCCAAGTGCATAGATCTCAGCAAGGAGCACGAGCCCGAGATCTACGGCGCGATCAAATTCGGCGCGCTCGTCGAAAACGTCGTGGTCGATCCCGCAACGCGCGAGCCCGATTATGCCGATCGTTCGCTTACCGAAAATACGCGCGTGTCGTATCCGATAGACTTTATCCCCAACAAGGTAGTGCCGTCGGTAGGCAAGCACCCCAAGACCGTTATTTTCCTTACGGCGGACGCTTTCGGCGTGTTGCCGCCCGTTGCAAAGCTCACCAAGGAACAGGCTATGTTCTATTTCGTGTCGGGCTACACGAGCAAGGTCGCAGGCACGGAGCGCGGCATAACCGATCCCGTCAGCACGTTCTCCACGTGCTTCGGCGCGCCGTTCATGCCGTTGCCGTCGTCGGT
>CANDGE010000120.1 GCA_947384195.1 uncultured Clostridia bacterium
CAAGGTACTCGGTTGTCGGTTTGCCGGGGCGAATACCGTTTATAAATCCGCCGTACTGTTGGATATTGCGCGAAATGTCTTCCGGATTGAATTCTATCTGCGCATAGAAGTACGAGAAGAACAAAATGAGTAGCGCGACAAGTATCGCATATATCCAGCTACCCGCGCCCAACCACGTCTGCCACCAAGCGTAAAACCCGCTGTTAGGCGCGACTAATTGCGCTATCATTTGCGGAAATGTTATTAACGCCGTCGCAAATATAATAGGCATAACGCCGCTTGCGTTGAGCTTAATGGGGATAAATGTGCTTTGTCCGCCGTACTGCTTTCTGCCTTTAATCTGCTTGGCGTACTGGACGGGCACTCGGCGTTCCGCAAGGTCTACAAACACTATGAGCAAGAACACCGCTATGACCATGATTGCGAAGCCGACAAGCTCCCAAATCGCCATTTGTCCTTCCGTGCCTCCGCCGACAACGGTTTCGAATTTAGAAACGATTGCTATACCCGCCGAAGCGATAATACCGACGAAGATCAAAAGGCTTATGCCGTTGCCGATACCGTAGTCGGTTATGCGCTCGCCCAACCACATTGTGAGCATCGATCCCATAACCATGAGCACGCATACGAACATGCCGATAAGCCAAGGCTGGTTCATGGGTCCGAAGACTTCGGTGGACAGCGCGCCGCTCGTGCGAGCGTAAGATACGGTTACGCCAATCGCCTGCGCGAGCGCAAGCGCGATTGTTATATACCGCGTTATTTGCGTTATTTTACGCTTTCCGTCGTCGCCCTGCTTTTGGTATTCCTGCAAGCGCGGGATAGCGACCGTCAACAACTGCAAAATAATGGACGCATTGATATACGGCGTTATGCCGATAGCGAACAACGCGCCGTTTTCAAGCGCGCTACCCGTAATACCGTTGAGCAAGCCCAACAGTCCGTCCGTCGTGTTGCTGCTGAACGCCGTGGGGTTAATACCGGGGATAGGTATCCAGCAACCCAGTCGATAAATAAAGAGGAGCGCAAGCGTTATCAATAACTTTCTGCGCACATCCTTATTCTTGAAAGCGTTTTTAAGCGTTTCAAACATTTAAATGACCTCTACCGTGCCGCCCGCTTTTTCTATTTTCTCTTTAGCGGAAGCGGTGAACTTCGCCGCCTTGACGGTCAGTTTCTTGGTAATTTCGCCGTCGCCGAGCACTTTAAGCCCGTATGCTTCGACCTTTTTGACGATACCCGTTTCGACGAGCAACTTCAAGTCCACGACGGTGCCGTCGTCGAACGTGTTGAGCTTGTCGATATTGATAACGGAAAATTCCTTTTGGAATTTGTTGTTGAAACCGCGTTTGGGCAGTCTGCGCATGAGCGTGATCTGTCCGCCCTCGAATCCGGGACGAACGCCGCCGCCGCTACGCGCCCACTGTCCTTTATGACCTTTGCCGGACGTTTTGCCCAAGCCCGAGCCGATACCGCGACCCAAGCGTTTCGCTTTCGTGCGCGATCCGTCTGCCGGCATAAGTGCGTGCATTTTCATGTTAAGCCTCCGTTACGGTCACCAAATGACTGACCGTTCTTATCATACCGCGCATGGCGGGATTATCTTCCACCGTTACGGTTTGGTGGAGTTTTTTAAGCCCCAACGCTTCGACGGTACGCTGTTGTTTTTCCAAACGTCCCGCCGCGCTCTTTACGAGCGTGACGTTGAGCTTTTTGTTTTCGGTTTTTTCAGCTTTCTTTGCCATTTTGTTTCTCCGATTTTTAATTCGGAATTCTGCATCGTGAATTCGGAATTATTACCAATTATATATATAGTCAGTACGCGCGCTTTGTTTTGCCGATATTGCGTATTCCACATGTCGGTCTGACTGTCGCGACGCGTAATCGCGGCAAACGCAAACGTCCGTTCGCCTTTGCAACCGCTTAACCGAGGATTTCTTCGACGGTTTTGCCGCGTATAGCCGCAACTTCGTCCGCCGTTCTCAAGCCTTCGAGCGCTTTCATGGTCGCTTTTACGACGTTGATGGGGTTGCGCGATCCGTAGCATTTGGTCGTGATGTTGTTTACGCCGCAAAGCTCCAACACCGCGCGAACGCTGCCGCCGGCGATAACGCCCTTACCTTCGGGAGCGGGACGGAGCAGAACTTTACTGCAAGAGAACTCGCCGACCGTTTCGTGCGGGATAGCCGTGCCGTTGAGCGATATTTTTTTCATATCGCGGCGCGCCGCCTGTTCCGCCTTTTTGATGGCTTCGGGAACTTCGGTGGCTTTACCCATGCCGATGCCCACTCTGCCCTTGCCGTCGCCTGCGACGACGAGCGCGGCAAAACTGCTGTTGCGACCGCCTTTAACGACCTTGCTGACTCTGCGCGTAGTGACGAGCTTGGTTTTAATCCCGTCGTCAACGACGTCTTTATCTCTTTTCTTTCTGAATTCTTCGCGTGCCATGATCGACTCCTAAAATTTAAGTCCCGCAGCGCGTGCCGCGTCGGCAAGAGCTTTTACTCTGCCCGTGTACAGATATCCGCCGCGGTCGAAAACCACTTCGGTAATGCCGTTCTTTTTCGCTTTTGCGGCGACGTCGCCGCCGACGAACTCCGCCTGTTGCGTCTTGGTCTTGCCGTCGAGGTTTGCGCCCTTGACAAGAGTGCTGCTGCTGCAAAGCGTAACGCCTTTGACGTCGTCGATAACCTGTGCGTAAATGTGGCTGGTCGAGCGATACACCGCAAGACGGGGACGCGCGGCAGTGCCTTTCAAGTCGTGACGCAGGCGCGCATGGCGTTTGGCGCGAACTTTATTTTTATCTATCTTCTTAATCATTTGCCACTCTCCTATTTCTTGCCTGCGGTCTTTGCCTCTTTACGGAGGACAACCTCGGTGCTGTAATGCATACCGTAACCGTGATACGGCTCGACGGGGCGTTTAGCCTTGATCTGCGCCGCAACCTGTCCGACATATTCCTTGTTGATGCCGCTGACTACGATTTGCAACGGGTCGGGACAAGTAATGGTAATGCCTTCCGGTATGGTGTATTCTACGGGCTTGCTGTAACCGATGTTCATAACCAGCTTGTTGCCCGTGACCGCGCACTTGTAACCGACGCCCGAAACGATAACCGTTTTGGTGAACGCGGTCTGAACGCCCGCGACCATGTTGGCTATGAGCTGACGGTACAGACCGTGATAAGCGCGGGTCTGCTTTTCGTCGTTGGCGCGCTCGACGTTTACCACGCCCGCGCCGATAACGACGTTGATGTCCTTGCATTTGATGTCCTGTTTGAGTTCGCCGAGCTTGCCTTTAACGGTGACTACTCCGTTTTCAAACGCGACCGAAACTCCCGCGGGAACGTCGATATGTTTTCTGCCTATTCTCGACATTATCGGCCTCCTACCATACATAGGCGAGCACTTCGCCGCCTATTTTGAGCTCGCGCGCTTTCTTGTCGGTCATAACGCCGCGCGACGTGGAAATAATCGCAATCCCGTAACCGCCGAGAACCTTGGGAAGATCCTCGCAACCGCAGTATACGCGAAGTCCGGGTTTGGAAATGCGCTTCAAATTGGTGATGGCGTTTTTGTTGCCGCTGTATTTGAGCGCAATCTTGATATTGCTGTGCCCTTTATCCTCGACAACCTCGCACGCCGACACAAAGCCTTCGTTAACCAAAATGTCCGCAATAGACTTTTTCATCTTGGACGTGGGTATCAATACGGTTTCGTGCCGCGCCGTGATAGCGTTGCGAATTCTTGTGAGCAAATCCGCGATAGGATCTGTTGTAACCATAATTTATACCTCCTTACCAGCTCGACTTCTTTACGCCGGGGATTTCGCCCTTGTACGCAAGTTCACGAAAGCAAATTCTGCAAATGCCGTACTTTTTGAGAACGGAATGCGGACGGCCGCAGATACTGCAACGCGTATACGCGCGAGTGCTGTATTTAGGCGTTCTTTGCTGTTTGTTTATCATCGCTTTTTTAGCCATAATGTTCTCCTTAATTCTTAAAAGGCATACCGAGCTTGGTAAGCAATACCTTGGCTTCCTCATCGGTTTCGGCAGTCGTGACGACGTCAACGTCAAAGCCTCTGATCTTTTCGATAAGCTCGTATGAAATTTCGGGGAATATCGTTTGATCCTTTATGCCGAGCGCATAGTTGCCTCTGCCGTCAAACGACTTGCCCGATATGCCGCGGAAGTCGCGCACGCGCGGAAGCGCAATGGACACGAGCTTGTCAAAGAATTCGTATGCCATTTCGCCGCGAAGCGTAACTTTTATCGCTATGGACTGACCTTCGCGCAGTGTGAAGTTACTTACCGACTTTTTGGCTTTT
>CANDGE010000121.1 GCA_947384195.1 uncultured Clostridia bacterium
CGCCGATTCGGGATATTTATCGGCTTCGCCCGCAAGTATGGCGGCAAAGCTGTCGAGCGTAGCCGCGAGCGGAACGAATCGCCCGTCCATGCCCGTAAAGCCCTTTGCCACGGATAACGGTTGAGAGAAAAATCTTTGGAGCTTGCGCGCGCGATAAACGACCGCCTTGTCTTCTTCGGACAATTCGTCCATGCCGAGTATGGAAATTATGTCGTTGAGATCGGCATAGCGTTGAAGCGTAGCCTGTACGCCGCGGGCGACATCGTAATGTCTTGCGCCGACGACCGATTTTTCGAGCATACGGCTCGTCGATTGCAACGGATCGACGGCAGGATAAATACCCTGCTCCACTATCTTTCGACTTAGCACCGTAGTCGCATCGAGATGCGTGAAAATAGCGGCAGGCGCGGGGTCGGTAAGATCGTCGGCAGGCACGTAAACTGCCTGTATGGACGTGATAGAGCCGTTTTTCGTGGTGGTTATACGTTCTTCGAGCGCGCCGAGCTCGGTCGCGAGCGTCGGTTGATAGCCGACAGCCGACGGCAGTCTGCCCAATAGTGCGGACACTTCCGAACCCGCCTGAACATATCTGTAAATGTTGTCTATAAACAACAGAACGTCCTTATTCATTTCGTCGCGGAAATATTCGGCTACGGTCAAGCCCGTAAGCGCCGTGCGCATGCGCGAGCCCGGCGGCTCGTTCATTTGCCCGAATACGAGCGCGGTTTTATCGAGCACGCCGCTTTCGGTCATATCGCGCACCATTTCGTAGCCTTCGCGGCTGCGCTCGCCGACGCCGGTGAATATCGAATATCCGCCGTGCGCCGTCGCAACGTTGTGTATAAGCTCCATAATGAGCACGGTCTTTCCTACGCCTGCGCCGCCGAATAGTCCTATTTTTCCGCCGCGTTGATACGGTGCGATAAGATCTATGACCTTGATACCCGTTTCGATAACTTCCGCGCCCGTTTTTTGTTCGTAGAATTCGGGAGCTTTTCGATGTATGGAACGGTGCGTTTGCGCGGCGATATCGCCTTTACCGTCTATCGGATCGCCGAGCACGTTCATTACCCTGCCCAAAACGCTCTCGCCGACAGGCACGGAAATAGGATGACCCGTACCGTAAACATCCATACCGCGCGCAAGCCCTTCCGTCGGTTCGAGCGCGATGCACCGTGCCGTCGACGGCGGGATATGGCTCATCACTTCGAGCGCGACAAGCCCTTCGGGCGTAACGCCGTTATCTCCGCCGACCGCGCCATGCGTATCGACGAGCACTTTTTCGTATATCTTGGGCAGTTGTTTATCGAATTTTACGTCGACGACGGGACCCAATACGACGGTCACTTTGCCGACGTTAAGAGTTTTTTTCATAGTCTGCTCCTTGATCGTTCAAAGCGGCGGTCGAGCCGATTATCTCTATTATCTGCTCGGTCACGCTTGACTGCCGCGCCCTGTTGTATTCCACCGACAGCTTTGCTATCAGTTCGTCGGCGCTCTCTGTCGCGGCGGACATCGCGGCGCGACGCGCGCTGTGTTCGGCGGCGGCATTGCCTGCGAGCGCGGCATACACGACAGCCGATACGTACATAGGCACGAGCCGCTCTATTATATCGCGCTCCGACGGCTCGAAAAGCGTTATACGCGTCGCTTCGACGTTACCGTTTGTTTCGGGCTTTTCGATCGGCAATATTATGCGTCGGACGGGCTTCCACGCCGTATGCGAATACATCGCCGAATATATCACCGATATTTCGTTTGACGCATCGCCGAACAGCGAAAGAAGTTTATCCGAAATTTTTTGCGCGGTATCGTGCTCTGCATTATACGCATTGCCGAACGAAAGATCGACGGCGGCGCGGTCTTTGTAATGCTCGCATGCCGACTGACCTATCGGCATGACGATCGTATCGTCGTCGCAAACACTGTCGGCAAACCGAAAAATGTCGTGGTCGAACCCGCCGCACAAGCCTTTGTCCGTCGATAAGACCACGACCGATCGCTTGCCGCTTTTCGGGCGCGTAAAGTACCTTGACGATCGAGCTTGCTCGCCTGTTGCGGCGAGCGACATTATCCGACCGAGAAGTTCGGTGTATGCGCGGCACTTCTCAAACCGTTCGGTCGCTTTTCGCATTTTTGCGACCGATACCGTTTCCATTGCTCCGGTGATCTGTCTGGTCTGTCTGACGGACGTCAAGCGTCGCCTTATATCCGAAAGATTACTCATTGCTCACGCCTTTGAGAAAAAGCCGCGAAAACTCGTCGACCGCTTCTTCGATCGTTATACCCATATCCATGGTAAGCTCGCCCGTCTTTTGAAGTTCGGCGATAACGTCGGCATAATCGATATCGAAAAATTTGATAAACTTATCCTTGAATTCGGTTATGCGCGCAACGGGTATGTCTTTGAGCAATTCCTTTGTGGTCATGTACAGTATGATGACTTGATGCTCGACGCTCATAGGACAGTGTACGTCCTGTTTTATTACTTCCGTCGTGCGTTTGCCGTGCTCCAACATATGCGCCGTCGACTCGTCGAGATCTGCGCCGAACTGCGCGAATATCGCAAGCTCGCGATATTGCGAAAGGCTTAAACGGAGCTTGCCCGAAACCTTGCGCATGGCTTTAGTCTGCGCACTGCTGCCGACGCGGGAAACGGATAAGCCCACGTTTATAGCAGGGCGTATACCTGCGTTGAATAACTCGCTTTCGAGATATATTTGCCCGTCGGTTATCGAAATGATATTGGTGGGAATGTATGCGGAAATATCGCCCGCAAGCGTTTCTACGATAGGTAAAGCCGTCATCGATCCGCCGCCGAGTTCGGGCGAAAGCTTTGCCGCACGCTCCAACAACCGCGAATGCAGATAGAATATATCGCCCGGGTACGCCTCGCGTCCCGGCGGGCGCTTTAAAAGCAAGCTCATCGCACGGTAAGCGACGGCGTGCTTCGACAGATCGTCGTAAACGATAAGCACGTCCTTTCCCGCATACATAAACTCTTCGGCTATGGCGCAACCGGCATACGGCGCGATATATTGCAACGGTGCGCTGTCGCGAGCAGTCGCGCTGACTATTACGGTATAATCCATAGCGCCGCGCTCGGCGAGCGTGTTGTATATATTCGACACCGTCGACGATTTTTGTCCTATCGCGACATACACGCAGATCACGCCCGTACCCTTTTGATTGAGTATGGTATCTACCGCGACCGACGTTTTACCCGTCTGCCTGTCGCCGATAATGAGCTCGCGCTGACCCCGACCGATAGGTATCATGGAATCTACGGCGAGCAAGCCGGTTTGCATGGGCACGTCTACCTTAGCCCTGTCTTTTATCGCGGGCGCGGGCGCTTCTATGGGGCGGTACTTATCCGGCGTAAAATCGCCGAGCCCGTCTATCGGCTTGCCGAGCGGATCGATCACGCGCCCCAACAGCTTATCGCCGACGGGCACGGACACTATCATGCCCGTCGTGTTGACGAGCATGTGCGCCGACACCTTGTCCTCGTCGTCGAGCACTATCGCGCCGACATGCCCGTCGGTAAGACTGAGCACTATCGCTTGCGCGCCGTTTTCCACTCGGAGCATTTCGCCGTATTCCGCATCGGACAGCCCGTTACACATGATAACGCCGTCGCCGCAGAACTCCACGCTGCCGGCATGACGCACGTCGAACGCACGTTTATACTTTTCCACCTTGCCCGAAAGCTCGCTGTCTATATCCGCTTTGATATGCTCGGCGGTAAGACTCGCGTTGTGCGCTTCGGTATGCGCGGTCGCGGAGACGGCGGGCTTTTTCGCGCGCTTGCGCTTAGTCGCGGTAGCCGCCTCTACGTATTTGTCGCTCAAAGAAAACGCCGCGCCGATCTTGTCTATCTGCGAGCGATACGTGCCGTCGTAATACTTATCGCCGTCCACTACGAGAATACCGCCGATAAGTTCCTTGTCGATCTTATATACAAAATCGATCTTTTCGCCCTTATGTTTTGCCGAAAAGACCTTTTCTATTTCCGCCGTCTGCTTTTTTGACAGCTCTGCGGCGGACGTTACTTCTATTACAGTCATCAATCGGACTCCCAATCGGACAAGACCTGCTCGATAAGCTCGGCATTATCCTTTTCAGAAATTTCGCGCTCCAATAATTTTTGCGCTATCTGCACGGCGAGCTTATTAACGCTGTCGCGGTATTCGGCTTTGAGCTGTTCCATTTGCGTAGCCGATTCTTTTTTTGCCGCGCCGATAACGGCCTCCGCCTGTGCTTGCGCCTCTTCGAGTATCCGATCGGC
>CANDGE010000122.1 GCA_947384195.1 uncultured Clostridia bacterium
AGACGATATCAAAACGCCCCCCCCCGAAACGTCTGCCGCCAGGAACTTCGCCGCCGTCGGACACACCGTTATGTCGAACTCGCATGCGTTTTCTTTTCCATACCGCTCTATATTTTCCGCGAGCGCTTTTGCCGCGTCCGCGCTGTCTTCCACTATCGTAACGTTTATCATGTTTCTCCTTATCACACAGTGTAACACGCCAAACGCCGCCCGTCAAGACTATTTTTATAATTTGATCGTCGGAAAATTTTTCAAACGCGAATTTGCATGTTTTTCGTACGGCGGAAATAATGCCGCGCGACGATCGCACGAACAAACGCGCGACAAGATGTTTCCTGCCGCGCGTTTGATTTGCATTTATCCAAGCCGATACTCAACCTATGACTTTGTCGTCGATCTCGATGCGTATCTTACCGTAAAACTCGTCGAAGCTCATTACACCCAGATCGTCGTTGCGGTGCCGTACCGACACGACGTTTTGCGCCGCTTCCTTGTCGCCGATAATAAGCATGTACGGCACTTTCTCGACCTGCGTCTCGCGTATCTTGTAGCCTATCTTTTCGTTGCGGTTATCGACCGTCGCGAGTATGCCGCGGCGCTTCAATACGTCCGCTATCTCGGCGCACTTATCCGCCGTGCGCTCGGTGAGCGACAGCACTCGCACCTGTTCGGGCGATATCCACAGCGGGAACGCGCCGCCGAATTTTTCTATGAGCAATGCGAGCGTGCGCTCGTAACAACCTATCGAGCTGCGGTGGATTATATACGGAGTTTTCTTTTCGCCGTTCTCGTCGATATACGTCATGTCGAACCGTTCGGCAAGAAACATATCCACTTGTATGGTGAGCAATGTGTCCACCTTGCCGTAAACGTTGCGCGATTGGATGTCGAGCTTCGGTCCGTAGAACGCCGCTTCGCCTATGCCCTCCACATACTCCACGCCCAAATCGTCGAGTATGGTCTTCATGGTATCCTCCGCCGCCTTCCACTTTTTGGGCTCGTTGATATACTTGTCTTTATCCTTGGGATCCCAACGCGAGAAGCGATAGAAAATATCGTCGCGCAACCCGAAAATTTTGAGCATGTATTCGCAAAGATCCAAGCAACCCTTAAACTCGTCCTCCAACTGTTCGGGCGTGCAAACGATATGCCCGTCGGCAAGCGTGAACTGCCGCACGCGCGTGAGCCCGTGCATTTCGCCGCTCGCCTCGTTGCGGAACAGCGTGCTCGTTTCGGCATAACGGCACGGAAGGTCGCGATAGCTTTTAAGCCCGTTTTTGTATATCATGTATTGGAACGGGCATGTCATAGGTCTGAGCGCAAGCACTTCGTCGTCCATGACTTCGTCGCCGATGATGAACATGCCGTCGCGGTAGTGATCCCAATGCCCCGACAGCTTGTAAAGATCGCTCTTTGCCATGTACGGCGTTTTGGTGAGCATATAGCCGCGCCGTTCTTCCTCGTCCTCGACAAAGCGTTGCATTATCTGCATCATTTTAGCGCCCTTGGGCATAAACAACGGCAAGCCCTGTCCTATGCGCTCCTCCGTCATAAAAAGCTCCATATCGCGGCCGAGCTTATTGTGATCGCGCTTTTTGGCTTCGGCGAGCTTTTGCAAGTACTCTTCGATCTCGGACTTCTTTTCAAACGCCACGCCGTAAATACGCGTGAGCATTTTATTGTGCTCGTCGCCCTTCCAGTACGCGCCTGCGAGCTGAACGAGCTTTATATGCTTCACCTTGCCTGTGCTCGGCAGATGCGGACCGCGGCAAAGATCGACGAAATTCCCCTGACGGTAAAACGTTATCTTGGTGCGCGCGGGCAACTCCTCTATTAGCTGCATTTTGTACACTTCGTTAAAGCCCTGCATTTGTGCGAGCGCCGCTTTTTTTGTCACGGGCACGCGCTCGATGGGCAGGTCCGCCGCAATTATCTCGTTCATTTCGTTCTCGACCGCCGCAAGATCGTCCATGGTGATCGGGAACGGCAGATCGACGTCGTAATAAAACCCCGTAGCGGTAGCGGGTCCGATAGCGAGCTGAGCGGCGGGATAAACGTTTTTTATCGCCTGCGCGAGAATGTGCGATGCGGTATGCTTATACGCTTCGCGCCCTTCTTCGTCGCGATACGTCAAAATTTCCAACGTCGAATCGCCGCTTATCTGCGTTTTAAGATCGACGAGTTCGCCGTTGACTCGCGCTATAAGCGCGGCGCGCCATAAATTTTCGCTAATGTCCTTGGCGATCTGCTCGGCTGTCATGCCCGAGGCGTATTCCTTGATACTGCCGTCTTTGAGTGTGATTTTCATGATAAGCTTAACCTCCGTAAAAAACAAAACGCCGTCCTTTACATAAGGACGGCGTGTAAAACCGTGATTCCACCTTACTTCGCGCAACGCTCGTGCATAATATAAGACGGTGCGCCTCGTTGCTTGCTGTGCGGCAAGTCGCTCTTGCTCTATGACGGCGGTTTCGCTTGGCGCGGTCCATACAAGGTTTCCAGCTGCCCCTTGCTCTCTGTAAAGCCCCTGCGCGGCTACTTGTCCGTCGACAAGATATTCATGGTTTGATTACTATATCACTATTATACCGCGGTTGTCAAGCGATTGCGCGTCGGTTTTGTATATGCCGCGAAATATTTTCGTCAACGCTCTTTTTTTCTGTTTTCCACTTTGTTTTTGATCTTGCCGATGACAACGAACACTACAAAAAGCAAGCACGCTATCGCTATCCAAACGGGTATCCCCCAACCCGAAAACGGTATCACTCCGCTGCCGAGATAAGCGGTAAGCCCGATCATGACCGGGCGCGTAAGCAAGCACACGAGCGTAAAATATGCGTACGACATGGACGTGATACCCGCTATCATGCACAGCATATCGTCGGGGAACGCAGGGAACAACAGCATGATTATAAACAAAAATTTGCCCTTTTCGCTCAAAATCGCGGCATACTTTTCGGTGTTTTCCGCACCGAACATCCAGTTGCAAAGCCGCCGCCCGAACACCTTACCGAGCATGAACGATATGAGCGAGCCTATGATCGTTCCGATAACAGACAGCACAAAGCTCCAAGTCGCGCCGTAAATTGCCACTCCCAACAATATCGTAACGGCTTCGGGTATGGGCAATACCACGACCTGAAAAACGGTTAGCGCAATAAATATGAGCACGCCCCAAAACCCGCTGTCGAGAATGAAGGTTTTGAGCGCGTCGAAATTGTCGAACCGCTCCGACAACCCCGTTTCGTGATACAGCACGTATCCTGCTACGGTGACGGCGAGCACTATCGCGCAAACAAACACCGTGCGCGCCGCGTGCTTGTATTTTTCGCCGTCGACGGCGCAGTACGTTACGGCAAACAGCGCGCCGAGTATGACGAACGCGCAATATAAAACCATGCCGCGCTCGGCAACGTACATCGTGCCGAGCACCGCCGTCATCACGGCTATCGCGCATACGCATATCTTAGACAAGGCGTTTTTTGTTTGCTCTTTCACACATATATTATATGTGATTTCGCGCGATTTATAGTTTTGACCGTAAAATATAATATCGGCAAACGAACGGAAAATACCTAAAGTCTACGCGACGTTCGACAGTCCGATTCGACGTTTGCTTCGTCGACCGCGATCGAGCCGTTAAACGAGTTTTTCTATCTCGCCGCGAGCAAGCTTATCGCAACGGTTATTGTACTCGTTATCCGCATGTCCTTTTACTTTCACAAACGCGACGTCGTGCACGCATAATTGCGCATACAACATCTCCCAAAGCTCTTTATTCTTAACGGGCTTGTTGTCGGCGGTCTTCCAGCCTTTTTTTCGCCAGTTGTCGAGCCAATGCTGTTCTATCGCATTGACGAGATACGCAGAATCGGAATACAGCCTGACCGAGCATTTTTCTTTGAGCGCCGACAGCCCCGCGATCGCCGCATAAACTTCCATGCGGTTATTGGTAGTATCGGGATCGCCGCCAGACAGCACTCGCTCGGTACCGCCGTACAAAAGGATGGCGCACCATCCGCCCTTTCCGGGATTGCCGCTGCACGCGCCGTCCGTATATATATCCACGCTTTTCATAAGGAATAGCCTCCGTTCCGATTCGATATAGCCGATTTTCAAAAAACCGCCCGAAAATTATTGACTTTGCCGAATATTAATGGTAATATATAAAGCGTACAGGGGAGTAGCTCAGTTGGTAGAGTCGCGGTCTCCAAAACCGTTGGTCGCGTGTT
>CANDGE010000123.1 GCA_947384195.1 uncultured Clostridia bacterium
ACAAATTGTTCGAGAGCTTTTGTCTTCACTTGAAAGTGCAACTCTAAAAAATTTAGTTTTTTATCCCTATGGGAAGTGCGCTTTATAGCACGGGGTTTTTGCTTATGATCGTTTTTTGACCGAGCTGCGTCGATCCGCCGAATAAAACCGACGCGTCACTCCACGCTCTTCAACGCTTCGACCATGGATATCTTTTTTATGCGCGCATTGAACATGAGCGTAGCTATAAGCGAGAATGCAAAAGTCAACAATATACAGCCGAGCGCGACGTACACGCTTAAAAAGCTCGATATAAACACGTTGAACGACGAGCTTATGCTGACGAGCCACAGCATCAGCGCGTAGCCGAGCGGAAGTCCGACCAAACAGCCGAGCGCGGTTATCACCATGTTTTCCACGATAAGCATGTTCGCCGTTTCGCGCGGCTTGTAGCCGAGCACCATGAGCGTGGCGATCTCGCGCGTGCGCTCTTTAAGGTTGGTCGCCGTTATATTGTAAATGACGGCTATCGCGAGCACCGCCGCACCTATCACAAACAGCACGACCGCATAATCCAAAAGCGCCATTTTATCTTTCAGAGACGCATAGCTTTCGTCGAACGATCGCACGTCGCGTATTTCTTCATAGTCTTTGAGCGAAGCGATCGCCGTATCCAAGCCCACGCCGCTCTTTACCTTTGCATACGACGTGTCGGCATACAGTCCCACGCCGTTATTCTCGAACATGGCGTACGCGCAGTATGCTTTTTGCTCGAAATACTCATAAATAATATGCGTTATCTTAACTTCAAACTCGACCGCACGGTTATCGAGCGAATAGCCGCCGACAGTGACCGTATCGCCGACCTTTACGCCCAGCTCGTCGGCGAGCGCGGTAGGTATCGCAAACGTATCATCGGTAAATACGAGCCTGTGCCGCCCCTTATCGTCGACGTGCATCATTATGCAATCGGCGTCGGCATACTTGTATTTAAGCGCGTCCTCCGCCGTCGGGATCGCCATCACCGTCATATCCGCAAGTTTATCCCCGAAAGTGAACCGCCCCGAAAACGCAGGCGCGAAAGTCAGTTGCGCCATGTATTCCGAGCCGTGCATATCCGTTATCTCGTCAAAGTCGAACGTCGTAAGATCGACGGGCGCGGCGGTCACTACAGTCAGATCGTAGCCTACGGACGCATCGTAACGCTTGAACGAAAAATCCATGTTGTCCTTTAAGCCGATCAACGCTATCAAAAGCGCGATACAGCCTATGATCCCGACGGACGACAACAGCATGCGCATCTTATGCAAAAACATGTTGCGCAAATTCATTTTCGCGCCGAAGCCCAACCGTTTCCACAGCCCCGTCCAACGCTCGACCAAAATGCGTCGGGTATTTTTCGGCGGCTTGGGTCGCATCGCCTGCGCGGGACGCACTCTGAGCGTGCGGTGACAGGATATAAACGCCGCAAAGCACGCGAGCGCCGCCGCGACCGCTATGCCGAGTATCAAAAACGATACGCTGACGTGTTGCGGCGTAAACGGCATACTGAACTGCCGCGCGTACAAAAAATTGACGAGATACGGCACGAGCCACACGCCGACTATCCCGCCGACCGCGCCGCCTATAAGACAGGCGAACAACGCATAGAAAATGTACGAAAAATATACCGCGCCCTTGCTCACGCCGAGCGCCTGTATAACGCCTATTTGCATACGCTGATTGTCCACGGTCTTGGACATGGATATCACCGTTATCGCCGCCGCGACCGCAAAGAATATAAACGGCAGCACCGCCGCAAGCGCGGCGATCGTGTCGTTTACGCTGTCGAACGCTACCACCGAAGGAAAGTTGTCGCGCGAAAGCCCGTACATATACAGTCCCGCGGGCTTTTCGAGATCGGCAAACATTTCTTGCACGTCCTCCACGCTCGACAACGTGTACCGTCCGAACAGATCGTCGGGGTCGAGTTTGGCGTCGCCGATTATCTTTATGCCGTTATACACTTCCACCCCGTCGGGGATATCCGCATACTTGAATATTACCTGCTCGTAAAACGGCGTATCGCCGAAAAATACGGGCGTGACTACGACTGCGTCGTCGGCGTACAACGCTATATCGCCGCAATTGACGTACGCAAACGCGAACTCGTCGGGCAATGCCGCAGTATTGCGCAGATTGACCTTATATATCACGTCGGGCGAATGATATATCCCGCTCACCCGAAAAGAATATCTTACGGCGCGAGTTTCGGTCGTATATTTGGGCGTTTGCCCGCCCGTGCCCTGCTCGCTCATAATGAGCGATATCTTGACAAGCGTCGCTATATCGAAATCCAACACGTCGCCCGGCTTGACGCCGTAAGTATCGGCTGTGACCGAATCGACGAGCATTTCGCCCGTGCGCGGCATTTCCCCGTCGACTATATACGGCTCGTCGATCCCGTCCGTCAACGTCGTGACCGTCAGATCGAGCTTATCCTTGCCTATTCTCGTTTGAGTGTGGAACGTGTTATAGCCCGCCGCCTTTTCCACTTCCGATAATGCGGCGATTTCCTCCGCCGCGCGAGAATTGACGTACATGTATTCCGCGCGCGCCGTCGCATAATTGCTCGACGAATAATAATCACGCACCTGTTTGCTCACGGCATTCGACCCCGCCGTTATTCCGGCAAAGAAAAAACAGCCGATCACTATCACCGCGACGATCGAAATAAAGCTTCCGAGCGTTTCCCGTATATCTCGAAGGGTTTTGAGCATTATGTACTTCACGGCAACTCCCTCACGATAATATTATATCATTTTTATACGGAAAAGTAAACCGTTTGCAAATGTCGAACGGATGCGCGAATACGCGCGTTTTGCGACAAGATCGTGCAATAAAAAACAACGCCGCGGCGCTGTTTGACGACCATCTCGCTTTTACGGATCTATACTTGCGCGTACGAAAATACTTCGCTGTAAGTAAACGCGCAGTGCGTCCCGCCGAATCTGTCCACGCGAAACTTTTCGCACACCGTTATCTTAGTCGCGCGCTCGCCGTCGGACACGACCGTCAGCTCGACGCTCTCGTATTCGGGATCCGAACAGTCGAGCACTGTTTTTATCTCGTTGCGCGAGTACGCGGTAGCGCGGCGCGGATCGAGCTTAAATACATAAACGCCGTCGCCCGCGCACGTCGCGGAAATCACGGAATTTTCCAGCTCGTATTTGCAAATGCCGACCGACGGCTTGCCGTATGCGGCTATATACCCGTCGCGCGTCGTCGATGTCGGCTCGCCGTATGCGAACGATTTATTTTTGTATTCGCCGAACACGGCGGAGTATTTACCGTCTAAACACTGCCTTTTCAAGCCCTTTTTTACCAATGCCGAAACGCTCTCTTGAACGTCGCAAAATTCGTCGCCGTTTACGGTGCGCCCGCCGCGCACGGTAAGCGTGTGCGGTATGCCGAATACACGCGCCTTGATCTTGCCGTCGAGCGTAGTTTGAAAATCATGCGTTGCCGCATACGCTCCGCAACAACCGAGAACGCGCATAGCTTCCCCGTCGCGCTCGGCATACGCCGATGCGGAAGTCGCGTTTTGCCGCACGGCAGGCAAAAACGCAAGACCTATCAACAACGCGATAAACGCGACCGCGACCGTCGACATTATTACTTTCGGCTTGTTGTTTGTTTTTTCCATATACTTATTATTGCCGATTTTTCGCCAAAATATAAAAACGCAGCGCCGCCTGTTTTTCGCACACAAAAGCGCGCACGGTAAACCGTACGCGCTTTATACAGAACAAAATCGTTTAAACGCTATTCGTCATCGCCCAATTCGATCTCCGAATCGTGCTCGGCTGCGCGGACAACGCTCGTTTCGAGTAAGCCGGCGGCACGAAGCGATGCAAGCAATTGATTGAGCGTATTACCCACTTCTTCCGGAGTGGGCGTACCTTCTACGTCGGGGACCGCCGCCGCAGGGGTCACTACGCCCGCAGGCCCCGTCGGACCCGTAGGTCCTGTCGCACCCGTAACGCCTTGAATGCCCTGCACGCCCTGTATGCCTTGCGGTCCCGTTGCGCCTGTTGCGCCTACCGCTCCGTCGGCACCTGTCGCGCCGGTCGCACCCGTAACGCCTTGAATTCCTTGGATGCCTTGCGGCCCTGTTGCACCAGTCGCGCCTGTTGCGCCTACCGCTC
>CANDGE010000124.1 GCA_947384195.1 uncultured Clostridia bacterium
TTGACCTTAGTGACTGGAGTTCAGACGTGTGCTCTTCCGATCTCCCCGCCGCGCTTTCCCCAAAACGCGACTACGGCGTCCATCAACGCTTTACGCTTATACCTGCTTATTATAAGCTCTTCTCCGTGCACCGTGACCATATTATCGGTCACGCCCTCGATATATCGCATATTAACGAGATAACAGCGGTTGCATGGGACAAAATCGTCGCTCAGCTCTTCCGCCGCCGTTTTGAGCGAGCCGAATATTTTAAAGTCGCCGCGCTCGGTGTGGTATATGATGTTATGCTCGAATATTTCTACGTAGTATATTTCGCGCTCGCTCACACTCACCGCGTCCGCGCCGTTTTTGATGACGATGTATTTTTGTCGGTTAGCCAAGCTGTACTTGACGGCTTTTTTCATTTTAAGCGCAAACCCGTAATAATCGACGGGCTTGACCATAAAATCGAGCGCCGCTACGTCGTAGCCTTTGAGCGCATATCGCGCGAGCCGCGTAACGAATATGAGCGCGGTCCCGTCGTCCGTTTGTCTTATGACGCGCGCCGCCTTCATGCCGTTTACTCGCGCCATCTCTATATCCAAAAAAATTATGTCGTACTTGGGCTCGTAGTTTGTTATCAGCTCGTCGCCGTCGGTAAAAATCGCAACGTTATAACTTTCCGCCAACGGATGTTCGCCGAAATACCTGTCTATATATCCTTTGAGTATGTCCGATTGCTCGCGCTCGTCGTCAACTATGGCAATGTTCATATAAAGCTCATATCTCCCGTTCGGTTTTATCGCCCGCACGATCGCGCGCCTGCGTTTGGCTTATTGTACCATAATTTTTGTCGCTTGTCAATGCGCATCGAAAAAAACATTTGCGCAAACGCCGTATTCTATAAGCCCGGCGGTGGTTTTTCATTATAAAAGTCGGCTTTATCCGTTTTGGATAAAGCCGACTTTATTTTTCCCCGGCAAGCTTTTACGCGCCGCGTTTGAGCGTTACCGTTTCGGACTCGGTCGCGATCGTGAAACCGCTTACGTTGCACGCCTTGCCGCCGTCCGAGCTTATCACAGTCAACGCGATCTCGTTATCGCCCGCATCGAGCTCGACGGCGGCGAGCGCGACGGACTCGAACGCCGTCCACTCCGTACCGCCCGTCGGCATATCCGCGCAAGAAAACACCTCTTTGCCGTTGACCGTCAGCGAAAACGCCTGATAAAACCTGTACGCATTGCGATAGCACGCGCCCATGCTTATAACTGCTTTGGCGGCTTTTTCGACGCCGACGGTAAACGTTATTCGCGCGCCGTTGTTACCCGCCATGTTGCCTATCGCCGCCGCGCCGCCGTCTATGACGGGCGAACTGCCGCCGATCGCGTTGTCGAGCCGTATGCCGTCGGTCAACGCTTTCCCGTCGTCGGACACCGTGACAGTAGCTATTTCGAGCTTGTTGGCAAAGTCGGGATAAAGCTCCGCCGCCGAGTTTATCGGCGTCACGTCCGCAAGCTCGGTAACGAGCTTTATGCCGCGTACGTTGTATGCGTTGCCGCCCTTACTGACAAAACGTATCTCGTTGACATTGCCGCCGATAAGATCGATAATGCCCAGCCGCACGTACTCGAATCCCGTCCACTCGGGACTGCCGCAAGGCATGGTCGCATAACTGTCTGTCTCGACATTGTTGACGAACAGCGTGAACGCGTCGTTGAACCGCGTGCGATCTTGCGCGCGGTAGCACGCGTTAAGATACAGCGTAGCGCGAGTTTTGCCGATCGACGTTACGTTAAACGCGACGCTGTTCCCTTCCGTCGTGAGATTGCCTATGCAATCGGCAGTGCCGTCTATCGACGCACTCCACGATTTGGACACGCCGACGTTGAGCGCGCCGTTATCGAGCGCGTTTATTTCCGCGGAGTTGCTCCATTCTCCGTCCTCGGCGAACGCGCCGACAGTCGCGCTTTCCGCCGTGAGCTTTATGCCCTTGACATTGCAGATCTTAGACGCTTGCGAACTTACTACGACTATCGTTATCTCGTTGGGCTTGTTCGCGACGAGATCGACGAATCCTATACGAACGTGATCGAAATCCACCCACTCGATCCCGCCCGTCGGCATCTCGACGGAGCAAGGCACGGTCACGCCGTTGACGGTCACGGTAAAGGCTTCGTCAAACGTATATGCGTCGCGCCTGTGACAAACGTTCAAATACAATCCCGCCGTGCAGTCCGACGAACTTTGCACCGAGAAAGTAACGGTCGCGCCGTTGCTCGCAAGCCCGCCTATCACCCCCTCGTACGTCGTGGGCAATCCGCCCGTTCCCGCCGTCAACGTAACGCCGCTCGCGGCGTTGCGGTTTTCGACAGCCGCTATTTCGTATACGCTCCACTCGGAATCGTCGGGAACAACTGCGTGCCCCGCGCACTTGTCTTTGCATACTTCGTCCGCACAATCTGCGTCCGTGCATTTGGCGCACGTTTCGCACACGTGCCCGCACTCGTGTACGGGCGGCGGCTCGTGCCCCGCGCACTTGTCTTTGCATACTTCGTCCGTGCAATCCGCGTCCGTGCATTTGGCGCACGTTTCACATACGTGCCCGCACTCGTGTGCGGGAGCGGGCGGTTGCTCGGCGAACGGACTGAGTTCGGCTGTTGCGGTTTTGATCGTTATCCCTTCTATATTGCCGCCGAAGTCTTCGGTATCGACGACTGTCAAAGTAACAGTGTTTTTATCTGCCGCAAGTTCGAGCTCGGCAATATAAACACTGCGGAATCTCGTCCAAGCCGTACTGCCGCAAGACATGTCCGTATCGCTCGAAACATCTTTGCCGTTGACGGTGAGTTTATACACGTCGTCGAACGTATATGTTCCCGAACGTTCGCTCACCGACAAATACAACGTCGCTATTTCCGCCTTTGTCGACCATATCTCGAACGTTACGGTCGCGCCGTAGTTTTTCGCTATCAATCCGATATATCCGTCGGCATTGACGATGGGCATTCCGCTCGTGCCTGCCGTCAATTTAACGCCTACCGACAGCGCGCCGTCCGTCACGCAACCGAAGTCGTACGCCGTCCAATCCGCATCGACAGACGGCGGCGGGGGCGGATCGACCGTTTGATCGAACCACGACAGCTCCGCCGTTTCCGTCTTTAACGTCATGCCTTTAAGATTGGCGCACAGCGACGCGAGCGGGCTCGCGATCGTCAAGACTATCTCGTTTTTATCGGCTTTAAGCTCGACTTCGGCGAGCAGTACGCTCTCGAAAACATCCCAAGTATCGCCGCCGCTCGGCATCGCAACGCCGCACGGGATCGTCTCGCCGTTGACGGTAAGCGTGTACGCCTCGTCGAAGCGATGCGCCGTGATGCGCGCGTTTACTTTTATATAAAGCGTCGCCTTGCACGCTTTGTCGGAAGCGATAGCGAAAGTAACGGTAGCGTTTTCGTTGAGCGACAGATTGCCTATATATCCGCCGAGATCGACCGTCGGCATACCGTTTTTGCCCGAAGCGAGCTTTACGTTTTTGTCGAGCTTGCCGTCCGTGACGCAATCGAAGTCATACGCCGTCCAATCCGCATCGTTCACTTCGGGCGGAGGCGGGGGCGGATCGGGCAGGATCGGAGCGAGCGTCGCGTCCGTTTCGCACGCGAACGCTATGCCTGCGATATTACAGCCTATACCGCCGTCTGCGCTCGCAACCGTTATTTTTACGGTATTGGTTTCTTGCAAAACGAGCTTGCAAAGCCCGACATAAGCGAATTCCGTCCATTTATCCGCGCCGGACGGCATTGCGGCTTTTACCGTATCGGTGATATCCGCGCCATTGAATTCGAGCGTGAACGC
This sequence comes from uncultured Clostridia bacterium, assembly GCA_947384195.1. Classification (GTDB taxonomy): domain Bacteria; phylum Bacillota; class Clostridia; order Christensenellales; family Pumilibacteraceae; genus Anaerocaecibacter. The sequence goes on from CANDGE010000124.1 coordinate 3,832, forward strand.
ATCCGAAAACGCATACGGCTTGGAACGCGAGCTCGCATACAGGTACAGTACGGCGTTTTCCGCCTTGTCGGACGAAATATCGAACGTTACCGACGCGCCGACGTTGCCTGCGATGTTGCCTATACAGCCCGCTTCGTATTCGTGCGTCGAAAAGCTCGCGCCGCCCGACAGCGCTATACAGCCGTTGCGCTCCCCGTCGATGCCTGCGCCGAATTCGGTGCGCGCCCAATCGTCGTCGCCGAACTCGGATGGCTTTGCGGCAAGAGTTACCAGATCGGAAGAGCACACGTCTGAACTCCAGTCACTAAGGTCAATCGCG
>CANDGE010000125.1 GCA_947384195.1 uncultured Clostridia bacterium
ACAAGTTTTGGACAGGTTTTCTAAACTTGAAGCTTATTTGTTACAACAACTTAATGACGATGGTAATAGTTTCAATCTAAAAGAATTGAACGATTCCGCATTAAACAATGGAATATCATCCGCATCCGTAAAGAATATTCGTACAATTTTGTACTTTTGGATCATCAAAAGCTATATCAAAAAGAGTAATTACAATACTCAAAGCCGCACAGATATATTCCCTAACATTACAATAGACCGCTTACTGAATAAGTTTAATAAGCGAAGAGATATTTGTCGCTTTGTTATTGAGGAGCTTTACCGAAAAGCGACTTTTAATCCAAATAATTCTTCCGAAGATATTCTCGTTATGTTTTCACTTGTCGGATTATTTAAGGATTATAATGCTACGCCCCACTTGGACTTATATAACGAGCCTGTTTCTATAAACGACATAGCTGACGCATTGTTATATCTTTCAAAAATAGGATCTATTAGCTTACAAGGGGGATTTCTTGTACTGTATAACGGTATGGAAATCAAACGCCTTGTAACAGATAATAAAATTCGCTACAAAAACGATGATTATAGAATGTTGAGCGAATTTTATAAACAAAAAATACAGCAAATCCATATAGTCGGCGAATATGCCAATTTAATGGTACGCGATTATAATGCCGCTTTACAATTTGTAAACGACTACTTTGCTATGGATTTCAGACGTTTTATCGCTAAATACTTCAAGGGTGAAAGAGCTGCTCAAATTGAACGTAATATTACGCCTGAAAAGTATCATCAACTATTCGGCGAATTGTCCGATAAACAATCCGAGATTATCAATGACGATGAATCAAAATATATTGTAGTCGCCGCCGGTCCTGGGAGTGGAAAGACACGAGTGTTGGTGCATAAATTAGCGGCTTTATTACTCTTAGAAGATGTAAAGCACGAGCAACTCCTAATGGTTACATTTTCAAGAGCCGCCGCAACGGAATTCAAAAAAAGACTGATTGGGTTGATTGGAAATGCGGCTCATTTCGTCGAAATCAAAACATTTCACTCCTATTGTTTTGATCTTTTAGGTAAAATCGGAAATCTTGAAGATTCGGATGATGTCGTTAAAAATGCCGCTGAAATGATAAACAACGGCGAAGTAGAATTCGGAAGAATAACCAAGACCGTTCTTGTTATAGATGAAGCACAAGATATGGATGAAAATGAGTTTAATCTAATTCGTGCTTTAATGAATCGTAATGATGATATGCGCGTGATTGCCGTCGGTGATGACGATCAAAACATTTATGAGTTTAGGGGTTCGAATTCCGATTACCTTAAAACTTTGATTACCGAATATGGCGCGCGAAAGTATGAAATGACTGAAAATTATAGAAGTAAATCTATGATAGTCGATTTTGCCAATTACTTTGTCGCTACTCTATCTGCGCGTATGAAAGAGTCGTTAGGGCAAGCCATACATTCCAATGCTGGAATTGTTCATTTAACTCATTATAGTAGTACAAATCTTGAAGAACCAATCGTTGCACAAATACTTAAACGAAATGTAAAGGGTAGCGTATGTGTATTAACAAATACTAACAACGAAGCTTTGCGCGTGGTCGGGTTATTGACAAAAAACAATAGACGAGCTAAACTCATACAATCAATAGATGGATTCCAATTAAATAATCTAATTGAAATACGCTACTTCTTGAAAGAAATAGACAAACGGCTATCTTCGCCTGTTATATCAAATGATATATGGAATCTAGCTAAAAGCCAACTCAACGCATTTTATAAAACAAGTGAATGTCTTGATAATTGTTTACGCTTGATATCAGAATTTGAATCAATCAATAAGACAAAATATCGTACAGATTTGGAAGAGTTTATAAGAGAATCTAAGTATGAAGACTTCTATGCTGCGGAAAATGACACTATTTTTGTATCGACCATACATAAAGCCAAAGGCAGGGAGTTTGATTGCGTTTACTTGTTATTGAATAATATTTTTATAAACACGGATGAACAAAGGCGAAAAATATATGTAGGAATCACAAGAGCAAAAGAAGAACTGTTTGTACATTACAATACTGATATTTTCCCGAACGCCCCTATCGAAATAATAGAGGATGAGAAAACATATAATGAACCTGATGAATTAACTTTACAGTTTACTCATAGAGATGTTGTGCTCGACTTTTTCAAAGATAAAACTTCTATGATAGTCAACTTGCGCAGTGGAGATATTTTACAATATAGTGATGGTTACTTATCCGCCCCTATAAATGGAAGGTTATGCAATGTAGTAAAGTTTTCCAAAGCGTGCATAGAGAAAATTTGCAAATTAAATGAGAAAGGATATACTCCTATTAGCGCAAAAGTGCGGTATGAAGTTATATGGAAAGGGAAAGATGATGAGAAAGAAACAGTAATAATTTTACCCGAAGTCATTTTTGAAAAAATTAAAAATTCGTAAATTAACATTTTAATAAACAAGAACAGGACTTCAATTGAAGCCCTGTTCTTGTTTGACTCGCCCTTGTAAGGTGTATTCCGATTAAAATTTAGTTTTTTGTAAATTCCCTATGGAACACACCCTTGTTCGGGGCGTTTTTGTACGAACGGCTTATTTTTCCTGTTGCGAGACGATATTGACGTCCAGCTTGTTGTACGGAATTTCGATGCCCTCTTGCGCAAAGCGTTCGGTCATGCGTTCGGTCAAATCGAAATACACAGACCAGTAATTTGCGCTCAACGTCCAACAGCGGCAAACGAAGTTCAACGAACTGGCCGCCTGCTCGCTCAGACGCACGGTATAGCCGTCGTCGTGCAAAACAAGATCGTGCTCGTCGAGTACCGACTCGATCACCGCCTTGACTTTTTCGACACTCGACCCGTAGGCGACGCCGAACGTCAAATCGACGCGGCGCTTTTCTTCCGTCGAATAGTTGACGATATTGCCGCCGGCGACCGACGAGTTGGGCACGGTAACGACTTTATTATCGGGCGTCTTGACTTTTGTCGCAAACAGCGTAATCTTTTCGACCGTGCCGCTTATGCCTGCGACCTCGACGAAATCGCCCTCGCGGAACGGGTGGTTGGTCACCAAGATCAAACCGCTCGCAAAGTTGGAAATGACCGACTGGATCGCCAGCGAGATGGCCAACGTTCCGACGGTGAACAGTGCGACAAAGCTCGAAGTGTCGATGCCCAGCACGCGCAAAATCGTTATCAGGTAGATAAACACCAATACGATTTTGAGAATGGTGATGATAAAGTTGCCGGCAATGCCCTTGAGTTTACTGCGGCCGATCAGCTTACGCGTGACGGCCAGCACGATTTTGATGAGGATCAGCCCGACCAAAATGACAGCCAACACGACCAGCAGTCGCACCCAACCGCGCTCGTCGATAAACCAGTTTACCAGCGACGCCCAGATTTTTTGGAAAAATCCAGCCGTCTCCGTCTCTGCGCCGGCCGCTGTTGCGAACGGCAAAAACATATACATGTAAAGCCTCCTTGTCCGGCGCCGCCTCGCGCGAACGTGCTTTCCCGCCGTGTCTGCGGTCGGCTCGGACTTAATTTAGTATACCACAATTATAGCACGGCTTTTGCCGTTTGTCAAAACTTGTCCGCCGAATGCACGCAACTTTTTCGACATTGCTCTTCGATCGGACAAATTCCGATAAAAAAGCCCCCGTTCCCCGGAGGCTATGTAGTATCCGCGACCGTTCAGCACTCGTTATACGAGCGCTCGATCAGCGGCTTGGCTTTTTCGAAGTCGCGGGCGTCTTTGAGATGCAACTCGACCGCGCCGCACCCCCAATGCCCGGTGTTGGTCACGTCGCGGGAAAAGCCGTCCTCGAATTGCACCGTCGTCACGTCGAGCGGCAGATTGACCACCAGCTTTTTACGGTGCGCGACGACGGTCGCAATGTTTTTGATCTTTTTGAACGCCGCGTACAGCTTAAGATGCGTTTCCGTAACGTCGTCGCCCAGGCTCAAAATATAATTGCGGACGTCCGCATACAGCAGATTGATTGCGCGCTCTGCGCTCTCCAGTTGTTCGTCGAACGTCTTGTCCTGCCGCGCTCTCCCCGCTGTTTCCG
>CANDGE010000126.1 GCA_947384195.1 uncultured Clostridia bacterium
ACGAGATTGACCTTAGTGACTGGAGTTCAGACGTGTGCTCTTCCGATCTCGTTAGGTTTGCACGCCGCATCGGAAATCGGATAACCGATATTGCCGCACGCCACGCCGCCGAGCATTGCGGCTATAAGACGCGTGACGGTCGTCTTACCGTTAGTTCCAGTCACTCCTACGATATCGCGACCGTTTGCGAGCGCAAACCCAATATCCACTTCGCTCAACGTTCGTATACCGTTTTGCGCGCAATACGCGTATACATCATGCACTGGACGCACGCCCGGGCTTATGATCCCGCCGTCGTAATGCTTGTCCGTCGGCGGAACGAACCGACCGTTCTCGTCCGAGCATATACGCGCTTTGCCGCCGTTACGTTTGACGGCGCGCCGCGCCGCGCGTCCCGACACTCCGTCGCCGTAGATAAAGTATGTTTTGCCGTCGAAAATTCCCATACCGTATTGTATGATTACCCGCGCGAAATTAGACTTACGGCACACCGCGATATAGCGCCGTCGAATGTATGAAAAAGCTTTGACAAACAGTGCGCGTTTTGCTATAATCGACTCAATATGGCGAAAATGCGCGGGGACGTCCGCGTTTTTTTGTGAGAATCGCAGTTTTCAGGTAGCTTTCTCTCCGAAAAAGTCTCCGAAGGAGTTTTTTATGGAAGCGACCGAAAATAAAGTTGCAACGATACGGAACGGCAAAAACGATTTTCTCGGCACGGAGAAGATCGGTAAACTGATGCTCAAATTTTCCGTGCCGTGCGTGCTGTCGCTTTTGGTGAGCGCGCTGTACAACATAGTCGATCAGATATTTATAGGACACAGCGAGCTCGGCACGCTCGGCAACGCCGCTACGGGCGCAGTTTTTCCTATCTTTATTATCGCGCAAGCATTCGCGTGGTGGTTCGGCGACGGGTGCGCCGCATTTCTGAGCATTTGTCAGGGCAAGAACAACGCTCAGACCGCGCATAAAGCGATCGGCAACGGCATACTGATAACGCTCGCCGCAAGCCTTATTCTTATAGCCGTGTTTTTTCCGTTGCGTCGTCCCGTACTGATGTTTTTCGGCGCGTCCGAAAACAGTATCGATTACGCCGTACAGTATTTAAACATCATTCTCGCGTTTTTCCCCGCGTTCATGCTGATGAACATGATGAATTCGGTCGTGCGCGCAGACGGCAGTCCCGGCTGGGCGATGGCGTCCATGCTGACGGGCGCGATATCGAATATAGTGCTCGATGCGGTGTTTATTCTCGTACTGCATTGGGGCTTGGCGGGCGCGGCGTGGGCTACCGTGATCGGACAAACGGCATCGTTCGCGATATGCGCGTTTTATCTGTTGCGCAAAACCAAAACGTTTAAACTCGGTCTTAAAAGCTTTAAGCCCGATCCGAAAGAATTCGCCAAAGCCGCAAAACCCGGTATCTCGTCGTTCATCGCGCAAATGACGATAGACGTTATCGCCGTATCCTGCAACGCCATGCTCGCCGAATACGGCGCGACGTCCGTATACGGCGCGGATATCCCGATTGCCGTTATCGCGGTCGAAAGCAAGGTATTCACAATAGTAATAAACGTCGTGGTCGGGATCGTGCTCGGCTGTCAACCGATAATCGGATATAACATCGGCGCAGGCAATACGGAACGCGTCAAAAAGACGTTTCTGTACATACTTTTATGCACGATCGTTATCGGGCTCGTTTCGACGCTCGTCTTTGAATGCGCGCCGAAATCTGTCGTCGGCATATTCGGCGAGCCGAAAGCCGTCGATCCCGACGCATATTGGGATTTCGGGATAAAGACCTTTCGCATATTCCTTATGTTGATAACGTTTACTTGCGTTATGAAAATGACTTCGATATTTTTCCAAGCTGTCGGAAAGCCCGTTTTCGCGGTGATAGCCTCGACCGTGCGCGATATCGTTTGCTTCGTTCCGCTCGTATTCTTACTGCCCTTGCGCATGGGCATAGACGGCATTTTATGGGCGGCGCCGATAGCCGATCTCGTCGCCGCGATAGTCGCGACTTCGCTTACCGTCGTTTACTTTAAAAAGCTCAAACGCCCCGCCGCAATCGACGCACGCTCCGATCTTGCAAGCGTTGCGCCGATCGACGATCTGCAATAGCTCCGCGCATATAAAAACGCAAGCTTACAAGGCTTGCGTTTTTGTTTATCATATGCTTTGCGAATACACATCGATCCGTATCCGCATACTTTCGAGTTCGCTTTCGGCAAATAGCTTAGCGAGTTTTTCGGTCTTGCTCTCGGGACGCGGTACCATGCTTTTCTTTATCGCGGTAAGTATTGCCATAGATAGCGTGGGAATTACGGCTTGCCGATACGGGAAACTCATTGCGGAAATAATCCGTTTTGCTTGCCGCAAGCGGACGAACTCTTTTTATCTCGGCATAACTCTGCCCGATCGTCAACGTTTTATCGTCTCAATACAACACGAGCATGAGCGCCACAGTCACTGCGCCGCACACAAACGTTATAAGCGTATACACTACCGCGATCTTCCCCTCGAACACGCCTTTTCGCTCGAAATGGTGATGCAACGGCGCCATAAGAAACACGCGTTTTTTTGTCAGCTTGAACACCGCGACCTGTATAATGACGGACAAGCTCGTAGCGATATACATGACGCCGACGAGAAGCATACTCAAAGACATCTTGCCGAGCACGGCGACGCACGCCAAAAAACCGCCGAGCGCAAGACTGCCCGTATCGCCCATGAATATCTTTGCGGGGTGCGTGTTGTAGCACAAAAACGCACAAAGACTGCCGCCGAGCGCGGCGCACAGTATTATCATGTTTAACGCGCCGTCGCCTATCAACACGCCCGCAAAGAACGCAACGCCGAGCATGACGGCGCAAAACATCGAATTTGTCGCGGTCACCGATGCCGCAAGCCCGTCCAACCCGTCGGTCAAATTGACCGAGTTAGTAAACGCGAGAAAAATAAAAATGTAGTATATGGGCGCGGCTCTGCCGAGTTCTATCGGCTTGGGTGCGAACGGCGCGTATACGACCGAGCCGACGTTTTGCGCATAGTACGCATATACCGACACGATAGTGGCGAGCATGACCTGAAATACTATTTTTTGCGCCGCGGACAGTCCCTTATTGTTTTTATACTTTACTTTTATAAAGTCGTCGATAAACCCTATTAGCGCATACCCGACGGTAACGATCAGTATGATGTACGATGTTTTGTCGCCGTGCCGCGTATATATGAGCGCCGTCAACAGCGCAAGCACTATAGACACCCCGCCCATCGTCGGCGTGCCTTGTTTTTGCTTATGGTTATCCACGTACGACAGTATGGGTTGTCCCGCTTTAAGACGCTTTACAAGCCGAATATTGACGGGAAGCAGCAGCATACCCACCGCAAACGCCGTTAAAAATCCGCAAATGACCGATATCAAAACCCGAACTCCCCTGCGATCTCCAATACGTATTGTTCGTCGTTATACGGCTGTTTTCTGCCCATGACGTCGTTGTAGCGCTCCGCGCCCTTGCCGGCGATCAGCACGATATCGTCCTTTTCGGCTTTTTCCATAGCCGCTTTGATCGCATCCTTTCTGTCGACTATGGGCGTATAGTTTGTTCCGCCTATCTCCTTTATGCCCGCAACTATCTGATTTATTATGTCCATCGGCGGCTCGAACCGCGGATTATCGCTCGTGACGAAGCACCAATCACTCATTTGCGAAACGATCTTGCCCATGACGGCGCGCTTGCTCGTGTCGCGGTTTCCGCCGCAACCGAACACCGTGATTATGCGCGCGGGCGCAAACTCGCGCACGGCGCGCAGAATGTTGGCAATGCCGTCGTCGGTGTGCGCAAAGTCTATTATGACGCTGCATTTTGCGGTGTTGATTATATTGAATCTGCCGTCTATCTTTTTTACGTTGCGTATCCCTACCGTGACGTTGCCGAGAGATCGGAAGAGCACACGTCTGAACTCCAGTCACTAAGGTCAATCTC
>CANDGE010000127.1 GCA_947384195.1 uncultured Clostridia bacterium
ATCGTAGTCGTACGTTTGCGCGACTACTTCAAGAAAAAGCGTAAAGTAACGTACACGTCCGAATACGACAGGAGCGATACTATTCGCGATATCGAACGCTTGCAGGCGGAGCAGGACAAAGCAGAAAAATCGAACGCCCTGCCCGATATCGACGCAACGCGCAACGAACTTGACGACGACTACGATACGGTCGACACACAAACTCCGACCGAAACGGACGCAGACCAAGCCGACGACGCGAACGCAACCGCAGACGAACAGCCGACCGAAGCACCCGCCGAAAATGCGGAAAAAGTCGACGCGGCGGAAGCGGACAAAAACGATTTGGACGACTGACGAAAATAGCCGATCACGTTAAAAGCGAGCGAAACAAATTCGCTCGCTTTTTTGTATACCGTTATTATTCGCGCGAAGTAAACGCAGCTCGGCGCACATCGTTACAACGCACATACGACGAACAAATTATCCGATCCGAAATAGAGCGGCTGTTATACTACTTCTTTTCCTTACGCCGTTTGTCGTTGATGATTTCGAGCGCTGCCTCGTCTATGACGGATATATTCTCTTCCTTGGCTATACTCACCATTTGCGACAAAGCCGCTTTCAGGAATATCCGCGGGATCTTAGTCAGTCGAGCGCACGCTTCGTCGGTGAACGTTACGTCGGGATCTATGCGCTTGGCGGCGTACTTGACAGAATCGAGATCGCCGTCTTTTGCCTGTATTTTTTCGGGAAACGGTTTACGAAGCGCCGAGCACCAAAAATTCGTGCTGTCGCGGTAACCGTAATCGACGGGAACGGGCGGAAAATTCTTTGCCGACACGCCGTTTATTATAGCGTCGTAATACTTGTCTTTCATGAGTATTTTGTCAATCTTCAAAATAAAATGCGCGCCGAATTTGCTCGTTATCCCGTTAAAATCGCGATACGGCGGTTCGTAACCGTCCAAGCTCCCCGCTTTGTCGAGATAAGCGTTTTCGAGCGAACTGTCCCATGTGCATTCAAACACCTGATACGCTTGTTTCACCACCGACGGTCGTTCGCCGTCGGCTTGCCCGCGTTCGAGATCGAACAAACAATTTTTCATTTTTTCGGCGGTCGTATCGCCGGGAAAACCGAGCCGCACCGCTTCGCGGAAATACTTGCGCTCGTCGGTCACAAAATTGAGCGACACACGACTTCCGCGCAATATGTTTTGTGCCGTATTGGAGCTGTTGCGGCACTCCAATATCATTGCGTAGTACTCCTTGCCCGCAATATAATACGGAAAGCAAAGCGAATACGAACCGAGATTGGTTTGACCGTTTTCGGTCAACGTTCCGACGAGTATTGTCGGCATAGGAAAAAATGCCGACGTCTGATAGAAATTATCCACTATTCGCAGATCTTTGAACGAACTCATAACAAACTCCTTTAATTGCAATGGATCGGAACTCGAACCGCTATTGTCAACGTATTATCTCGACGTTGAAATACCGCTCGATAAAATACGTCTTTTTGCGGATCTCTCTTATACCTATTTTCGCTTTATGCGGCGCGACCACCCACTTATTTTCATTATCGTTAAGCCGATGTATCACGGCGATAACAACGCCGTCAAGCTCGTCGACGGGCTCGTCAATGCCCAATACGTATGCGTCTTGATCTTCTCCGTCTCCGCCGTCGATCCCGGCGATGTATCCGTAATTGACTTCGTAGACCTTATCGGGATATTTGGGGTGCGCCGTGCCGATCTTGCGGTCGATCGTCACATGAACTTTTGTTCCTATAATGCTTTTAAGTTTTTTCGTTCGACGTCTTTTAACGCAAATATTGACGACGTACATTGCTATATGCAACACTACTACCGACACCCCTACCGCGATCATCACCGAGCCGTTGCGAACATCTCCGTCGCGCTCGGGCTCTATGACCATGCTCGCGCCCACGAGTATAACAAAAAACGTGCAAACAAACACAACGATACATAATATCTCTAAAAATACTTGAACGCTCTTTTTTAATTTTTTGCTCGGAATAAGCGACATGACCATGTCGATATACAGCTCGCCGAACAACCCGCCCAACATTTCAAACAATATGTCCATTACAGCTAACCATCTCCTATATATCGTTTGTATCTTGAATACGATCGCCGCCGTTCAGCAAGCGGATCGCCTTTTGCACATGCTCGTTTTCCAAGCCGTGCCCCAAATATGCGCTTGTTTTTATAAAGTTATCCGACATATCGCCCCAATCATATACGGTATCGTCGATAATTACAAAGCTTTCGACTTGTACGGGCGTCGATGTCAGCCACGCGCGTATCTCGTCGCCGCGATCGGCGTCGAGCCCGAGATCGGGCGTTTTGTCGTAAATATCCAAACCGTACAGCGCGAACGTGTCGGCAATATACCTGCCGTCCTCATCGCGAAGCGCGGGATCTTTATCCCAATCGGCGCGCCACGTCGAAGTGAAAACGATTGCCGCGCCTGTCGCGTCCGTTATTTCTTTTACAAGCTCCAATCGTGTTTCGTCGATATACGTGAGCTCCGCAAAATCCCGCTTGCGGTCGTAAGCGCGGGAATTGAGCACGCCGTCCAGATCCAAAAATATCACTTTCATACATCACCGAGAATATTATATTCGATTAAGTTTACCATATGTTCGCCGAACTGTCAACACACCGACAAGCCGAAATTATTTTTATGTCGTATGCGCGCAACAAAAAAGCACAAAAAGGCATAAAAATACACATGTAGAAAACGACGTTTTATGTTGCATCCTGTCGTAAAATCGATTATAATTATGTCATGGATACTACGATAGAAAACGATTGCCTGACGGCAATAGAAAACACGAACAACAGATTGACAGCCGCAAAGCTCGTCTTTAAATGCGGCGTACGCGCCGATCTCAAAGGCTGTCAATGCCTTATCGACGCCGTTATCATTTTCGGGTCGGACCTTTGTTCCAACTTTTGTCGTATATACAACATAATCGGCAAAATTCGCGGCTTGCGACAAAAAGCGGTCATGCGCGAAATATCATACGCCATATATCATGCGTACGACCTGAAAGCGCGCTTGTCCAAAATGATCGGCGTGAGCGTCAAAGACATGCACAGCGGGCTTGTTATCTCGTATCTCGGCAGACTGTTCGATATGCCGGAGCTTTCTGCCGCCGATGACGACGATAACGAGAAGAACGACTGAATCCCGCAAAATTCCCCGTAAAAATCCAAAAGGAGCATGACCGACATTGCTCGATCGATTGATTGTTGCGACGAAATCGGTTATATTGGTAAAGATCATGATAATTACAGGCACAACGGAATATGCTGCGGCGATCGCAGACAAAACCTTTCGCTTGACTGCGGAACGACTCGTGTTAAAATGCGGCGTGCGCGCAGACCTTAAAGGCTTTTACCGCCTTGTGGACTGCGTTATCATTTACGGAACGGAGCTGTGCACGGAGTTTTGTCGGATATACCGCATTGTCGGCGAGATAAACGGACTGCAAGCAAAATCAGTTATGCGCGAGATATCGTACGCATTAAAACAATCGTTTGACGCGCCCGCCAAACTATCCGCGCTCATCGGGTTCAATATCCCCGAATCGGAAATACATAGCGGTCTCGTCATAGCGTATTTGGGCAGACTTTTCAAAAATCCCGAATTATCGGTGTTTGCTTAACGAAAATATCATATTACGCGCGCAAATAAACGCTTGCACACCAAGCGTTTATTTGCAATATTTTTAATACGTAATGCCCGAAATACGGGTATTTTGCTTGACATAGACATACGCATGTGATAGAATAATATGGTTGCGATTGGTCCATTAGCTCAGTCGGTAGAGCACTTGACTTTTAATCAAGTTGTCCCGCGTTCGAATCGCGGATGGATCACCATAGTGCGGACGGGTTCCCGAGTGGCCAAAGGGAACAGACTGTAAATCTGTCAGCTTCGCT
>CANDGE010000128.1 GCA_947384195.1 uncultured Clostridia bacterium
TGCAGTATTATTTGGCTGTGCGGCTTTCGGGTACTTAGAAATCGAGCGAAAAAAAAGGATAAATATAATGTTTAAGAGTAATTTGAACAATGCACCGCTTGAAGGTGAAGTAAGGATCCTTTCCGGCTGTGCGGTCAGCGCAATTATAGACAGAAGCGGCAAGACAATGACGGGCGAAAATATCATACGCTCGATAGCTACAATGCACGATCGCTCCAACGGTTTGGGCGGCGGATTTGCGGGCTACGGAATTTATCCCGATTATAAGGATTATTATGCGTTTCATCTGTTTTATAACGATTTTCAGTCGAGGAAGGAAACGGAAGATTTTTTGAATAAACATTTTGAAATCGTCTATTCGTCTGAGATGAAAACACGCAAAATAAAGAGCATAACAAACGTGCCGATTATCTACCGTTACTTTTTGTATCCGCTTTCGAAAAAGCTGAACAATTCGCTTATGGATGAAGAGCAGTACGTTGTAAAATGCGTAAATCGAATAAACGCCGAAATAGACGGCGCGTTCGTATTTTCGAGCGGAAAAAATATGGGCATTTTCAAGGGCGTCGGCTACCCGGAGGACATAGGTAAGTTTTATCTGCTGGATGAGGAATATAGAGGGTATGCGTGGACGGCACACGGCAGATATCCGACAAATACTCCCGGATGGTGGGGTGGCGCGCATCCATTCGGGCTTTTGGATTATTCCGTAGTTCATAACGGCGAAATATCCTCTTATGACGCGAACAGGCGGTATATCGAAATGTTCGGATATAAGTGCTCGCTACAAACGGATACGGAAGTTATAACATACATAATCGACTACCTTATCCGCGTGAAAAAATTGACTTTACAAGAGATCGCAAAAGTGATTTCCGCGTCGTTCTGGTCTACTATCGAAGAAAAGAGCGAGGAGGAAAAGCGCGAGGAAACCTTTTTGAGAAAGGCGTTTCCGTCGCTTTTGATCAACGGACCGTTCTCCATTATTTTCGGTTTTAAAGGCGGAATTATGGCTCTCAACGATAGGTTAAAGCTACGCTCTATGGTTTGCGCCGAAAAAGGCGATCTCGCATATATATCGTCGGAAGAGTGCGGAATTCGCGTAATTGAGCCTGATCTCGATAAGATTTTCGCACCGGCGGGCGGACAGCCTGTAATTTATACATTAAGGGAGGACGAATAATATGGATACGTTCATTCCTAACGAATACGAGGTCGTTCGTAATGCGGAATATTGCATCGGTTGTCGTGTGTGCGAAAGGCAATGTGCGAACAGCGTACATAAATTCGATAATGATTTGGGCAAGATGATTGCCGACAGCAGTAAATGCGTAAATTGTCACAGGTGCGTCTGTCTGTGTCCTACGCACGCAATAAAAATCGTCAAGTCGGATGATGTATATCGAGTCAATGCCAATTGGTCTATGCAGACAATGAATGAGGTGTACAGACAGGCAAACTCGGGCGGTGTGCTTCTTTCGTCTATGGGCAATCCCAACGATTATCCCAAATATTTCGATAAAATTTTGGTAAACGCATCGCAAGTAACCAATCCATCGATAGATCCTTTGCGCGAGCCTATGGAAACCTGCGTATATCTCGGCAAAAAGGATGCGGAAATCAAGCGCGATAATCAAGGTAGACTTATAGACACGCTTGCGCCCCAATTGAAGCTCAATATGCCGATTATGTTTTCGGCAATGAGCTACGGATCTATTTCCTATAACGCTCACGAAAGTTTGGCGCGTGCCGCCGAAGAGCTAGGTATTTTTTATAACACGGGCGAGGGCGGATTGCATAAAGACTTTTACAAGTACGGGAACAACACGATAGTGCAGGTGGCTTCGGGTAGGTTCGGCGTACACGCCGATTATCTTGCGGCTGCCGCGGCAATCGAAATAAAGATGGGGCAAGGCGCAAAACCCGGTATAGGCGGACATCTTCCCGGAATGAAAATTTCCGATGACGTTTCAAAAACGCGAATGATACCTAAGGGCGTGGACGCCATCTCTCCCGCTCCGCACCACGATATTTATTCGATAGAAGATTTGCGGCAGCTGATTTACACTCTCAAGGAGGCAACCGATTACCGTAAGCCTATCATAGTGAAGATCGCCGCCGTACACAATGTTGCGGCTATTGCGTCGGGCGTGGCGCGCTCGGGCGCAGATATAATAGCAATAGACGGATTTCGCGGCGGTACGGGCGCGGCGCCCACAAGAATACGCGACAACGTAGGTATTCCCATAGAGCTTGCTCTTGCCCGTGTGGACGAACGACTACGGCAGGAAGGAATACGCGACAGCGTTTCGGTCGTGGTTGCCGGGTCTATTCATTCGAGTGCGGATGTAGTTAAGGCAATCGCTCTCGGTGCCGATGCGTGTTATATCGGAACGGCGGCACTTTTGGCGCTCGGCTGTCATTTGTGTCGTAGTTGTCACACCGGCAAATGTAATTGGGGCATAGCTACCCAACGTCCCGATTTGGTAAAGCGTCTCAATCCCGATATCGGCTATAAGCGGCTTGTCAATCTCATAACCGCGTGGAATCACGAAATAAAAGAAATGATGGGCGGTATGGGGTTGAATTCTATCGAAGCGCTCCGTGGAAATAGGTTGATGCTTCGCGGCGTAGGACTGAATGACGCCGAGTTAAAGGTGCTCGGGATACGTCACGCAGGCGAGGATATGTGAGGGAAGCGGATATGAAAAGAATTTATGTCAACGAAAACTGTTGCCTTGGCTGTAAGCTGTGCGAATACGAATGTATGTTTGCCGGCTCCGGCTTGGACGAAATGTTTAAGCTGAAAGGAAAATTAGACCGATACGTTCCGAAAATCAAGGTAGAGGGCGATGACGGGGTAGACGTCCATTTCGCCGTCAATTGTCGCCATTGCACGAACGCGATATGCGTGCAAAGCTGTATTGCGGGCGCGCTTTCTAAGTCGGATGACGGTATGGTGGTGATAGATAAGAATAAGTGCGTCGGCTGTTTCACTTGCGTGCTTGTTTGTCCGTTCGGTGCTATTATGCCGGATGCGAGCGGAAAGGCGGCGCAAAAATGTATGCTTTGCACCGACAACGGCAGGGATATGCCAACTTGCGTAAAGTATTGTCCGAACGGTGCAATCGTATTCGAGGAGCGTGATTGAAATGAAATACGTTATTATAGGCAATTCCACGGCGGGCATCGCCGCAATCGAGGGAATACGCACGATTGACAAGTCGGGCGATATAACAGTCGTTTCGTCGGAAAAGCATCACTGCTACGGCAGACCTACGATATCTTATTATTTGAAAGGCGATATAAAGCGAGAGAATATGCTTTACCGTCCCGTAGATTTTTACGAGAAAATGGGCGTAAAGTTAATGCTTGGTGAAACGGCAACGGAAATCAACACCGCCGACAAACAAGTTGTTTTAAAGAGAGGAAAGAACGTCGAGTACGATAAGCTCCTCGTTGCAACGGGTTCGCGCCCGTTCGTGCCGAAAATGGATGGGATAGACAAAGTTAAAAAAGTTTTTAACTTTATGACATACGACGATATGCTCGCGCTTGAAAGTGTACTTGCAAAAGACAAAAGCGTGCTTGTGGTCGGTGCGGGGCTTATAGGCTTGAAATGTGTCGAAGGCATTTTGGAAAGGGTGAGAAGCGTTACCGTGGTCGATCTTGCCGACAGAGTTCTTCCGTCGGTATTGGATAGCGAGGGTGCGGCGTTTGTGCAGAACAAATTGCAGGAGCGTGGTATAAAATTTGTGCTCGGCGACAGAGTTACAGAGTTTGCCGAAAAATATGCAAAACTAAAAAGCGGAATGGAAATCCCGTTTGATATTCTGGTTATAGCTGTTGGCGTTGTTCCGAACGCGGAGCTTGTAAAGGATGCCGGCGGCGATTGCAATA
>CANDGE010000129.1 GCA_947384195.1 uncultured Clostridia bacterium
CGATCTCAAAATCGCTCCAGTATAAAAATTCGTAACCGTCCGCTTCGTTCGCGACGGCTATAACCGGCGCGGCATCTCCACCGTATTCGACAGTCTGAACCGACTCGCCGAGAACAGTTCCGCCCTCGCCCGCGGTGTAAGTCACATCAAGCGGTATCGGCGTAAACCGTGCCGTAACGCTGACGTCTGCCCCAACATTCTTCTCGACACGCTCGGCAGACGTAACGCCGTCCGACCAGCCCGAAAAAGTATAGCCGTAATCGGCAACGGCAGTGACGGGCGTACCGTCGCGATTATTCTCAACCGTTTGACTTGCGTCACCGTCGATATGCCCGCCGCGCTCCGCGATATAAACAACATTATACTGCGAAGGATTACCGTCAACGGGCGGACCGTCCTCGGGCTTCGAGCACCCGACAAGTACCGCAAAAGCCGCGACGGCAAACGTGATAGCAACAATCGCAGCCATTATGATTCTTCCGAACCGTTTCACACACTCTCTAGCCATAATTCATTACCTCTCTTGCTCGAACATCAATATCCGGGTTTGATGTCATAGCCGGGATTTGTCGGAATTACAGGCGGCGTAATCGGGGACAATTTACCATCCTCGCCGTCCTTCCCATCAATTAAAAATATTTGTCCGTTACCGAGATAATTTGTTACAGTAACATCTCCATATACTGCCGTACACCATACCGTCCGCCCAATTAGGATTTAGCTCCGCCATGCCATCTTCGGACATTCTTGCATATATTCGATTGGGGTTGCCTTTGAAAATTTGTTTCCCCAAACTTTCGACAGGCGGTAAAATCATTTCGCTCAATTTAACGCAATTTGCAAATGCATTGTTCCCTATCGAACGCACTTTAGCCAAACCGCGCACCGTTTCCAAATTTTTACAATTATAAAATGCATTATTACCTATCAAAGTAATAGATGTCGGCAATGTTATCATAACCAAATTGGAACACCCCATAAACCCATTATCGGCAACCGCCGTTACCGGCAAATCATTGTATGTATCGGGGATGACGACTTCCGAAATTGTTTTATCGCGCACTTTAACTTTATAAGCCGTATTATTTGCATATAACACAAACGAAATCTTACTGTCCGGTTCCGTTACAACGTCGGCATGTGCCGCGTTTGTTTCGAAACAACACAGTAATGCGAAACACCACAGTAACGCGACGGTTATTATCGTTAAAAGAACGATATTTTGTGTCTTTGTCTTGTTTGATAAGATTTTCATATGAATATCTCTCCGTTTATTCGACAATTTTGCTTGTCTATAATATATACGGAAACGGAAACAATTTTTAACGAAACAATTTCAAAATTCTCAAAATTATTTTTTTGTTAAAATTTCTTCGACAATTTCGAACAATGCGTTTTCGTCGGGAGCATATGTCAGTCTCAATAAGTATCTGTTCATCTCCCACAGAAAAGTTCCGATAAAGTTATCATTTCTTTTCACCCAAAAAACATCGACATTATGAATTTTGGCTTCTAGTTTACATGATTTTATATCGGAATCCAGTCTTTGCAGAGAATTGTCATTAAATACAATACTCAATTCCGCTGCTATTTCTTTCTCCTCGTGCATCATCGTTTCCAAAAAGCCCAACTTTTCATCCGTTTTAATATCGTAATATTCTCGCGTAACACATCCGGTTTTTCCGTCGACGCATACATCATACCAATCGAGATACAGTAACTTGCTACCCGTTTGTTCGTTATATTCTTTTATGGTAGAGTTTACGACACGCGTATTGTAATCCCCGATTTGATAACCGTATCTGTTATCGGTATCCGGATTTTTGCCGATGTTTTTGTCATTCAAAAGCACACATGGAATAATTATTGCCGTACATACGGCAATCGTAGCAAACGGCACGATCCAAGCAAGCCGTTTTTTAATTTTATTCCGATTGCTCTGTTTCTTATCAAGCTCGGGATGCACAAGTTTTATATCGCTCAAAACTCTATTGGTATGAACTTTTTCGCTATCACGCACATAATTATCGAATTTCCGCTCTTCTTTCATCTTATTTAACCTAACCTTATAACGTATGCGGAACCCATAAAAGTATCCGCTTTCACATAAGCCACTTTGACATCCGACAGTCCCGTTGCGACCATAATGTATGTGTCGGTTCGCATTCCGTTTCTTAACCGATAATTTACTTCCCGATACCCGTATGCTACCATAATATGATTCCCCGCAATCGTGTTTTCGGTTATAATATCTACACCATCACAATCATCAATAGTGTTATATTTGCAAGAAGGCAAAAACAGTACCGATACTTCATTATTTTTCAAAGACGACTTAAATGCTTGAACATCGAAGCGTCCGTTCCAAATAGATCGATATTCTGCCGAATATCCGTTTGAATTGACATAGTCGGAAAAACCTGTTAAAAACTCGTTTTCCGACACTCCGGGCGCAACAACATTTGTGCGCATATCGTTATAAAGCTGTTGCAACAGTTTAGGCACATACACACTATCCATTGTCTTAAACCGCCCGCTCGATAAAGCAGACTTCCAACCGGGTATCATATTCTCGTAATAATAATCATAATAACCCACCGCTATTGCCCCAGCAACCGCACCGCACGCATTAGGAAGCGTATCGGTATAATACACGGGAACGGCTTTGGGCGAAACAACATCGTCAATGACGGTTTTGTCGATATACTCTATCGTTTCATTTGCATACAAGGCTATTGACTGCCCGCCGATATATCTGTTGTTATCCGTCACCGCGCTTTCGGCTATAGTGACGGCTCCGTCAATACCGCAAAACGACATAAATATCGTAACAACAACACTTGATATAACTTTGCCTAAAATTCCCATAAACCACCTCTATTTATAATTTTTCAATTTATCAGACAATCGTTTAAGTGCCGAATAGTAACGCGCCTGCACCGTTGTTATCGGCATATCTAATTCTTCGGCAATAACCGCAAACGTGTCGTCGTATATTGCCCGTTTTACTATTATCTTACGGTCAATATCGTCGAGGTTTTTCAACACTTCCGCCAAATCATATTGCACGACCTGTTCTTCTTCTACATTTTGCGTGGACGCAATCTCCTTATCTATACCAACATAACAAACATATTTTTCATTTTTACGATTATAGTCGCGTGCAATATTCTTAGTTATTTGTATCATCCACGCATAAACGTTTCGTGTTTCGTCACACTTGTCCGCATTATTGTAAATTCGCATAAGAGCTTCTATCGCAACATCTTCCGCATAACTTTTATCTATAAGATTGTCGTATGCCACATACTTCAAATAACCGAAAAATGCGCGAAAAAGCTTATCGAATTCAAGTTTATCGTTTTTTAATTTCTTGATATATTTTTCGGCTCTTTTACGTTTATTCATACGCCCCCGCGCATCGGCATCTTTCTTCGGATTATATAATATTATATCATACGCAAGTGCGCCTTGTCAATAGGCTATTTTATCGCCGCATCTATCACTCCGCCGCCGAGGCACCGCTCGCCGAGGTAAATGACCGCGTACTGCCCGGGCGTCACCGCGCGTTGCGGCGTATCGAATTCGAGCGTGAACTTTTCGCCGTCCAAGTGCAACGTCGCGGGAAAATCGGGCTGACGGTACCGCGTTTTAGCCGTACAGCGCAGTTCGTTCCCGCCGCCGTACTCGCCTATTATATTGAACCCGCCGCCGACAAGCGCGCGACTAAAAAGCTCGCTCTCGTCGCCGCACGACACTATCAATCTGTT
>CANDGE010000130.1 GCA_947384195.1 uncultured Clostridia bacterium
ATATACCCAATGATTTCAGCTTTTCGCAAAACGCATAAGCGCGCTTTTTTGCGGGAGATTTCAGATCGCAATGATCGGTCTTGTTGAGCGGGATCAGATTGACGTGACAGCACAAGCCTTTAAGCAAGTTTTTAAGCGCGACGGCATCTCCGTCCCCGTCGTTGAATCCGCCGATCAGAATATATTCTATAACGACCCTGCGACCGGTCGCGTCGAAATATTCGGATAACGCGCCGACGAGCTCTTTTACGGTATACCGCTCGGCTACTCTCATGATGCTTTTGCGTTTTTCGTCGGTCGCGGCGTGCAACGACAGCGACAGCGTGCAAGCGATCCCGTCGCGGTGCAACGCCGAAATACCGTCGGGCAAACCGCACGTCGAAACGGATATCGATCTCATGCCTATATTCAAACCGTGTTCGGCATTTACGAGCCGTAAAAATTTAAGCGTATTGTCGTAATTGGCAAGCGGCTCGCCGCTCCCCATCATAACTATCTTGTTGACGCCGCCGTCGGCTTTTTTGTCCCGTGCTATATATAACACCTGCGACAGTATCTCGCCCGCAGTGAGATTGCGCTTCAATCCGTAATGTCCCGAAGCGCAAAACGCACAACCCATACCGCAACCGACCTGACACGACACGCAAACGCTGTTACCGTAATCGTGCGGCAAAAATACCGATTCTATCAAGTCGCCGTCGGGCGTTTGAAACAAATACCGCACGGCGCCGTCAGACGCGACGACGCGCGTTTTCTCGCAGAGCGCACGATCTAAATACCGTTCTTTAAGCTTATTTACGAGCGCTTTGGGGATATTGGTGTACTCGTCGAACGGATCGTATGCGACGATGTGGCGCATAAGTTGTTTTGCCCGATACTTTTGTTCGCCGAGCCCCTGCACTATTTCGCTCAGTTCGTCGAGCGTATATTCCGCAAGCGTGGTCATCATTCGCTCCGCATGAAACGTTCTATGTAAAAGCCGTCGCATTTATCGATATCGGGCAGCAATTTTTTAACGTCCAACCGCTTGTAGTTTTTATGCGCCAAAAGAAATTTTTCGCCGATGCGCTCGTTCTCGTCGCAAAGTATCGAGCAGGTGGAATAACACAGCACGCCGCCTTTTTTGGGGTATTCGGACGCAACGTCGAGTATGGCTGTTTGCACGGCGCAAAGTTCGGCTATATCCGACGGCTTGCGCTTCAACAAAATATCGGGCTTGGTTTTAAGCGTGCCCGTACCGCTGCACGGACAATCGGCTATGACGAGATCGAACGAATCGACAAACGAGGCGTTGCGCTTTGTTGCGTCGTTCAACGCGACCGTCAGCTTTGCGCCCAACTTTTTGGCATAGCCGCGCATGAGATCGAGTTTATGCTCGTAAATATCGCATGCTGTTATACGATAATCGCCGAGCTCGCTCAAATACACGGACTTCCCGCCAGGCGCGGCGCAAAGATCGAGCACGGCTCCGCGCGGCACGCCGTTTATATACGCATTTACGGCGCGAATGGACGATACGGACTGCACCGCAACACTGCCGCGCGAAAAGTTGTCGAGCGCCGCACGATCGCAATAGCAACCGTATTCGGTAAATATCCCGTCTTTGGCGGCGGATCTGAAATCCTGCTCCGATATCCTGCCCTTTACGGGGCGCACATGGGTTTTTTGCGGAAGCTCCGCACTCAAAATAGAGCGCGCACGCGATTCGCCGTAGTCCGAAACCACCGCTCGGCACAGCCATTCGGGCACGCTCAACTCGTACGAAAATCTTTCGAGCTCGGTCGAAAATTTCGGTTCGTGATCGAACGATCTTTTAAGCACGGCGTTAATAAATCCGCTGTAAACGCCGACGCGTTTGGCAAGCTCTACCGTGCGATCGACTGCGGCGTAATTCGGCATGTTTGCGTATAAGCAGTAAAACAAGCCTATCTTCAACACCACCTGCGTGTTTTTATCGGGCGTTTTCTCGCATAATCCCGAAATTATCTTATCCAGTCTAACGCTGTTGTCGAGCACGCCGTAAAACGCGCTCGTTACGAACGGGTGCGCGCGCATGTTGCCGAGCCCTTTCAACGCGCGCGTCAATGCCTGAGCGCAAAACGACTCGTCGATATACACCGCGCGCAAAGCGTTATACAGAGTCAGATCCACAGCTTGGGCGGCATGTGCGGCGGCGAGCTTGTTTTTATCGCTATTGCGGTTTTGCACAGACCACCCCCGTAGCTAATTTTCTGCCGCGCAAAAACTCCGCTATACCGAGCACACGCTTTGACGGCGCTTGGATCACGGTCACTTCGACCGCGCCTTTGCCGCAAGCGATCACAAGCTTATCGTCGCTGCGCACTATTTCGCCGCTCTCGGCGTTTTCCGCCCGTTCGTCGCTCACGACGGCATTATATAGCTTGAATATTTCGCCGTCGATAAGCGTTTTTGCGCACGGCGACGGCGACAACGCGCGTATTTTATTTACTACCGTTTTTGCGTCGGCGGAAAAATCGACATATTGTTCCGCCTTGCTTATCGTTTTGCAATGCGTAGCTTGCGCGTCGTCCTGCTTGATGGCCTTTATCTCCGAAAACCCGTCCAATGTTTTAACGAGCAATTCCGCGCCGAGCGATGCGAGCCGAACGGTAAGCTCGCCCGCCGTTTCACCGTCGCGTATTTTCGTTATCGCCGTTGAAAGTATATCGCCGGTATCGAGCCCGAGCTCGGTACGCATAATCGTTACGCCGGTCTGCTTTTCGCCCGCCGCCACCGCCGACTGTATCGGCGAAGCGCCGCGGTATTTGGGGAGCAACGACGCATGAACGTTTATAACGCCGTAGCGGAACGCGCCGAGCACTGCGGCGTTGAGTATTTGACCGTATGCCGCGGTCACTCCGATATCCGCATCGAACGCCGCGATCTCGTCGACGGCATTGCGTATCTTTTCCGGTTGAACGACGGTCAGTCCCGCGTCGAGCGCCGCGCGTTTGACCGCGCCGACTTCGGTCTTGCCGTGTTTCAACGCGCGGTCGGGCTGAGTGACTACGCCTACGACCGAATGCTTTGAAGCTATCAACGCCTTTAAGCTCGCAACTGCAAACTCCGGCGTGCCCATAAACAATACTTTCATCGTCTCAACTCTTTACGACCCTGTCGGTAAACAGAATGCCGTCGAGATGATCTATCTCGTGACAGTAGCAAGACGCGGGAAACCCGTCGGCTTTCAGCACTATCGGATTTCCGTATCTGTCGAATGCGTTGACCACCACATGCCGCGGGCGTTCGACTTTTTCGTGGATATTGGGTATCGACAAACACCCTTCGAGCGCGACGCGCTTGCCCTTAGCGCTTACTATAACGGGGTTGACGGCTTCTATTATAGTTTTACCTCCGTCGAACGTCGCGACGAATATGCGTTTGAGCACGCCCACTTGCGGCGCGGCGAGCCCTGCGCCGTCTGCGTAAATGAGAGATCGGAAGAGCGTCGTGTAGGGAAAGAGTGTCTACGACAGTGTA
>CANDGE010000131.1 GCA_947384195.1 uncultured Clostridia bacterium
TTTTCGCTTCCGATATTCGTTCCCTCACAAATAAGGACGTTGACAGATTTGGGAAGCGCGGACAGTAGCTTTTCTTTAGCTTTTCTGCCGTGAAAACGGAAATCGCCGGTATATAAAATGCTTTTGCCGCCCGCTTCGAACAACAGCATATAACTGTCGAACGCCGAATGGTCGCAAAGAAACGGCGTAATTTTTATGCCGCCGACGATAAACGGCTTCCCGTTGCGATAGGTCTTGACGTTATCGCCAATATCTTCGCCGTAATAGACAGTATTCCGATACTTGTATGCACGAAGACATTGCGTATCGGCTGTTTTGGCGTTATAACCGACGTTTTTTCCGACATAGGAAGCATTCCTATACTCCTTCATTGCTTTTATTATGCGGTATGCACCGCAGCCGATATATACGGGGCAGTCCTTCTTGTATTCGATAAGTCCCGCGTGATCGGCGTGATAGTGCGATACCACAACGGCATCATACTTATTTTTGAGTACGGTCTTTTCTAATTCGCTATGTTTGTCGCCGCTATCTAACGCTTTGCCGAGTTCGACCAAAATTTTTGTATCGCCGTAAGTGAGTTCTATTAGGTTTTCGCCGATTTTATCTTTTCCGCGCAAAATCTCATATTCGAGCGTGGGCACAGTGGCTTTGTCCTTTATACGCTTTTGGGTAAACGTGCTTACATAATGTTCATCACGGCACAGTTCGTAGTTTTCTATTTCAAATAATTCGATAATCTCTTGCAAGGCATATTCGCCCAAACACTCGTCGGCAAAAATGCGGTGCTTATTTTGGTTGACGTCGTAAAGCACTCTGCCGCGCGGATAATAATAGCAATCGTCCGTTTCGCTTAGGCTTCGCACGTCATCCCACTTGTTATAATGCGAATAGGGGTAGTCGATAAACCCGAGCGTATTCGCCGCGCTTACGGGATATGACTTTTTGACCTCATAAAAATTCCAACCGCCGTCATATTCGTCGGGCACTGCCCAAAAAATTCCGACCTGTACTGTCTTTTCTTTTATATAATCATCTCCTTAATATCGGTATTCCATATTGTAAACCGTTTTTGAAAGGCGGTATTCAGCCGCCTTAAAATTATTCGCCTAAAATATCTTTTTTCGAAAGAATGTGACAACAGCTTTTTAAACGGGTGTTAAAGTGTAGTTCGAAAGAAATTTCCTTTCCGCCTTCCTCTATAAAAGACTCCGCCTTACTACGTTTTTGTTCGGGCAAATCGTAGCAAAGCACGGAAACACAAATTTCCGTATCTTCGCACAGCTTAATGTCAGAGGGAGCGTTGAGTAGAAATCCGTTTGATTTTTTGTATTCAATCAGATTGTTTACCGACGCAATGATATCCCTTTTGCGCTTGCCCAAAAACAGTTTACAGCTTTTGATATGATCGGTTATTCCCGCCTTCCCGGCGATGGCTACGTCGCCGAGCTTTAACTCGATTAAACATATTTTATATTTAGCGCTATCTTTATAAAGCGCAACCAAATCCACTTTGCACAGCTTACTATTTTTGGAATGGTCTTCGCGCACCCCATACTCATTGTCTATAAT
Organism: uncultured Clostridia bacterium; assembly: GCA_947384195.1. Lineage (GTDB taxonomy): Bacteria > Bacillota > Clostridia > Christensenellales > Pumilibacteraceae > Anaerocaecibacter. The sequence continues at coordinate 1,573 of CANDGE010000131.1, forward strand.
CACGACTTCGCCGTCAAAATCACGGTTTTCAAGCTCGAGAACCTGTTGTAACTGTCTTTCGGGGTTTGGAGATACGTTTTCTCGATAATTTTTCATGCAAAGCTTTAATTTGTTAAAATGCTCAACCCATAAATCGACGTCATACGGGTTTTCATTAAGCTTCTTTATGATATCGCCGTATTCGTTGAGTTCGTCGCTAGCTTTTTGCTTTTTGGCGTATTTCAAATCGAAGAAGAATCGGAGTTTGTTATAAGACTTGGTTATTTTTAAAATTCTGCCGCCGAGATAATAGATATGTATTTCGTTCTTGCGCACGGCAAAAATCACCCCATCGGACTTGTCTTGGCACTGCACTTTTATCAATTCGCGCAGTTTCTCATATTGAGGGGCTTTAAAAAATAATCCTTCCAAAGCATCGCTTAAATGCTGTTCGTAATCAAGAAAATCACACATAAAAATCACTCTTTCACAAAATAACTTGCATTTTTAATATCTGTATTTTTTTCTCCTACCCAAACGGAAACGGAGTCCAAATAGCCTAAGTCGGTATGTTGAAACAAATATCCGAAGCACGCACCCAAACAACGCTTGTCGGTTTTCTGCATTGGCTTGCAAAAAAGCTCGTCGCCTATGCTCTGCCTATACTTTACAAAAGTCAGTATCGGCGGAATCTTCAAAATGTCGTTGTTAAAAATAATATGCGAATACAGTTTTTCATCGTCAAGGCTGTCGTAAAACGCCTTAAAATACGGCGTATCGCAAAAATTTGTTGTTCCCTTATAGATGATGATAAAATCTTCAATGACAAACTTTTCTTTCATAGCAATATATAAATACCATATTTAAAATAATTTGTCAAGCGTTTTTGTGTGGAAAATGGGTAATTCATATTGCAGATAATTTTTTTACAAAAAAACAAACAAATGTTCTCATATCTATTGACAAGCGTATCTGGAAGTGATATAATACGCAATGTTCCACTGAATGATAAATGTGGGAGTTTACCCTTTTGAAAGGGTATGCCGAGTTATGCTCGGTAGGAGTTCCGCAATGAGCGAAAGCTCATAGAATGCGGAAGGTTTTGGGCAGTAAAGCCGCCTTGCCTTAGCTTACGGATAGAGCGTAGGTTTTTTAATTGTACGCAAAAATCGTGAGCCGTGATAGGCTTTTATTGTCGTACAGTTTTATGGCAATAAGATGTGCAGCCGGAGTTATTCGAGATCTCTTTGAGAGTGTGAAAGTCGGATAGCGTAGATGGTCTATTTTGTGTTACAAATTTTTATGAAAACGAGGTATCTTTTGAGCTAAAATAATGCTAACAATTCAATAGAATGGTTGACCACCATAGAGCAATTTGAAGTTGCTAAACACGGTTAGAAGTCGGTGATACAAGAAGTTATCAGCGGCTTTTTTGTCGTCTTTTTTACGGTATCTTTCCCGCTCTTTCTTGCGTGGACGAAGATATAAAAACTAACATTTCGGAGGTAAAAACATTATGTGCAAGCAAACAATAAGACCGCCTTAATCGGCAAGCAAACGGAAAGCAAAATACAAACAGATAAAGCCGGATTGAGCATACCCTTCTACGAAGGTATAGCGCACTATACCTTGCAAGCAAGGTGTGCGCTCTGCGAGGCTTTGTCCACTACACGAAAAAGCATTTAGGAGGAACACAAAAATAAGTTATATCATTTGCAATATGAAGAAGTTTCAGCACGACGGTATCCCGCCCGTAGAAAAAGAAAACGAGCGCGACGAAACCTATCAAGGCTCTAACAGTAAGATAGACAGTACACGAACAAAGAACAATATCCATTTTGTAAAAAGAGAGCAAACCTATATCGGGTATATCAATGAAAGAATAAAAGAATTGGGTTGCCGTACAAAGAAAGACACCGTGTTAATGTGCAGTATGTTAG
>CANDGE010000132.1 GCA_947384195.1 uncultured Clostridia bacterium
CGTCCCGAGTATTCGTTCATTATAGTAAACGTCGGCGACACCACGGGCGAAGTCACGCCCAAGCCTTCGGCGAGCCCCTTGCAAAACACCGTTTTGCCCGCGCCGAGCTCGCCTGTCAACAACACGACGTCGCCGCCCGCAAGCGATTTTGCGAGATGCCTGCCCAACGCGAGCATTCTCGCGGGCGATCTTACTATTATAACATCCTTTTGCGAAAGCTCGGTCATAAACGCTCCTTAACCGAAACCTACATCAAAGCTTTACGGCTTTGAACAATGCGGGCGCGGCTACCGACACCCACGCCGCCACCGAAAAATAACGTAAAAAGCAATACAGCATGGATATGCTTTGCGGTAAAAACAGCTTAAAGCCCTGTTGTATGCCCAATGCCACGCCCATGCCTATCACGAGCCTGAGCGCTATCTTCCACCACGCGCGGTTTGCGGTCACATCGTATTTGACGTAACGCTTTTCGACGAAGTAGCCTATGTCGAACGCGACGAACGCGCCGACTCCCTTTAAAATATCCGCACCGCTCGGGCTGTCGAGCATTCCGAGTCCCGCCAACACGCTCACGAGCACGACCGCGAGCGCCACGCACGGTATAACGAAAAATTCCTCGCGCTCGCCCATGAGCGACAGCAACGCGTTGAACGCTATCGCAAAAAACACGCCCGCCGTCAATCCGCAAAACACGTCCGATAAATAGTGTTGCCCCAAATACATGCGCGAGATCATTACGAGCAACGTCGCGCACCCGCACACGACGGGCACAGCCGTATGCTTTTTGCCGTACTCGATCGTGAGCATAGTCGAAATCGACGCTATGCTTTCGGTATGTCCCGACGGGAACGAATAAGTCGTTTCGGGATCGCCTATGCTCGTAACCTTATCGGGATACGCGTCGAACGGGCGCGGGCGCTTAAAGCCGAGCTTTAAAAAGTTGGTAAACGCCACGCCGAGTATATACACGTTGAACAGCCTGTGCGCATAGCGTTTGTCTATACACCAATACAGCACGACGGCGACCGCCATGAACGCGATCTCCGTGCCGAGCTGAGTTATGCCCGTAAACAGCACGTCGGTAAATCCCGTCGACATGTGCTGTAACAGTTCTATAAGATCCGCCTCGAACAGCAATATCAGTCACCGTACCTTTCGACGTTGGTCCCGTCCGACCACAACCGCTCTATGTTATAGAATTCGCGGGTCTTGTCGGTGAATATATGCACTATAACGCCGCCGTAATCGAGCGCGACCCATTCCTTATCGACGTCGCGCTTTGCGGGGTCTATGTCGAACTGCTTTTTGAGCCGATCTTCGACGTAATCGGTGAGCGCTCTCACCGCAGTCGTCGACGTTACCGACGCTATTACAAAATAATCGGCGACGATGGTCTTACCGTTAACGTCTATGATATCTATATCGTGCGCCTTGTGCAGACCGAGCGCGTCCGCCGCGGCGACGGCTACGTCCTTTATCTCGTCGCCCGTGCTTACGAAACGCTCCCGCCACGATTCTTGAGCGCGCATGCGCGGCTCGCGGTCGAACCCCGTTTGCTCGACGGAGACGGTGCGCAATTGCTTGGACTGCTCCCGCACTTCGCGCACCTGTTTGGAACGTTCGTTCGGCACGGCGCGCATCTCTTTCGACTTGCGCTCGGGCGAAACGCGCACCGCCTTGGAATTTACGCTCACCGCGGGCAACGCGCTTTGTCCGTCGCTTGGGATCTCGCGCGGCGGAAGCTCGGGTATTGCCGCGTCGCCGCACAGCTTTTTGTAGTATGCGAGCGCGCGCTCGGAAAGCTCGCACTTGTCGGAGCTATCGAGCTCGCCTATTTCGGACAGCGCCGCGAGCATGGCGATGTTCTTGTCGAGCTTGCACAGATACAGCATTTTATCCAACGATTTGTACGACCTGCCGAGCTCGGTCTTGTCGGCGAGATATACTATCTCGTCCAATAACGTCATGTTTTCGTCGGCGGTCGAATGCAGTCTTATCGCGCGCGCTATACCGTCCGAAACGTCGAAATCGCGCTTTGCGATGTACGCGCCGACGGGCGCATGAGCCGTCGGACGCGGAAATCCCGATACGTCTACCTTGTCGGCATGATCGGCGGGATCGGACGCTTTGGCTATATCGTGAAGTATGCACGCCGTCACGGCGTCGCGCACCGAGCCGCCGTAAAGCTTGGCAAGCTCCGCGCCGCGCACCGCCGTACGATAGGTGTGGCGTATACGCCTGTCGTCCAGCCCGTAAGCGTAAAGCGCTTTGACGTACTTTCCGTAAACGTCGAACAGCCCGTGCTTTTTCGCGTAATCGTCGACTATGCTCGGCACGTATTTATTGTCCGCACCGAACGCGCGGTCTATCTTGATGAGCGTCGACGAAATGTCGAGCCCCGTAAACTTGGCGAACTTGATCTTTATCTTATTGCGTTTGAGCGTTTTCAGCAACTGCTCGGACGGAGCAAACCCGGGGCGCGGCACGACGAAAAACGTGACGAGCGTTTTCAGCTTGTCCATATCGTGCCAACCGCCGAGCCGTATGAGCTCTTCCGATCCGAGCGCCCAATACAGCTCTGCATCCGCATACTTCTTTTTGAAATACGCCGCCGTATCGACACTGTAACTGACGCCTTTTTTGCTTATCTCGTAACGACTGATCTCCGTCTTGTCGGACGCGAAAACCTTTTTGCACAGATTATATCGCGCCGCGCCGTCGTCGGCGAGCTCGCCCGCCTTGAACGGCGAAATGTACGACGGCACGACTATCACCTTGTCGAACAGCCGTTCGAGATTTTTAACGATGTCGATATGCCCGAAATGAACGGGATCGAAGCTTCCGCCGAAAAGGGCGATCTTTGTTTTTTTAATCTTCATAAGTGAACTCCGTATCGAGTATGCGCACGGCGTCGCCCGCCTTGATACCCGCTTTTTTCAACGCTTTTGTCACTCCGCTCACGTCCAGCCTGCGCTGAAAATACATAAAGCTGTCGCGGTCGTCCAAAACGACCGTTCGCGCGAGCTTTTCTATAAGCGCGCCGCTCAGTACAAACGCGCCGTCGTCCGCGCGTTCTATCGCGTACGATTCGGGATCGGCTTCTTCGTAAACGAACGGCTCGAATTCCATCGGCGCGGGCGGCGGCAATGTTTTGAGCTTGCGCTCGACCGCCGCTACGAGCTCCGAAAGCCCTTTGTGCGTAACGCCGCTTATCTCGAATATGGGCGCGTCGTCGACGGCGTTGCGGAACGCTCGTATATTATCGGGGTCGGCGCAATCGGTCTTGTTCAACGCTATTATCTGCGGCACGTCCAGATCGGAAGAGCGTCGTGTAGGGAAAGAGTGTCTACGACAGTGT
>CANDGE010000133.1 GCA_947384195.1 uncultured Clostridia bacterium
GACCGACACCGCTTTATACGCTACGTGCAGACCGTACGCGTCGAAGTACATCAACGAAAAAGCCGTCATCAGCACGACGAGCCCGTACACAAACCCCATGAACAGTGCAGGCAGACCGCATTTTCCGATACCGCGAAAAAAGTCCTTGAACATGCGCGTCGGCTCGCCCCAAACGAGCTTTCGCATGACGTACATGTTGCCCGAAACGCCGACGGCAAAAAAAGCTATGCACGGCACGAGCAACAAGAATCGGATCATGGAGTAACCGTATGCTGTCATCGCGCCCACAGCATCCGCACCGACCGTAACGGGGTATCCTATCCCGATGTTCGCCGAATACGGAACAAGTCCGAGCGCGATAGTCGTGTTTAGATAAAACAATACTATGACCACTGCGGCGGGAATAGCAAAAAGCGCCGTCAGCAGATTGAGCAATACCATAGTGCCGAATTTATTGAAAAACAGGCTTTTGAACAGCTCCCATTTGGAAACGCTCATTCTTTCGGTAAGCGCTTCGGGCGTCAACTGCCCGACCAAAGCCAATTCGCCTATCCCTTTGTTTTTTGTAGCGGTAGTTTCTGCCATTGCCACTCCTATGATTTTTGCGCAAACGCGTCGATAAGCTTCATAAAAAGCTCCGTGCCCGTGAGCAAAGCGCGCTCGTCGAATGAAAAAGTATCGCTGTGCAACGGGCTGTCGTGCCCGTCTTTTCTCACGCCCAACCACACCATACAACCCGTAGTATCGACCAAATAGTCGGAAAAATCCTCGGCGGTGTAGCGCGGCGGCACGAGCTCGCATTTACCGTCCATAACACTGCGCACAGTGTCGACCGCGAGCGCGTGATTGATGAGCGGAGCATATGCCGTAACGCTTATTATCTTGTGGTCGGTCCCGAATTTATCGTCGGCGGCGAGCGCCGCGCGTTCGATATCGAGCATGACCGCTTCGCACTTTGCAGTATCGTAAAACCGCAAAGTATATTCGGACTTACAGCTCGCGGCAACGATGTTGCGCGCCGCGCCGCCGTATATCTTGCCGAGATTGATAAGCACGCCCGCGCGCTTCGCCGCGGCAAACGCCGCATCTGCGACCTGCACAGCCGCCCTTATCGCGTCCGCGCCGCGCTCGGGCACGGCGCAATGGCTCGACTTTCCGATAACGTCTATATCGAACTCCAAGCACCCGGCAAACATGCCGCCGTAGCAATATCCTATCTTTCCTTCGTCCAACTCGGGGCAAAGATGCAACGCATATATCTCGTCAACGCCGTCGAGCACGCCGTGCTCTATCATATCGGCGCTACCGCCGACGTCCTCCTCGCCGTACTGAAATATCAGTCTGAGCGGAACTTTGCACTCGCCGCCCAATATTCTCGCGACGTTGAGCAGATTGGCGGTATGCCCGTCGTGCCCGCAAGCGTGCATAGCCCCGCTCGCGGCGAAATCGCCCATACCCGTGACCGAAACGTTTTCTTCCATAGGCAAAGCGTCGATGTCGGCACGAAACGCAAGACGGCGTTTGCCCGTACCTATATCGCAAAACACGCCCGTACCTATCGTTTCGGGCTTGTACCCCAAGCGCCGAAGCTCGTCCGCAATAAACGCTTGGGTCTTATATTCCTTACCGGATATCTCCGCCAAAGCGTGAAGCTTACGCCGCGTGTCGGTCAGGTATTGTAACGACATACCGTCCATGCTTGCATTATACTACATTACGCGCTTTTTTACAAGCAAAAGCATACTATTTTTGAAAATAACGCCGCAGCCGCGCCGACCGAAATTATGCCTGCGTCGCGACCTTATCGCTCATACGCTTGACTTTTTCGCGCCGTGTATGTATTATTATATACGGAGGTAAATATGTATAAGAAAGTAGCGGTCGTCGGCGCGACGGGCATGGTCGGACGCATGATGTTAAAGGTTTTGGCGGAACGCAAATTCCCCGTCGGCGAGCTGTATTTGTTCGCTTCGGCACGGAGCGCGGGAAAAACCGTAACGTTCGGCGGAAAAGATTACACGGTGCTCGAACTCAACGAGCAAAACATTAAACGCGCGGCTGTCGATTATGCGTTATTTTCCGCAGGCGGCGACGTTTCCGATAAATTTGCGCCTATATTCGCAAACTGCGGCGCTGTCGTTATAGATAATTCGAGCCGTTGGCGCATGGATAAGAACGTGCCGCTCGTCGTGCCCGAAGTCAATCCGCAAGCGGCGTTCGAGCACCACGGGATCATAGCCAACCCGAATTGCTCGACCATACAGGCGGTCGTCGCGCTCAAACCGTTGCACGACGCGTTTAAGATCAAACGCATAGTGTATTCGACGTATCAAGCGGTGTCGGGCGCGGGCATGCAGGGCTACGACGATCTTAAAAACGGCATAAATAACGAACCGCCCAAAAAATTCCCGCACCCTATCGCATTCAATATTCTTCCGCATATCGACGTATTCACCGACGACGGCTATACCAAGGAAGAGATCAAAATGATCGACGAAACGCGCAAGATATTGGGCGATCGAACATTGCGCATAACCGCGACGACGGCGCGCGTTCCCGTATATTACGGGCACAGCGAAAGCATAAATATAGAATTTTACGAACCCGTTACGCGCCGCGCCGCGCTCGACGCGCTCAAATCCGCCAAAGGCGTGGTCGTTTGCGACGATCCGCAAAACAACGTCTACCCCATGCCGCTCGATGCGGAAGGCCGCGACGAAGTGTTTGTGGGTCGGGTACGCGAGGACAGATCGGTGGAAAACGGCTTGAACATATGGGTGGTAGCCGATAATATCCGCAAGGGCGCGGCAAGCAACGCCGTGCAAATAGCCGAGTTGTTAAACGGCTCGCGACAATAGACAATAAAAAATACATATTCGACGAGAGGCATAACATGAAACTGTTCAAAGGCGTAGGCGCGGCTATGGTCACGCCGTTCGGCAAAGACGGAAATATCGATCGCGACGTGCTCGACGCTTATATCGAGCATTTGATATCGGGCGGCGTCCGCGCGCTTTTCCCGTTCGGCACTACCGGCGAACCCGCAACGGTCACCGCCGACGAATACGACAAAACGCTGTCGTTCATCATAGAGCGCGTCAAAAAGCGCGTGCCCGTTATCGCGGGCGCGGGCAGCAACAGCACCGCCGTCGCATGCGAACATGCGAAAAACGCCAAACGACTCGGCGCGGACGGCGTGCTCGTAGTAACGCCATATTACAATAAGTGCACTCAAAAAGGCATCGTAGAACACTATAAAGCGGTCGCGGCGTGCGGCGCGCCTGTA
>CANDGE010000134.1 GCA_947384195.1 uncultured Clostridia bacterium
GCGGTCAAGCCCTGACACGGTTCGCAAGCAGACGTTGCACAAGACCTTAACATCATCGCCACCTTACGGTAACTGACCTCCCATACGCAAACCGGGGACGGCGTTCGACCCTACTATAGCGGCTTGTAGGTCACAGAGCACCGCTAACTCTCCGTCTAGCGCAGTACCGATATTATAAACCGTTTGCGCAAAAAAATCAAGTGTTTTCGTGCAAAATAAATCGGTCGGCAAAGTATGCGCTTTGTCGACCGATTTCCGCGGCGTAAATCATATTTATTTGTCGTCGGGCGAAAACCCGCTCGTCGTGTGCATGGTCGCATTGGGCATGAACTCGCCGTAAAACATTTGCTGAAACGCCGCTATATTGGAATACCTGTCCTTGGGATACAGCGCGAGCGCTTTAAGTAACGATTTTTCGCGAATGGGCTGGATCTTGACGTTCAGTTTGGACGGCGGGATGATGTTGTCGTTGAGTCGGCGTTCGGGCGCTTCGGCCGGGGGATTGCCGACAAGGCATGTGTATATCGTTGCGCCGAGCTCGTAGATATCCGTCCACGGACCTTGCGCGCCGCCCTGCGCGTACAGCTCGATGGGGGAATAGCCTTTTTTGAGCACGAAGAACGGTTTTTGCACGTTTTGCGTGTACAGCGACGCCGCGCCGAAGTCGATCAGCTTTATCTTGCGGTTGTCGACGATCTGGATATTCTCCGGCGAAATGTCCTTGTGTATAACGCCGTGCTGATGCAACCGCCACAGCGTTTCTATGACGGGGCGCATGATGTTGAGCGTTTCGGTAATGTGCAGTCTGCCGCCGCGCCCGTTGATAAAGCGGTGCAGGCTCATGCCGTTAAGGTATTCCATTACGATATACGCAGTGTTGTTCGTCAAAAAGAAATCGTATATTTCGACAATGCCGTCGAGATGTTTGATGGAAGTAAGGACCTTGGCTTCCTGTATGAACGCAGTCAGCCAATAATTGAACATTTTGCAGTTTTCGCTATCGCCTATTTCGACGACGCAGGAATGCGGTATTCGTTTTGTATAGCCCTTGGGAAAAAATTCCTTTACCGCGACGCATTTACAGGTGAGAATATCGTAGCCTTTATACGTGATGCCGAACCCGCCGCGACCGAGCGGCGTGCCGATAAGATACCTGCCCGACAGCAACGTGCGCATCGGTATCGCGCCGACGGGCGTGCTGTCGTCGGCGCGCTTGCCGCACCGCGAACAAACGTGCGTGCGCGGATCGATCGTGCCGAAACAGTGCAGGCATATTGAATTCAGATCCCTGACGTCTTGCATACGTAATCATTATAGACCTAATTGACGAGTTTGTCAATTAGGTGCGGTAAATAAATAAAATTCGCTAAATCGATTGACCGCACCGCATGAATGTGATACAATTATTACATGAGCGGTACGAAGGAGTTGAAAACGCATAATGCGTATAGTCGACCCGAAGAACCGGCAAATTTCGCGACATATGCGTTCGCCGCGGTGTCGACGTTTGTCGGGCTCGTTTTTTTATTGATAAAAGCAACGCCGCTCGGCGGCGCGCGTATAGTATCGGCGCTCGTTTTCGGGCTTGCGTACTTATTTGTATTCACGACGGGCGCATTGTGTCATATACTGCCCGTCGGATCGCGCGGTCGCGCGGTCATGCGTCGCATGGATCGCGCCGCGGTGTGCGTGCTCGTATTCGGCGCGTTTTGCGCGGTGTTCGTTTGCGGACTGTGCGACGGGACCGTCGCCGACAGGGCGTGGGGCATAACGCTTTTGGCGGTGGTCGCGGCATGTTCGACTGCGGCGGTCGCGGTCAACGCCGTCGACGCAAGACAGAGCAAGCTCATCGCGTTGGTGCTGTACGTTGCGGTCGGATTGGCGTGTGCGGTGCGCGCCACGCGCATAGTCGAACTGTGCGGCATGGACTGCTTTTGGTGGTTGGTCGGCGGCGGCGCGGCGTATTTTATAGGCGCGGCGCTGTGTATGCCGCGCGAGCTGTTGCCCGCTCGGCACGCGTTTTGGCATGTTTTCGTTATTCTCGGCGCGGCGGCGCATTTCGTCGGCGTTTATTTATACGTTTTGTAAGAGGTAGTATGTACAAGAAAGTTACAGGTTACGATCCGGTCGGCATGGAAAAAGCCGTGCTCGAATTTTGGAAGAAGAACGGCGTTTTTGAAAAGAGCATAGCGGCGCGCGAAGGCGGCGAAGAATTTTCGTTTTACGACGGTCCGCCGACGGCTAACGGCAAGCCGCACGTCGGGCACGTTTTGACGCGCACGATGAAAGACATTATCCCGCGTTTTCATACCATGAAGGGCAAGCACGTCCTGCGCAAGGCGGGTTGGGATACGCACGGGTTGCCCGTCGAGCTCGAAGTGGAAAAATCGCTCGATATCGACGGCAAGCAGGATATAGAAAAGTACGGCGTCGAGCCGTTTATCGCCAAGTGCAAGCAAAGCGTTTGGAAGTACAAGACCGAGTGGGAGCGTATGTCGGAGCGCGTCGGGTACTGGGCGGATATGGACGATCCTTACGTCACGTACGACGATAAATATATCGAGTCGGTTTGGTGGTCGCTCAAAAGCATATTCGACCGCGGGCTCATTTACAAAGGGCATAAAATAGTTCCGTATTGTCCGCGTTGCGGCACGGCGCTTTCGTCGCACGAGGTCGCGCAGGGCTATAAGGACGTGACCGAGCGCACGGCGGTCGTCGGGTTCGAGTCCGATTTCGAGGGCGGGTGCTATATTCTCGCGTGGACGACCACGCCGTGGACGTTGCCGTCAAACGTAGCGCTGTGCGTCAACGAAAAGTTCGATTATTCGCTTATTTCCGCTAACGGAAAAAAGTATGTGCTCGCAAAAGAGCTTGTCGCAAAGCATTTCGAGCAATACGAAACGATCAAAACATTTAAGGGGAAAAAGCTCGTCGGCGCGCATTATGCGCCGCTGTATTCGACTTACGACGGCAAAGACGATTGCTATCGCGTCGTATCGGACGGATATGTAACGCTTACCGACGGTACGGGCATCGTCCATATCGCGCCCGCGTTCGGCGAGGACGACGCGCGGGTGGGGCGTGCATACGGCTTGCCGTTTGTCAAAGCGGTGGATGAGCGCGGACGTTGCACTGCGCCCGATAAGTTTGTCGGCACAGATCGGAAGAGCGTCGTGTAGGGAAAGAGTGTCTACGACAGTGTAG
>CANDGE010000135.1 GCA_947384195.1 uncultured Clostridia bacterium
CGCCTATGTGATCCCAATGGATATGCGTTGCAACGACTATGACGTGTTTATCCGTCAGTTTGCAAACTTCGTCATAAATATTGCAAATGCCAAGCCCCGTATCAATCAAAAGACAGCGTTCACTCCCGATTAAAAGATAGCAGTGAGTTTCTTCCCAATGGCGGTATTCGCTTATGATATACGTCATGTCGTCTATTTTGTCAATAGTAAACCAATTATTCATATAAATTACCCTATAATTTCATATAGTTTAGCAAAACAGTCATTCTCATTACAAGGGTAGTCGGGCATAACGTAGTCATCCGTTTTTGTTTGGTCTATTCTATACCATTTTTTCGTGGATATTTGTACAAAAAGTCCCGTGTTTCGCAAGTGAAAATTCGTTATATCCCCATAGCCGTTTACGGAATTTGCGGGCGGTTCGCCCACAACCTTGCCAAAGTTATTGTCTTGAATTAGCATAGCGAAATCTTTTGCCGCCGAAAACGAACCGCTGTCCGTTAGAATATAAACGTTGCCTTCAAATGTAAGATTTTTGATACGTTTGTTTTTTATTTTTCCGTTATTGCCGTGAATTGTAATATAATTCCACCGCCAATCGAACGGACCGTCATAGTAACTGTCGATAGGCAAGTATTTTACAAACTCGTTCCCCACAAGAGAATTGCCGCCGCCATTGCCACGCAAATCAACCGCTACATTTTGAATATTCTTTTGTTTAACTTCGGCAAACATATCTTTTACGCAATCGATATACGTTTGGTTGTAATCGCACTCCGTAAGCGTAAGCACCGCAAGGCTTTTTTCTTCTTCGATGTTATAATAAACAAAGTCTTTTGGCTCGCTCGGAACAAAGTACTCGTTGCGAATTTCCACAAATTCGTTCCAACTAACAAAATCGTCTGTCGTATAAGTTTGCTCAATCGTGTTTTCGCCGTTAGACCACTTATATATAAATGGCTCGGAATAGCCCAAAAAGTCAAGAGTTGCAAGACTACCCAAATCGACGTTTATCCAAACTTCCGTTTCGTAACAGTAATACGGTTTTATGTCATCGATAATTTGCTTTACCGATTTGCCGTTTATTGCCGTTATACTGTATCCGTCGAAGTTCTTTTGCGGAATAACTTTTAAGTAAGCGTCGTTAGGATAATTATTGTACGTTGTTGTATGAGCGTCGCCCATAAGGTGCAAAACCGTTTGAATTTCTCGCCGCAAGTCGTTGACGGTTATTTTATTTTCGCTTTTTAATCTATTCAAAGACATAGAAAATTCATTTTCGACTTCTTGCGAAAGACCGTTTTTGAACATAGGGTGCGTGCGTTTAAGATAGCGTTTCAGTTCGTTAATATCTTCTTCGGCGGCTTTGTAAGTTATTACTTCGTCATAGTTCAACCATACGCCGTCGTATTCTTTGAAAGCGTACGAGTTCCAATACGGAAAAGCATAAACAAAGAGCGAACAGCCGGTAGCAACTATTGCGAATACTATGGGTAATATTATCTTTGTAACAAGTTTTGTCTTGAAAAAGATAAAGTATGAAACCAAGCCGCTACAAAAAAGTACGCTCAACAGCACTACAATCCATTCGGGAAAATTTATGCAAAATATGTTTATAGGAATAAGCGCAAATGTCAATATAGCCAAAACACTAATAACCGATAGGCTCACTATCTTAATAATTTTGCGATTGTTCTCTAACCAAGTTTTTATATCAATCATAATTGCTCCTTTTGTATTTATAAATTATAGCATAAATTTAACCGTTTTTCAAGTAATGCGTAGGTGCTATTGAAGTTTAACCAACACAAAAAAGCCGAGATTCCGCAAGGATTCCCGGCTTTGATTTTATATTCAGTTAAACGATTTGAGTTCGGTCTGGTATATAGATTTTGTCGGCAACCTTTACGGCTTTATATGTTATGCCGTTTATTGTCTGGGTAACGTATTTGGGCTTGCCATCGGCGTTTGCTCGCAAAAACATTTTTTCGCCGTTCTCGTCTATGCGGTCAATGTTCCCGTCCATAAACTTGCTGTCGTTTCCGACCTCTAACACTTTCAAGCCTTTTTGCAATAGATACGAACTGAATTGCCACAACTTCTCAAACATACCGTAACAGTCCATAATAAAGCAAAAATCCTCTTTTTCGCAGTAACCTGTAATTCTGTAATAATTGTTCATAATAAATACTCCTTTGCGTTAAGCCGCCGCTTGTATTCTGTTTAATTGTCTGTTAGCGAAAGGCAGCCATTTGTGGTTTACAAATTCAAGCACGCTTTCGCTCGGTCTGTGGTCGTGTTCGCCGTAGCATTGTAAGACTTTCTTTTGAGATAACGAATATTCAACCGTAACGAAAGGCACGTCCGGCGTTTGCTTATCCCGTATAAAGAAAATAAGGCTTTCTTCACGAGCGAATTTTTGGTCGTAGCCCATGCGCCCGACACAATGGTCAAGAGCCTCGCCCTCACGGATAAGGTCTTGCGGACTTTTTGCAATCACGACTATAAACGCATTGTCTTTGTTCCGTTGCAGAGGCATATATTTTTCGGCAACGCTTGCAAATCTCGCATACATTTCTTTGCGTTCTTCGGCGTCCTGTAATGCCTTTGCCGAACGGTATTCGTCTATGCGTATATCGTGCCAACGCTTAAATTCTATCGGCATTAAGTTCTTCGTATCGGTCATATCAAGGTGTAGATATACGCAAGCCTTGTAATAATCGCTGTATGTCGCAAGGTTAGTTTCGTGCCGTATGATATAATCGAAAAAGCGGTCTTTACTGCCGAACAGTCCTGCGACTTCGTGAGCGGTATCGTGGTTCTTATACACCTTTTCCAATTCCGCATAATATTGATTGTATCGGAGCGAGGAGTTTTCTCTGTAAGAGCGAGTAATAACATTGATATAGTGCGGTTTCTTTGCAAGTTCCTCTCTG
>CANDGE010000136.1 GCA_947384195.1 uncultured Clostridia bacterium
CGGACGGCGAAAAACGCTATATACTCGCTCCGCTCGGACTGCAAAAGGGCGACACCGTAATATCGGGCGAAAGCGCGGACATCAAAGCGGGCAACTGCTTGCCGCTCGCCAACATCCCCGTCGGTACGCTTGTTCACAACATCGAAATGCTCCCCGGCAGAGGCGGGCAGATGGCGAGAACGGCAGGCGCGGCGGCGCAGCTCATGGCAAAAGAAGGCAAATACGCGACTTTGCGTTTGCCCTCCGGCGAAATGAGAATGGTGTTACAGCGTTGCAAAGCGACAATCGGACAGGTCGGCAACCTCGACCACGAGCTTGTGTCCTTGGGCAAAGCGGGCAGAAAACGTCACATGGGCGTCAAACCGACCGTTCGCGGCGTAGTTATGAACCCTTGCGATCACCCTCACGGCGGCGGCGAAGGAAAGAGCCCGATAGGCAGACCCAGCCCCGTATCGCCTTGGGGCAAGCCCACGCTCGGCAAAAAGACGAGATCCAAGCACAAGGCGTCCGACAAGTTTATTGTCAAGCGCATAAATTAAGGAGCTTTAAGATATGTCAAGATCGACAAAAAAAGGTTACTATGTTGACGCCAAACTTATGAAAAAAGTCGAGGCGATGACGGAAGTCGCGGATAAGCGTCCCATCAAAACGTGGTCGCGCGCTTCCACTATATTCCCGCAGTTTGTTGGACTTACCTTTGCCGTGCACAACGGCAAAAAGTTCGTGCCCGTATACGTGACGACCGACATGGTCGGACACAAGCTGGGCGAGTTCGCTCCCACGCGCACCTTCCTCGGTCACGCGGGCGAAAGCAAAACCAAGGGCAGATAAGGAGATAACTTATGGCTAAAAGAATGAAAGAAAAAGCCGCCAGAGTGGAAGAGCGGCGCGAAAAACGTCCTTACGCGACGGCGAAGCACGTAAGAATATCGCCCGACAAGGTGCGTATCGTGCTCGCGCTTATTCGCGGTCGGTCGGTAACGGAAGCCATGGCTATACTCCAAGCCACGCCCAAAGCGGCATGCGAGCAGGTTTTCAAAACGCTCAATTCCGCGGCGGCGAACGCCGAGCATAACAAAGGCTTGTCGGTTGACGATTTGTACGTTGCGGAAGCGTATGCGGATCAAGGTCCCACGCTCAAACGTTTCCAACCCGTCAGCAAGGGCAGAGCGCACCACATCTTAAAGCGCACCAGCCACATCACCGTCATTCTCGACACCAAGGAGGACAAATAATCATGGGTCAGAAAGTCAATCCCCACGGTTTGCGCGTCGGCATCATCGAAAAATGGAATTCTCAGTGGTATGCGAGTAAACAGGAGTTTGCGGCGTTCTTGCTCGAGGACCGCAAGATCCGTCAGCTCATAGAGAACAAGTATAAATCCTGCGGTATTTCCAAGGTCGTTATAGAACGGCCTCAGGGCAAGGTGCAGGTTTCCATACACGCACAGTTCCCCGGCAAGATAATAGGTCAAAAGCACGTCGGCATCGACGAGCTCAAAAAATGCCTTGAAAAGCTTGTCGGCGGCAAAAAGATCTACGTCAATATAATCGAGGTCAAGCACCCCGATCTTAACGCCAAGCTGCTTGCCGAAAGCATAGCGGCTCAGCTCGAAAAGCGCGCGTTCTTCCGTCGCACGATGAAACAGGCGATGAGCAAGGCAATGCACGCGGGCGCAAAGGGCGTTAAGGTCATGGTCGGCGGCAGGCTCGACGGCGCGGAGATCGCGCGTGCCGAGCATTATCAGGAAGGTTCCATCCCCCTGCAAACGCTGCGCGCGGACATCGACTACGGCTACACCATTGCGCGCACGACGTTCGGCGTGCTCGGCGTAAAGGTGTGGATATACAAAGGCGACGTGTTGGGCGAGCAGAAAGCCGCGCCCGCCGGCGATTTTAAGGAGGGCGAATAATGTTAAGTCCCAACAAGGTCAAACACCGCAGAGTCCAGCGCGGCCGCATGAAAGGCAAAGCGACTCGCGGAAATAAGATATCGTACGGCGAGTTTGCGCTCGTCAGCGAGGATCCGGGCAGGATAACGTCCAATCAGATAGAGGCGGCGCGTGTCGCGATGA
This sequence comes from uncultured Clostridia bacterium, assembly GCA_947384195.1. Taxonomy (GTDB): domain Bacteria; phylum Bacillota; class Clostridia; order Christensenellales; family Pumilibacteraceae; genus Anaerocaecibacter. The sequence goes on from CANDGE010000136.1 coordinate 2,075, forward strand.
CGCGTTACACCAAGCGCGGCGGCAAAGTGTGGATATGTATATTCCCGCATAAGCCGTACTCCAAAAAGCCCGCCGACACCCGTATGGGTAGCGGTAAAGGCGCGCCCGAATACTGGGCGGCAGTCGTAAAGCCGGGCACCGTCATGTTTGAAATGGCGGGCGTGGCGGAGCCGATAGCGCGCGAAGCGTTGCGGCTTGCGTCGTACAAACTGCCCGTGCGTTGCAAGATCGCCAAGAAAGGCGAACCGGGCTATACCGACGACGAGGACGCGGTCGTAACCGCGCCCGCCGCGGAAGAAGTTAAGGAGGTTGAATAATGAAAGAGAAAGTTCATGAGTTAAGGGACGACGAATTACAGCAAAAGTTGGAGTCGCTCAAAACCGAGCTGTTCAACCTTCGGTTCTCTCACGCGACCGGTCAGCTATCCAATCCCCTGCAAATACAGAACGTAAGACGCGACATCGCGCGCGTAAAGACGGTTATCAGAGAGCGTGAGCTCCGTGCGAACAAGGAGGCGAAGTAATGGCAACCGAACGCAACGAAAGAAAGACGCGCGAAGGCGTCGTCGTTTCCGATAAAATGGACAAGACGGTCGTGGTATCCGTCGTAGAAAAATACAAGCACCCGCTTTACAAAAAGACGGTCACGCGAACCAAACGTTTTAAAGCGCACGACGAAAGCAACGAATGCGGCGTCGGCGACAGAGTGGAAATTATCGAAACCCGCCCGATTTCCAAAGACAAGTGCTGGCGCGTAAACAAGATTGTCGAGAAAGCCAAATAATAAGGGCAGTGAGATCGGAAGAGCACACGTCTGAACTCCAGTCACTAAGGTCAAT
>CANDGE010000137.1 GCA_947384195.1 uncultured Clostridia bacterium
GTGAGTCCATACTATCGGACTACGGTGTGATCGTATATCCCCGCCTCCCCGAATTTGTCAACCGTTGAGCGTCCTATCGTCGAAAATTTAATGAGATCTTAATGTACTTACGTGAAAAAACCGTACACCTTGCGCGCAAGCGCGACGTCTTTGAGATACTTGCGTGTCTCCTGAAACACAGGCTCGCCGTCGAGAAATTTACGCGCGTTCGCTTCGCCCGCATTGTATGCCATTAGCGCGGCGGACGTATCGCCGTCGAACTTATCGATCAATAACGACAGGTAGTAGCATCCGCAACGCAACGAATGTTCGGGATCGGTCATGGCGTTTTCACCGCGCGGTATATACAGCGCCGTCGCGCATTCGTCGAATGTTTCGGGCATGAGCTGCATAAGCCCCGTCGCGCCCTTATCGGACACTGCGTCGCTTTTAAACTTGCTCTCAGCCCACACGACCGAGCGCACGAGCGCGCGATCGAGCCCGAACTCGTCCGCCGCGGCGTCTATCTTATCCGCATACTTGTTTGGAAACACTATGCACACTGCGACCGCCGCAGCTACCGCGACGCACGCAATGCCCGCCGCCAAACCCGTCAATATCCTGCTCTTTCTCATATATGTAGTTTATGTCGCGCATAAGTTATTTATTATGACAAGATACGTTCCGACGCGATCGCCGATCGCAGGCAAAACAAAACCGCCGCGAGCTGTCGCGACGGGTCTGTATCGGTTTGTTTAATTGAATGTGAGCGCGTCCTTATACGCATAGCCCGCGATTATCGTGTGCTTGCCTTTCAGCAACGCCTTGCCCGCATGGGTGCGGTTTTCTATCGAGAAATTCTCGGTCGAGTACGCCGTCAAATATTCGTCGTCCACATTGAACACTACCTTGAACGGCATTGTTACTACCGTTGCGTACGCTATGCAACTGCCGTTGTCTGTCTTGCCCTTGGCAAAATCGATGATGCGTATGCCTTTGCGGTACCTGCCCATGACGTCGATCTGACTGACGAGCAATCGTTTGGCAAAGCCGCGGTCGGTGCAAAGCGCGATCTCGCCGTCGCCGTTTACCTGCTTGATGAGTATGCACTCGTCGCCGTCGGCGAGCGACATGCACCGCACGCCGGTGGCTATCCTGTTTTGCGCGGGCACGTCGGACATATCGGCGTTAAGACACATGCCGTACTTGGTGACTATCATGAGCGAGCTTCCTTCCGCTTCGTCCTCCATGCCGATAACGGTGTCGCCGTCGCGAAGCTTGGTCGCGGCGTACGCCGACTTGACGACGTTGTACTCGCTCCACGGCGACTTTTTGACCATGCCGAGCTTGGTATAGAACAACAGATTGCCCTTGGGAAGCTTTTCCTCAACTACGCGCATATACACGGGATATTCGCCGTCCTGCGCGTCCGCGACGATCTTTTTGAGCTCCGCGCCCTTTTCGCGCCACTTGCCGTCGGGTATGGCTTCGACGTCGAGCTTGTAGCAGTTGCCGAGATTGGTAAAGCAAAACACTCGGTCGTTGGACTTGGCGCGAACTATGCAATTACATATCTCGTTAAGCGTCGAATTGTCCGTAAAGTCCTTGTTCGCCATAGTGAAGTTTTTGACGAGCATCTTCTTGACTTGACGGTTGGCGTTAGCCGCTATCACGTATTCAAACGTCGGTTTTTCGTCGTCGCTCGGAATAGAGTACTGATCGACGGACGCAACGAGCGCCGATTTTCTGTTCTCTTTATACTGCTTTCTTATGCCCAAAAGCTCGGTCTTTACGAGCTCCATTTGCAGCTTTTTGGACGCGACTATCGCTTCAAGCCGCGCTATTTCGCTTTTAACGTCCGCAAGCTCCTTTTCGAGCTTGAATATCTCCAAGTGCGTGAGCCGTGCAAGACGCATGTCGAGCACCGCTTGCGCTTGGATCTCGGACAAGCCGAACCGCCTGCGCAACGCTTCTTTGGCGGCGGTCGTGTTGGGGCTTTCCTTGATGAGCTTGATCACTTCGTCGATGTTTCTGACGGCGATGACCAACCCTTCGAGTATGTGCTCGCGCTTTTTCGCCGCTTCCAACTCGTACTTGGTACGGCGCAAAACGATCTCGCGCTGATAGTTGACGTAATACGCGATTATGTCCAACAGCCCCATGAGCTGCGGCTTGCCGTCGGCGATCGCGACCATGTTGAACGAGAAATTCGTGGACAGATTGGTGTACTTGAACAACGCGTTGACGATGTCTTTGGGATTGGTGTCGCGCTTGGTCTTGATGACGGCACGCATACCGACGCGGTCGGATTCGTCCACGACGTCGGTTATGCCCGTCAAAACGCCCTTTTTATCTTCGCGCACCTTGATTATGCTTTCCAATAATTGCGATTTGTTAACGCCGTACGGGATCTCGTCTATGACGATTATCTTTTTGTCGTTGTCGTTTTCTATATGGAGCTTGGCGCGGACGTTTATCTTGCCCTTGCCCGTTTCGTACGCTTGCGCGAGCTCGGTCGGGATTATAACGCCGCCCGTCGGGAAGTCCGGTCCCTTGATTATCTTCATCATCTCTTTGAGCGAGATCTTGGGATTGTCGATATACGCGATCACGCCGTCGATGGATTCCATAAGGTTGTGCGGCGGTATGTTGGTAGCAAGACCGACCGCTATGCCCGTCGCACCGTTGACCAACAGATTGGGGAACCGCCCGGGCAGCATGTCCGGTTCCATCAACGAATCGTCGAAGTTCCAGCTCCACTTGACGGTGTTTTTATCGATATCGCGCAAAAGCTCCAAAGCGAGCGGCGTGAGCCGCGCCTCGGTATAACGCATAGCCGCCGCGCCGTCGCCGTCCACCGAGCCGAAGTTGCCGTGCCCGTCTAC
>CANDGE010000138.1 GCA_947384195.1 uncultured Clostridia bacterium
CGAGCTTGAAGAACGCCGCTTGGCAAACGGTGTTGACGCCCTTGCGCGCGCCGATCTCGTTGACTATTTTAAGCGCGTCGATCGTGTACAGCTTGATGTGCTTTTTGGCTATCGTCTGCTTCATTGCCGCAGGGAGCTCGCAGTCGAGCTGTTCGGGCGTCCAGTGGCAGTTCAAAAGGAACACGCCGCCGTCTTTGATGTCGTCAACCATGTTATAGTGCGTGACGTAAGACGGGTTGTGGCAAGCGACGAAGTCCGCTTGATCGATAAGGTAGGTGGATTTTATGGGCACGTCGCCGAAACGCAGGTGCGAGATGGTGAGTCCGCCCGACTTTTTGGAGTCGTAGAAGAAGTAGCCTTGCGCGTACTTATCGGTGTGATCGCCGATTATTTTTATCGAGTTTTTGTTCGCGCCGACCGTGCCGTCGCTGCCCAGTCCGTAGAACTTGCAACGGATCGTGCCTGCGGGCGAGGCGTTGACGAATTCGGAGCAGTCGAGCGACGTATCGGTAACGTCGTCCGTTATGCCGACCGTAAAGTGATTTTTGGGATTGGCTTTGGCAAGGTTTTTATAGACGGCATTGACCATGGTCGGGTTGAACTCTTTCGAGCCCAAACCGTATCTGCCGCCTACGACCTTAATATCGGCTTTGCCCGATTCGGCAAGCGCGGTGCAAACGTCGAGATACAGCGGCTCGCCCAAAGACCCGGGTTCTTTGGTGCGGTCGAGCACGGCTATGCGCTTGGTCGTTTTGGGCAGGGCTTTTACGAAATGCTTGACCGAGAACGGACGGTACAAACGTACCTTCAACAGTCCGACTTTTTTGCCTTTTTTGGCGAGATAGTCGATCGTTTCTTCGACCGCTTCGCAACCCGAGCCCATCATGACGATGACGTTCTCGGCGTCTTTTGCGCCATAGTACTGGAACAGCTTATATTCGCGCTTGGTCAGCTTTTTGACCTCGTCCATCATCGCTTGAACGATCTCGGGCGTTGCGTCGTAATACTTGTTGGCGGCTTCGCGGTTTTGGAAATAGATGTCCGCGTTTTGCGCCGTGCCTTTTTGCACGGGGTGGTCGGGGTTGAGCGCGCGGCTCTTGAACTCGCGAATAGCTTCCATGCAACCCGTTTTTTCGGCGATGGCTTTCATTTCGTCGTATTCGATGCCGTCGATCTTGTCGATCTCATGGCTTGTCCTAAATCCGTCGAAGAAGTGCAGGAACGGCACTTTTGCTTTGAGCGTGGAAAGGTGCGCGACGAGCGCAAGGTCCATGGCTTCCTGAACGGAGTTGCTCGCGAGCATTGCAAAGCCCGTTTGACGGCACGCCATGACGTCCGAATGATCGCCGAAAATATTGAGCGCATGAGCGGCGAGCGCGCGTGCGCTTACATGAAAGACCGACGGCAAAAGCTCGCCGGAGATCTTGTACATATTGGGGATCATCAAGAGCAAGCCCTGCGACGCGGTATACGTCGTGGTGAGCGCGCCCGCGGCAAGAGAGCCGTGCACCGCGCCCGCGGCGCCGCCTTCGGACTGCATTTCCGCAATGCGGAGCTCTTGTCCGAACATGTTTTTGCGACCCGCAGTCGCCCATTCGTCCGCATACTCCGCCATAGGCGAGGACGGCGTGATGGGGTAGATCGCCGCGACTTCCGAGAAGGCATACGCTACGTGTGACGCAGCGGTATTGCCGTCGATTGTCATTTTTACCATAAAAACCTCCAAAGTAAATTGTTGCGTGTTTAAGCGTCGGCGCGCAAAATATGTAACGTCCGACGCATCTTCTATATTATATAACTATGTACGGACAAAGTCAAGACCATAGCCCGAAGTTTATATATTTTTCGGCGCAAATAGTTGCGTCGGCGTCAATCGATTGACAGCGCGCGCTTCGGCGTGATAAAATAATTATCGCGCCTTGGCGCGCACGGAGCATTACGTTATGATAAGACCCACAGCCGAACAAATAATCGAGATCGCCGCTACGATCGGGCTCGACCTTACGACGGACGAGCGAAAGGAACTGCCCGAGCATATCCAAAGACAGTTCGACGCATTTTCGGCGCTTGCGGCAGTGGACGTCGACGGAGTGCGACCTTTTTCGGAGCTGTGCGGCGGCGGCACGGACGGGCGGTAGGATATGGAGATCACCGATCTGTCGATGACGGAGCTTGCGTCGGCGTTGCGCGATAAACGCGTGTCGGCTGTCGAAGCCGTTCGCGCGTGCATCGATAAAATACATAAAACTCGCGAGCTGAATAATTTTATCGCACTGTGCGAATGCCGCGCCATGCGCGCGGCGGTCCGAGCGGACGAGAGCATAGCGCGCGGCGGCGATATCGCTCCGCTTTGCGGCGTGCCGATCGCCGTCAAGGATAATGTTTGCGTAAACGGAACGCGCTGTACGTGCGGCTCGAAGCTGTTTGAAGAATATGCGCCTGCCGCCGATGCGGAAGTCGTAAAACGGCTCGAAAGCGCGGGCGCGGTGATCATAGGCAAGACCAATATGGACGAGCTTGCAATGGGCAGTACCAACGAGAGCTCGGCGTTCGGCGCGGTAAAAAACGCGCTCGATAATACCCGCGTGCCGGGCGGGAGCTCGGGCGGTTCGGCTAATTGCGTTGCGGCAAAACAGGCGTTCGGTGCGATAGGCACCGATACCGGCGGGTCTATCCGTCAGCCTGCGGCGTATTGCGGCGTAGTGGGGTTGAAACCGACGTTCGGCGCGGTGCCGACGAACGGGCTTATCGGGTTTTGCCGTTCGCTCGATACGATAGGCGTTTTTTCGCGCGATTGCGACGACGTTTTGACTTTGTTCGGCGCGGCGGCGGGACGGAATAC
>CANDGE010000139.1 GCA_947384195.1 uncultured Clostridia bacterium
ATTTGCTATACTACTTACGAGCGCCAAAAAGAAGCGGTGGATCTTGCCGTCGGGTGCGACGCGGTGTTGGTCGTCGGTGATAAAAAAAGCTCCAATACCAACAAGCTGTACGATCTGTGCGTAGAGAAAAATCCCGCGACGTATTTCGTAAATTCGATAGGCGAGCTCAATAAAATCAAATTTCCCCGTAGCGGTGTGGTAGGTATCGTCGCCGGGGCATCGACTCCAAAAAGGTCGATTATGGAGGTAAAGACTTACATGAGTCAAGAATTCGGCAAAGCGAGCAACGAGGAATTTCTCGATGCTGTCAACAAAGGCACAGTAGCCATACGCGAAGGCAAAACGATCACCGGCACCGTCATATCCGCGGATGCGGACGGTATACACGTCAACGTGGGCGGTAAGATCGACGGTTTTATTGATAAAACGGAGGCTTGCGACGAAGGCGAATACAAGCCCGAAGATTATCCCGTCGGTACGGAAGTCGTAGCTATTGTGACCAAAAAGCGCGACGACGTTTCCGGTTGCGTATTGCTTTCCAAGCGTCGTGCCGATCTTATGCGTAAAAGCGACGAGGAAGTCGATCAGATCCGCAATAACGAGATTTTCGAGATCGTCATCAAAAAGGACATCAAGGGCGGACTTATAGGCTCGCTCGGCACGTACCGCGTGTTTGTTCCCGCGTCGCAGATAAGACTTAAATTCGTTCCCGACTTAAAGAAGTTCGTCGGCAAAACTTTGCGTTTGCGCGCGCTCGATATAGACGACGTCAACCGCAAGATAGTCGCGTCGCAACGCGTGATCTTGCAGGAAGAAAAGGAAGAGCGCGACAAGAAAGCGGAGATATTCTGGGAAAACGTCAAGCCCGACGTGGTCGTCGCGGGCGAAGTCAAGCGTATCAGCTCGTACGGCGCGTTCGTAAGCGTCGACGGCATAGACTGCTTGGCGCACATCGATCATCTTTCGTACTCGCATATCGATTCGCCCGACGAGGTGTTGGAGATAGGTAAGACGTATGAGTTTTTGGTGCTCAAGACCGACCGCGAAAAGCAACGCGTTTCGCTCGGTTACAGGGAGCTTCAACCGCATCCGTTCGACAAGTGCATGGAAAATCATCCTGTCGGATCGGTCGTTAAGGGCAAGGTCATCAGCGTGTTGCCTTACGGCGCGTTCGTAGAGATCGAGCCCGGCGTGGAAGGACTGGTCCACGTTTCGGAAGCGGCGGCGGCGTATGTAAAAGACATCAACGAAGTGTTGCACGCAGGCGACGAGGTCGACGTTAAAATAATGGCGTACGACGAGGCTCAGCGCAAAACGACGCTCAGCATCCGCGCGTGCATCGAGGAAGAAAAGCCTGTTGCCAAGACCGCTAAGCCCGTCAAAAAGCAGGTCGAAGAAAGCGACGTTTACCGCGACGAGCAGGATAACGACGATAATGTTTTCGCGAGCTTGTTAAAGAACGTCGACGGCGGTGCGGGCGACGACAAAAAAGGCGAATAATCAAACTGTTTTCAATTCGCGTGTCGGCATTCGTTCGACGCGCGATTTTTTTAGGAGGAATTTATGTCTGTACTTGCGATATGTCCGTTTTGTCACAAGACGATCAACATAGAACGCACGCCCAAGGTGGTTTGTTCGGAGTGCGGATCGCAGATCGGATTTGCAGAGTTGCAAAAACAGCGGTTGTTTATCGACCGCCGTGCGGAAGCGCGCGAACTCGATATCGCGCGGACGAGTTTTAAAAACGCCGAGTTTTTAAATGCGTACGAGCATTTTAAAAAAGCGCTCGACGCGAACAAGAATTCGTATTCGGCGCAGTATTTCGTATCGCTTTGCGATATTTATTTGCACGAAACGGATAAAGACTTCGACGTTATGTCCGCCGTCGTGGATATGATACGAACGGCGCTTACCGCGATCGCGCGCAATAATGCGGCGGTTGCGGACAAGCTGTTGTTTGTTTCGGCAATGCTCAACGAAACAAAGATAATAATAACGCGTACGCTTACCGAGCGCGGCGAACTGTTTGAAAACGATATCGCCGAGTTCCGCAAGCGCTCCATAACCGATCTTACCAAGCTTACCGAATTGTTTAAGCTCGACGGCGAGCTTATAATGTCGTTTTCGCCCGATGTTCGGGCGTCGCTCATGTATATTATAGATTGCGCGATCAAAACGTCGTACAAAGCGGTGCAAACTGTCGTTATCGGCGAAGAATTGCACGCGCCGAGTGAGGATGATTATAAAAAGCTGTTGAAACTCAGCAATGATTTTTGCTTTTTTGCGCACTCGCTCGATCCGTCGTTCGATGCGAAAAACTATTCGCCGGATTTCTCGCAGAACAACATGTTTATAGATAAAGTGTTCGATCGTTTCGATAAATTCGACGAAGCCAACAAGCAGTTTGCAAAAAAACACGTGATAAACGATATAGCCGAATACGACAGCATTCTCGCCGAGTGCGAAAAGGCGCTCAGGTTCACATATCTCAACTGTTACAGATCGATGTGCAGTCGGCAGAACGAACAACACGCGCATCTGTTTATCGACGGGATAAAAATGGTGTGCAGGCTGTTGTTGCCGCGCGTCGTAATAAACGACAAGAAAAAGCCCGAACTGCGCATGGGCAAGTTTGTGGACATAGTCGATTGGTGCGATATTTTGACGCGGTTCTTGGTGGATTCGTACGAGTTGAGCGATCACGTGGCGGAAATGCTCCACGATTATTACGAAGAGTTGTACGACATCGTCGATACGTATGTCATGCCAGATCGGAAGAGCGTCGTGTAGGGAAAGAGTGTCTACGACAGTGTAG
>CANDGE010000140.1 GCA_947384195.1 uncultured Clostridia bacterium
AGGGGAGTAGCTCAGTTGGTAGAGTCGCGGTCTCCAAAACCGTTGGTCGCGTGTTCGAGTCGCGTCTCCCCTGCCAACACAAGGTAGGCTTTATGCCTACCTTTTTGTTTGCAGGAGAGCGCAACGAGCATGCACCGCAGTATTTGTTTTATCTCCGTCGAACTTCTTAAAAACAGTCGCCCATCGCCTATCGCTTGACATTTCGGCGCATGTTCGCCAACCGCTTGCGCCACAGGCGCAAAGGTCGCCCGCGAGTCCCGCGGGCAGTCGCGTCGGTTATGCCTGCCTTTTTGTTTGCAATGGAGCGCAACAAGTACGCGCCGAAGTTTTGCTCGACCGAAACCCAACGCTTTAAAGAACTTACCGATCCCGACGACCGCGAGATTATTCGGCGCGAGTTCGCCAACCGCTTGCGCCCGTCGGCGCAAAGTTCACCCGCCGGGTCCCGCGGACAGTCGCGGCGTTACATTCTGCTCTTTGACATCCGGGGTTTGTCCGAATCCCGATTCATTTAAGCCCGCGCTTTATCCCTTGCGCGGAAAGCGCATGGCAGATCGCGGCGGCGAGCGCGTCGGCGGCGTCGTCGGGCTTAGGCGTTTCTTTGAGCCGCAACAGCGAGCGCACCATAAACTGCACCTGCGTCTTTGCCGCGGTGCCGTTGCCCGTGACAGTCGACTTTATCTGCAACGGCGTATACTCGAACAGCTTGTCCTTACCGCACGCTTTCGCACATGCCAACAATATAACGCCGCGCGCTTGCGCGACCTTGATACCCGTAGTGATGTTTGTATTGAAGAACAATTCTTCGACGGCTATCTCGTCGGGCTCGAACTCTTTTACGAGCTCGGACATTTGCCTTTCTATCATTACGAGCCGTTCCGTCGTGGACAGCTTGCTCGGCGTTTCGACCGCGCCGTAATCGAGCGGGCGCAGTTTCCCGTTATCGTTTTCCAATAGCCCGTAACCGACTATCGCATAGCCGGGATCTATACCCAAAATACGCATCATTCCTTACCTATACATTGTAGTGAGCACGGCAAACGCTTTTAAACGCCTTTTGAGCGACTTATACTCGGGCAAGTGTTTTTGTACTTCCGCCCAAAACTCCGCGCCGTGGTTGTGGTGTTTCGTGTGCGACAGCTCGTGAACGATAACGTATTCGACGAGCTTTGCGTCGAGCATCGCGAGCCGCCAATTAAGCATGATGTTGCCGTTACCGTCGCAACTGCCCCATTTCGTCCTTGCGTTGGTGAGCGCGAAAGCGCCGTATTTCAAGCCCGTGCGCACCGACGCGTCGTCGAGCGCGGCTTTCAGTTCGACCGACGCCATGCGCTTTCCCCATGCCGCAACAGCCTTGTCGCGCGCCGTTTTGTCGACGCATTTTTCGGGCAAGCACAGCACGCCGTCTATAAACGCGGTTCGCTTCCTGTCGGAACACACGCGCGCTTCGCACAGCACGCCGCGATACATGACCGCCGCGCCGTCGATAACGTCCTTTAACGCATCGGTCTTGTCGCGCTGTTCGGCGAGCTTTTTCTCTATCCATTTTTGCTTGCTCGCAATAAAATTTTCGATATGCTCCGCCGACGTGCGGAGAGGCGCTTTAACCGTCATCTCGCCGCCGACTATGCTGATACACAGCGTTTTTCTTTTACTGCGAATAAGCTTATAATCCATATCCGTCCGCAAGATTGGCAGGCTTGACGTTATCGGTATACTCCTTGCGCGTCCGATAATCGCCGATAAAATCGCCGTACTCGTCGTTCATTATCGCGGCGCGTATCTTTTCCATCAAGCGCGTCAGATAGTACAGATTGTGATACGAAATAAGCCGCGCGCCGAGCACCTCGCCCGTGTTTACCAAATGCCGCAGGTAGCTCCGCGAAAAATGCGTGCACGTATAGCAATCGCAATGCTCGTCGAGAGGGCGCAAGTCCTCCTTATACACGGCGTTGCGCACAGTAAGCTTTCCGTCCGAAGTGAACGCAAGCCCATTGCGCGCCGTGCGCGTCGGCAACACGCAGTCGAACATGTCTATGCCGCGCAAAACGCCTTCCGCAAGACAATCGGGACTGCCCACGCCCATGAGATAGCGCGGCATATTCGACGGATATTCGGGGCGCAACACGTCAAGCATCCTATACATTACCGATTTGGGCTCGCCCACCGACAAGCCGCCGACGGCGATACCGCATTTGGCGTACGGCACAGTCTCCTTGACCGCACGCGATCGCAGATCGGCAAACATATTGCCCTGTATTATAGGGAACAGCATTTGTTTATCGTTTTTATGATGGATACAACATCTATCCAACCATTTGAGCGTGCGGTCAAGCGCCTTTTCGGCGTAGTCGCGATCGCACCCCGCGGCGCTGCATTCGTCGAACGCCATGATTATATCCGCGCCCAACGCGTTTTGTATATCGATGGATTTTTCGGGCGTAAACACGTGCCGCGATCCGTCGATATGCGAATTGAATTCCACGCCGCCGTCGGTTATCTTGTTCAGCCGCGCGAGCGAAAAGACCTGAAACCCGCCGCTGTCGGTAAGTATCGGCTTATGCCAATCCATAAAATCGTGCAACCCGCCGTTCAGCTTGACTATGTCTTCCCCCGGTCGCATATACAAGTGATATGTATTAGACAAGATAATTTGCGCGCCGAGCTCGTCCAGCTCGTACGGCGCGAGCGTTTTTACGGTCGCTTGCGTGCCGACGGGCATAAACACGGGCGTTTTGATAACGCCGTGCG
>CANDGE010000141.1 GCA_947384195.1 uncultured Clostridia bacterium
GCGAAACGTTAAGACACATAGCCTTGACGACGGGCGTAAACGGCGGCAACGCCGCCTTTTGCTCCGACGCGAAAAGCACGCCTTCCGCTTTAAGCGAGTCGATCTCGGCTTGCGCGTCGGCAATTTCGCACGACGAAAACGGCGACATGTCGTCGCCGTCCAAAAGCGCTTTGGCTACTTGATCGATCTCCGAGAATGACCCGCTCTCCGTATCGAGCACAAACAGCCGCCCCAGCAATCCGAAAGTATGGACCATTATTTATCTTGTTCTTTTTGCGGATTGAGAACTTTCACGCTCTTGCGCTCGCAAGACTGATTGCCAACCGTGCAACTTGTTTTGCACGCCGATTGGCAACTCGTCTGGCACTCGCCGCACGCCGTGTCGCAACCGTTGTCTATTGTAGATCTTTTGATAACCTTGATATGAGCCATGATACTGCCTCCGTATTTCTTTTGTTTGATTATACTATATTCAAAACATAAAATCAAGCGATTGCATACTCTGTTGTCAATGTTTTCTTATATTGACCGCGATTATGCCGCTGATCATGCCCGAGATACCGCCGAGCACGCAATCGTTGAGCAACGACAGCCCGAACACGAATTTCGCCTCGAGCGCGGAAAACACCAAAAACGATAGCCATACGAATATGAACCCGCATATAAGCCCGCGCAACCAACCGTTATTCGGCTTTTTGAGCGATACCAAACAACCGATGAATATCGACACGCTTTTAATTACCTGATTGATTATAGGAATCGCGCCGTCCGATACCGAAAACAGCTTTACTATAAGCGCGGATAACAATATCGCCACAAGCGCGACGATCAATGCGATGATATTGGCTTTTACTATCTCGAATACGTATCCCCTGTCGCGATCCACGCGCGCGCGTTGCTTTTTTGTTCGCATAAAAAATCCCTCCGTACACTTTACAGTATGCGAAGGGATTTGCGGATATAACTTTTGTTATTTATTTTTTGCGATCGGTTTTTTGCCCGCGGGCTTTTTCGCGGTCGACGACGACTTGGCGCCGGTCGACTTTTTTGCGGCGGGCTTGCTCTCCGCTTTCGGCTCGGTCGCTTCCGCTTGCGCTTGCTCGGGCGCATCGGCGGCGACGGCGGCTTGCTCGGCAGTCGTATCGACGGGAGCTTCCGCTTTTTCTTCGGCAGGCGCTTCCGCCGTTTCGGCTACGGGCTCGGCTATCGCGGGCGCGACGTCTTCCGCGACAGGCTCGGTCGCATTGGCTTCGGGCTTTGTTTCTTCAATCGGCTCGACGGCAGCGTCGCCGCGGCTCATTACCTGATACAACGCCTGAATATCGAAAGTCATAGTGGTCTTATTATCGCCGACGCCCGTTTCTATGACCATTTCCTTATCGTACTGAGAAACCTGACGTATCTCTTTTATAGTGCCGATAATACCGCCGACCGTCTTGATGACGTCGCCGGGATGGAGCGAGCGATGCAATTCTTCGGTCTGCTTTGCGCGCTTTTTATTGGTGAACATGGGGACGACGAGCAACGCCACGATGAGCACGACCAACAATACGATAAAAATTATTGTTGTGGGATCTACGGCGTTAATAAACGAAACTGACATATTGATTACTCTCCTCGATTAGTTAACATGATTATATCACGCGCGCACGAAAAAGGCAATCAAATAAAACGCATATTTATGCGAATTACTATTTTTTTGTTTTATTCTTGACGGAATTTAGCGGTTTGGCGTCGAATATACCGATAAGCCGTTTTGATAATTCGTTGTTCGATATCCCGCCATCGATAACGAGTTCGAGCGGCGCAAGGTCAATCAAATAGTACATGAGCTCGGAGCTGTTGCCGACGTCGAGATCGATCATGCTGTTTTTGAGCGAGCCCGTCAAACGATACTTGCCGTCGTATTCGCACACCGTCAGCTTGTTTATTTTGGGATTGACGGCGCTTATCAAAAACCGCAAAAGCTCGTTATACGTTTCGTCGTCGTATAGGTATGCGCCGTTATTGCGCGTGAGATCGCAAATTTCCAACCAGCGTTTTTTCAGTTCGCCCAGTTTAAAATTAAACACACCGTCCAAAGCCATGCCGTCTTCTACGCGGATGAGTTTGCATAACAGTTTATGCTCGTTCTCCCTGTCGAACGCCACCAGCGTGTGCAACAGTAACTCATAGTTAAGCTTCGACAGCTCGATCGAAAGATTGCGCTTGATAAAATCAAACTTGCAAACCACCCCGAACATTTCCACAAGACACTCTTTTACGGCGGCAAGCAACTGCTGTCGCGAAACCGACTCGCAACCGAACGAACAATACACTCTGCGCCCGGAAATACTTATCGCAGATACGGCGTTACAATCATTTAACTTATTCTTGATGATATCGTCGACGGAATACAACCAATCGGCTTTGCTACCGTCGACACTCAATGTTATTTGATACATACCACTCCTTTCGGTTCCGTATAAGCAATCGAATATAACGCAGAAAAACGCCAAAGCGCGTCCGATACGCCGATTACAGCGTTATTCAAAGGCTACATAAAGTATTTTATGAATAGCCCGCACGTTTTACGCACGTAAAATCAATTTTATCGTCGCTTGCAAATAAAAATTTATAAAAATTTCAACAAATCGCCGAAAAAAGGTTGATTTTTCCTTCCGTATTTGATATTATAGATAAGCACTGCGGGAGCATAGCTCAGCTGGGAGAGCATCTGCCTTACAAGCAGAGGGTCATAGGTT
>CANDGE010000142.1 GCA_947384195.1 uncultured Clostridia bacterium
AGTGTCGGTGATCGATGAGTTGCCTCCGGGACGAAAACCGGTCGCTACGCTCTTGTGTCCGTCGCCGTGATAACGAACATCGCGTCAGACCATATCGATTGGCACGGATCGGAGCGGGAATACAGCCGTTGCAAATGCAATATAGCCAACAACATGACGGACGGGGTATTGGTGCTCGGCGAAGATATCCGTCTGCGTTCGTTGGAAACGCTCGATACCGGCGCGCGCATTTTGCGGTGTCGGACGGACGGCATGTGCGACGGCGCATATATCGACGACGGGTATTTCGTGTTTATGGGCAAGCGTGTTTGCGCGGTCGATTATTTGCGGTTGCAGGGCGAGCATAACGTGAAAAACGCATTATGCGCGATAGCGGCGGCGATGAGTTTGGGCGCGGACGAATACGCGGTGCGCGGCGCGCTTTCCACCGTGACAGCCGACGCGCACAGAATAGAATACGTCGGCACGTATTGCGGCAAGCGTTGGATAGACGACTCCAAGGGCACAAACGTATCGGCATGTCTTGCGGCTGTAAAGCAAACGGTCGGTACGGTGTGTCTTATAGTAGGCGGTCGTGGCAAAGCGACCGATTTTGCGGAGCTGTTCGACGGCATAGACCCGCGCGTTACGGAAGCGATCGCAATGGGCGAAACGGCGCAGGAGATACGCGACTGCGCGGTAAAGCACGCGCGCGGGCTTAAAGTGACGGTGGTAGACGGTCTGGCGGACGCCGTGACGGCGGCGAACAGGTCGGACGCGCAAACGGTGCTGTTGTCGCCTGCGTGCGCGTCGTTTGACGAGTTCGACGGGTACGCGGCGCGCGGCGCGAGATTTCAAGAGCTTGTGCGATCGCTCGATCCGCTTGCGGAGCGTGAAAAATGCGGGCATTGAAGATAGTCGCAAAGCCCAAGGACGGCGGCGTCGGGGTAAAAAATACGGTCGGAAAGTCGGATATAGCCATGACCGCGGTGGTCGGCGTGCTTGTTGCGTTCGGCGTGTTGATGGTGTATTCTGCGGGCTCGTACACGGCGGAACGCATATACGGCACGCCATACTATTACGTATTCAAACAATTGACGGGTGCGGCGCTCGGTTTTGCGGCGATGTTTTTGTTTTCGCGCATAGATTATCACGTGCTGTATAAACTGCGGTACGTGATACTTGCCGTGTCGGTCGTGCTTCTCGCGATAGTTTTTATCCCGGGCGTCGGCATAACGAATTACGGCGCGCGGCGTTGGATAAACCTGCCGTTTTTTACCATACAGGCGAGCGAAATAAGCAAATTCGGGTTTATAGTGTTCGCATCGGCATATATAGGATCGCATACCGATAAAATAACTACGTTCAAGGGCATATTGCCCGTAGTGCTCGTCGGCGGCGTGATCTGCTTGCTGATCATACTCGAACCGAATATGTCCGTTACCATTTGCATGGCGTTATTGATGATAGTCATGCTGTTTTTGGGCGGAGCCAAGATAAAGCATTTGCTTATGATAATACTTCCGTTGATGGCGGCGGCGGTCGTTTTGATACTCATAGAGCCGTATAGGTTTGCGCGGTTGATGGCGTTTATCGATCCGTGGCAAAGCCCGCTCGAAGAAGGCTATCAGCTCATACAGTCGTACTACGGATTGGGCGCGGGTGGGCTGTTCGGCGTCGGATTGTTCAATTCGCGGCAAAAGTTTTTGTTTTTGCCGTTTGCGGAAAGCGATTTTATTTTCAGCGTGATAGGCGAAGAGTTCGGGCTTTTGGGCTGTGCGGTCGTTATGGCGGCATACGTTTTTGTAATACGCCGCGCGTTAAAGATCGCGTTGGGTGCGCCCGATAGGTTCGGATCGCTGTTATGCTCGGGTATAGCGGCGATAATCGCGATACAGGTCATGGTCAATATTGCCGTCGTTACGGGCAGTATCCCGCCGACGGGCTTACCGTTGCCGTTTATAAGCAGCGGCAGTTCGGGGCTTATAGTATTCATGTCGAGCATCGGCGTGCTCAACGGCGTTGCGCGTCGCAGTCACAAGAGCAGCGAACTGTTGTTTGTGCACGGGAAAAGATCGGACAAAAACGGGCGCGCGAAAAAAATCGGATCGCGCAGTGTGCAACGATCGATATAACTAATTGAAAAAGAAACAAGGAATAAAGCCCGCAAGAGCAGACAAACAAAAAGAATATCGAAAAAAAGTATGCGACGGCAAATCGAAAGGCGACGCAAGTCACGGTGACAAAAGCTTGCATTTGTCGCTTTAAGTGTGCCCATGCAAGTAAAATTGCTTGCTTGCAAGGGCAATTTAACGCCGCATGTCAACACAAATGCGGATTTGCCGAGCACAGAATAAACAAGTCAAACAAGGAATAAAGCCCGCAAGAGCAGACAAACAAAAAGAATATCGAGAAAAAGTATGCGACGGCAAATCGAAAGGCGACGTAAGTCGCGGTGACAAAAGCTTGCATTTGTCGCTTTAAGTGTGCCCATGCAAGTAAAATTGCTTGCTTGCAAGGGCAATT